>NZ_JBFUCW010000016.1:0-165697 GCF_056405035.1 Pedococcus sp. P2_A3 | reverse complement strand
TCGTGGAGGGGCAGCTCACGCTGACCGCCGGCCCGGCCGGCGCCACGAGCTGGTCGTCCACCGAGACACCGGTCAGGGTGACGTTGCCGGTGTTCTTGATCGTGAAGGTGAAGGTGACCTCGTCACCGACCCCAGCCAGGCCGTCGTTGTTGGCGTCCTTCGTGATCGCAGCCGACTTCACCAGCGACAGGGCCGGAGCCGGGCTGGGGGTCGGGGTCGTGGTGGTCGACGGGGGCGTCACCACCGGCGGGCCGGTCGGAGGCGTGCCCGACGCGGTCGCGGAGTTGTCCACCGAACCAGCGTCGACATCGGCCTGTGTCACCACGTAGATCGAGCTCGTGCACACGAGGTCGGCACCCGGCGCAAGGTCACTCGTGGGGCAGGTGACCGAGACCGCAGGGCCTGCGGGTGCCACGAGCTGATCGGCGATGGTCACGTCGTGCAGGGTGACCTGTCCGGTGTTGTGGACGGTGAAGGTGAAGGTGATCTGGTCACCGACCCCGGCCAGGCCGTCGTTGTTGGCGTCCTTGGTGATCGCTGCCGACTTCACCAAGGTCAGGCCGGGCGTGGTCGGCGTGGGCGTGGTCGTCGTCGACGGAGGCGTAACGACCGGCGCACCGGTCGGTGGCGTCCCCGACGCGGTCGCGGAGTTGTCCACCGAGCCAGCGTCGACATCGGCCTGCGTCACCACGTAGATCGAGCTCGTGCACACGAGGTCGGCACCCGGCGCGAGGTCACCGGTGGGGCAGGTGACGGTCACGGCCGGCCCCGCGGGAGCGACGAGCTGGTCGGCGACCGTCACGTCGTGCAGGGTGACCTGTCCGGTGTTGTGGACGGTGAAGGTGAAGGTGATCTGGTCACCGACCCCGGCCAGGCCGTCGTTGTTGGCGTCCTTGGTGATCGCCGCTGACTTCACCAAGGTCAGGCCGGGCGTGGTCGGCGTGGGCGTGGTCGTCGTCGACGGAGGTGTCACCACCGGCGGACCGGTCGGCGGGGTGCCCGAGGCGGTCGCCGAGTTGTCCACCGAGCCAGCGTCGACATCGGCCTGCGTCACCACGTACGCGCTGGAGGTGCAGTCCATCGCGGCACCGGGAGCCAACGTCGTTGCCGGGCAGGTCACGGCGATGGCGGGCCCGGCTGGGGCGATCAGCTGGTCGGCGACAGTGACGCCGGTGAGCGTGACGTTGCCGGTGTTCTGGACGTGGAACGTGAAGGTGATCTGGTCACCGACCCCGGCCAGGCCGTCGTTGTTGACGTCCTTGGTGATGGCAGCCGACTTCACCAGGCGCAGGCCGGGCACGGGCGTCGGCGTCGGGGTCGTGGTCGCGGACGGAGGCGTCACCACCGGCGGACCGGTGGGCGGGGTGCCCGAGGCGGTAGCGGAGTTGTCGATCGAACCCGCGTCGACGTCCGCCTGCGTCACGACATACACCGAGCTGGTGCACACCAGCGTGGCACCGGGAGCCAACGTCGTCGACGGGCAGGTCACGGTCACCGCAGGGCCGGCCGGTGCGACCAGCTGGTCGGCCACCGAGACACCGGTCAGCGTGACGTTGCCGGTGTTCTTGATCGTGAAGGTGAAGGTGACCTCGTCACCGACCCCAGCCAGGGCGTCGTTGTTGACGTCCTTGGTGATCGCCGCAGACTTCACCAGCGTCAGCGCCGGGGAGGGAGTAGGCGTCGGCGTCGTGGTCGTCGACGGAGGCGTGACCACCGGCGGCCCGGTCGGAGGCGTCCCCGAGGCGGTAGCCGAGTTGTCGATCGATCCGGCATCGACATCCGCCTGCGTCACGACATACACCGAGCTGGTGCAGTCCATCGCGGCACCGGGAGCCAACGTCGACGACGGGCAGGTCACGGCGACCGACGGACCCGCCGGAGCGACCAGCTGGTCGGCCACCCCGACACCGGTCAGCGTGACGTTGCCGGTGTTCTGGACGTGGAAGGTGAAGGTGATCTGGTCACCGACCCCAGCCAGGCCGTCGTTGTTGGTGTCCTTGGTGATGGACGCTGACTTCAGCAGGGTCAGGCCAGTCACGGGGGTCTGGGTGGGCTGGGTGACGTTGTCGGTGCTGGTCACGTTGGGGCCGTTGGGGGGCGTGCCGGTCGCGGTCGCGGTGTTCTTGACGGTGCCGGCCTGGGTGTCCTGCGCCGTGATGACGTAGTCGGCCGTGCAGGTGATCGTCGCACCCGGCGCAAGGGTCGCCGGAAGGGTCGGAGTGCACGAGAGCGTCAGGGCGGGCGCGGCGGGCGGCGTCAGGACGTCGGCCACCGTGACGTTCGACAGGGTGGACCCGCCGGTGTTGGTCGTGACGATCCGGTAGTGGATCACGTCGCCCGTGTCAGTGAGGTTGTCGCGGTTGGCATCGGTCACCGACGTGATCGTCTTCACCACGCCGATCGAGCTACCGGGCGTCGTGACGGAGGCCGAGCACCCCCCGCCCGGAGCGGGCGGGCAGTTGGCGTCGACGGTCGGGACGGTCTGGGTCGATCCCGGTGCCGGGTTGGGCCCTCCCCCCGGCATGACGGGGATGGTGGTCTGCGCCGCAGGAACCACGGTGGCCTTGTTGGTGATCGGCCCCGTGGTGCCGCTCGCGACGGTGCCCGTCACGGTGTACGTGAGGGTCCCGCCGACGTTGATGCGCACGGTGTCGGTGATGGAACCCGTGCCAGTGGGCGAACAGGCCGTCGGTCCGGTCGGGGACAGCGTTGCCGTGCCTGCTGTCGTCACGACGCAGGTCCAGGTGGCGCCAGTGACGGCAGCAGGGACGGGGTCGGTGAAGGTGGCAGCGACGGCGTCGCTGGGCCCGTTGTTGTGCACCGTCACGGTGTACGTGATGGGCTGGCCGGGCGTGTACGAGCTGAGGTTCGCACTCTTGGTGATCGACAGGTCGACCTTCGGGAGCACGGTCAGCGACGTCGAGCCCGGCGGGTAGAGGCCGACGATCGTCGGCACGTTGTTGGTGCAGTTCGGGATCGCCGCCCCACTGTTGTCCGTGCAGCCCGAGTTCGTGTACACGCCGGGGGTGTTGCTGGTGACCTGCACCGTGATCGTGCACGACACCTGGCCCTGGGCGACGTTGCCGGTGGCGCTGATGCTGCCGCTGGTCACGCTGCTCGCAGTGAGCGCGCACGTGCCGCCGACGGGTCCGGACGCCACGAGACCGGCCGGCAGGTTGTCCGTGAACGACCAGCCGTTCTTGGCCATGAGGTCGGTCGTGTTGGTCACGGTGAACGTCAGGGTCGAGGTGCCGCCCTGCGTGATGGTGGTCGGCGAGAACGCCTTGTCGAGCTGCGGGGTCACGTCGACGATCTGCGGGAGGTCGAAGCCGACGTCGTTGCCGGTGCCTGTCGCCGTCAGGTTGCGTACCCGGATGCCGAGGGTGGGCGCCGCGCCCGTGAGCGGCACCTGCAGGGCGCCGGACTGCAGCTTGGCCACGCTGTAGTTGACGTTGTCGACGTTGATGACCTGTCTGCTGGCGTCACTGCACGGGTCCAAGCCGGTGCCGACGACCGTCGGGACGCCGTTCACCATGAGGGCGAACTCCTGCCGGGCGTGGTTGGAGAAGCAGTTGGTCTCGGCGAAGATGCCCGAGATGGCGTAGAAGTGACCGGCGATCGTGGGGATCGAGTTCTGCGTGCTCTGCAGCTGGATGCCGGCGGACTGAGCCCCGCTCACGCTGTTCGTGTACTCGCTGAGGATCTGGTTGGCAGCAGCATCAGCCGCTGTCATGCCCTGGTACTGCCCCATGGCTACCGCCATGGAGCCGAGGATGTTCCAGCCACCGTTGCGGGCGCACTCGTCATCGCTCGTCGGCGTGACGCCAGTGGGTAGCGGGGTCCCCTTGCGCATGACCCACCCGTTGCACGCGCTCGCGCCGGGGCTCCAGGCGGCGTCAGCGGTGTACGTCTCACCGTCAGCGGCTGCGCCGCCGACGTAGCTGCCGATTCGAACTGGAGCCGTGCTGGCGTCGACGTTCGAGAAGTCCTCGCTGTAGAGCAGCGTGCCCGCCTGCGGGATCCCTGGCTGCCCCGGGACAGCTGCAGCCGGCGTCGCCGCGACGACGGTCCCCATCACTGCCAGCAGACTCAGGACGACCACCAGCGCAGCGGGACGCCGCGCGAGCGACGACCCCTGCACGAAGCCTGTGAAACGGCGCACCACAAACCACTCTTTCCCTCAGAACCAACTGTTCGTGTCGGGAGTAGGGACTCCGGTGGAGCCTCGTCATGACGCGCTGTGGGCACTTTGGTGATCTGCGGTCCAGCCGGCACAGGCAGTCCACGTACCCATATCGACCGAATGTCCCCCTATGAGGGGCTTCCGCGCGGGGTGCAGGTGGTCCACCTCACACCCCAGCGCCGACCACGCGGACAGGCGGCGTGGTCCCCCTGCTGACCACGCCGCCTACCCCCGAGACGGCTGCAGGACCATCTCGTGACGGGCTCGGCGCGGTCGGCTGGACGAGGACATCGGGTGCCGGCGACTCCTGAACGGCGGACGCTCAGGGGGAGGAGCGAGCGTCCGCCGTTCAGGACCGGACGGCCGGCCCGGGACGTGAGGGGGTCGGGGCCCTGCCGTTCGCGACCCAGGCACTCGCCAGCGCCAGGTCCCTCTCTAGACGAGTGGACGCCCGAACTCCTTACGCGACGAGGAGAAGTCCGCTGGTCAGGTCCTCTCAGGGTCCGGGATGTCGCGACCGAAGGCCGCGCGAGTAATCGCCTCCGGCTCGGGCCCCCCGCGAACCCCGGTGTCGAGGCCGTCGATGGCTGCGAGCTCGTCCGCCGTGAGGTCGAACCCGAACACGTCGAAGTTCTCCGTGCTGCCCGACCGGCCGCCGGCCCTCCGAGAGGGACCTCGCCGTCAGGCGTGACGACGCAGGGCCACCGCGGCGACGTCGTCGTCCTGCGTCTCGTCCCGCACCTCGTCGACGAGGGTGCCGAGGGCCTCTTGCAGCTCTCCCTCCGCGAGGGCACCGACGGCTCCGCTGAGCCGGGCGCGGCCGGCATCGATGTCCTCGGTGCGCCGCTCGATCAGCCCGTCGGTGAAGAGCAGGATCGTGTCACCCGGGCCGAACCGGATCCGGTGCTGGCGGCGGGGACCTCGGGGCATCCCGAGTGGGCCTCCGTCAGCGGACGGGAGCTGGTCGACGGACGAGTCCGCTCTCAGCAGCACCGGGGCCGGGTGCCCGGCGTTCGCCACGAGGATCTCGTCGCGCGCCGGGTCGACCAGCAGGTAGACGAGGGTGACGAGCTGGTCGTCCCCGTAGGCCGCCATCATCAGGTCGAGCTTCGTGAGCACACCGTCGGGCTCCGGGTCCACTGCCAGGTAGGCCCGGACCGAGGCACGCATCTGGGCCATGGAGGCTGCCGCCGCCACGCCTCGGCCCATGACGTCGCCCACGAAGAGTGCGACCCGTCCACCGGGCAGGGCCAGCACGTCGTAGAAGTCGCCGCCCACCCCGGTGCGGCCCGAGGGCGAGTAGTACGCGGCGGCATCACAGCGGTCGAGCAGCGGGAGGGCGGGAGGGAGGACTGCGTGCTGGAGCTGGACCGCCACGGCCAGCGTCTGGCTGTGGAGGTCAGAGTTGTCGATCGACACGGCGGCCCTGCGCGCAAGCTCTTCGGCGAAGTCGACGTCGTCCTGGGAGTACCGCACCTTGGATTCGGCCCTCACCCACGAGATCACCCCCAAGGTCCTGCCGCGGGCGATCAGCGGCACCGTGATCGCACTGTGCAGGGCCAGCTCTCGTGCGATGCGGAGGTGCTCGTCGTCGCGGGCAGCCGCGACCAGCATCTCGTCGGTGATCTCGGCGATCAGCTCACTGCGGCCGGTTCTCATCACCTGCCACGGGCCGGCCCCTGAGTCCGGGTCGCTCGGGTATCGCTGCGCGAGCTCGTGGGCGTACTCCACCTTGGCCGGGTCGACGTGGGCGACGGCGAGCCGGCGCAGTCGGTTGTCCTTGACCAGGTCGATGGCACACCAGTCGGCGAACGTCGGGACCGCCAGCTGCGCCACCCGCGCCAGGGTGGACTCGTAGTCCAAGCTGCTCGCCAGCTCGGCCGAGGCCTCCGCCAGGAAGGACAGCTGGGCCTGTCGCTCGGACGCCTCGTCCTGGGCCTGGATGCGCAGGATCGCCTGGGCGCAGCTGTCGGCCAGGATGTCGAGGAAGTCGAGCTCCGCGGCCTCGAAGTCACGGTGCCCTGGAAACGACAGGCCGATCGCCCCGAGCGTCCCGTTCGCGGTGTTGAGCGGGAGGACCAGGATGGAGCGTTCGCCCCGGTCGATCCTCGGCAGATTCGGGTACGCCCGGAGGATCTGCTCCCGACCCGCCAGCATGAGGCGACGTCGCGTGCGGATCACGTCCGTGGCCGGGGTGGACGTGCTCAGCGGGTACGAGGCGTATGCCTCCGCGTCACCATCCAGGCCGCCCCAGAGCCCGGCGAGCCGCACCTGGTCCGGCTCGACTCGCAGCGTGAGGGAAGCGATCGTGGCCCCCACGGCAGCCGCGCTGTGCTCGACGACGATCTTGGTGACGGCCTCGGCCGTCGTTGCCTCGATGAGCTCAGCCGTGACGCGGGCCAGGCCGGTGAGGCGGTCGCCCAAGGGGTCGCCCGGTGCCGAAGTCATGCCGCATGATGGCAGGACTCGCGGCCCGGAATCCGACCTTTGGCCCAACTCTGCCGTTCGCGGACTACCGACCCTGCGGAGGGACTTCCGGCCCTTCCCCCCTCCCGGGTGCGGCGTGAGGCTCGGAGCAGGCCGAACGACAGTCCGCGATTCGGCGAACCAGCACGCTCACAGTCCGGAGGCACGCCATGGTCGACCAGTCCACGAACCAACGGTCCAAGGGGATCGTCGTCGGGTACGACGACTCCCCCAGTTCGAACGCAGCCCTGGAATGGGCTGCCGAGACGGCCCGGAGGTGGGGCACGACCCTCACCGTGCTGCACAGCGCAGACATCGCCGCGGCGCCCGTCCAGCCGGCCTACGACGTCGCGCGTCTTCCCGAGGCGGTCGGCGAGGCGGGCCAGGAGCTGTTGGCCGAGGGCATCGCTCGCGCCCAGAAGCTCATGGCGAGCTCCTCGCCGGTGGTCGGCCTGCTCGCGGTCGGTTCCCCTGCAGCCGAGCTCGTCCACGCCTCCAAGGACGCCGACCTCGTCGTGACCGGCAGCCGTGGCCGCGGTCCACTCGCGGCGGGGTTGTTGGGTTCGGTCGCCTTCGCCGTCGCAGCCCACGCCGAGTGCCCAGCCGTGGTGGTGCGCGCCGAACGGTCCGGGCACCCGGACCGCGACCATGCGGTGGTCGTGGGCGTTGACGCGTCAGGGCCGTCCGAGCGAGCCCTGGACCTCGCCGCCGAGATGGCGGCCATCTCCGACTCCGTCCTGCGCATCGTGCACGTGGCCCACGGGTCCTTCTCCCCCGATGCGCAGGCCTACGTCGAGAGCAGCAGCGCCGGCACCGAGCACACGAACGCGGTGCGCTCCCACGCCGAGGGGATCGTCCACAGCGCTGCCGAGCGGGCGCGGGCCGCGTTCGCGAACCTGGCCGTCGAGACCGAGGTCCTCTACGGCAGCGCCGGACACGTGCTGAGTCCGCTCGGCGCCCACGCCGCGCTCATCGTCGTCGGCACCCGTGGGCGGGGTGGGTTCGCCGGGCTGGTGCTCGGCTCGGTCAGCCACACCGTCATCCACGAGGCACCGTGCCCCGTCATGGTCGTGCGCTGACCAACGACAACGCCCCCCAGTTGCCTGGGGGGCGTTCGCTGAGCCGCCTATCGGAATCGAACCGATGACCTATTCATTACGAGTGAATCGCTCTGGCCGACTGAGCTAAGGCGGCGGGTGCCCGAAGGCACGGACGATGAGTATACGGATGACCCGTCAGTTTTCCGAACCGGCCCGAGGACCCCGCCGGGCCCGCCACGGAACCGAGCCCCACGGCATACCGTCCCATCGCCATGAGCACCCAGCAGATGTCCCGTGGAGCGGTCGCCGCGGYGACCGCGGTCCTGCTCGGAGCCGCCTTCTGGGTCGGCTCCCACTCCGGCCGGGAGGCCTCGGCCGCACCTCTCGTCTCGTACCCGATCGCGACCAACCCAGTCTCGACCAACCCCTCCATCCCCGGGACCTCGACCAGCACCCCCGGGATCACCGTGACCGGCACCTCCGAAGTGGCCGGGAAGCCCGACACGTTGCGCCTCGACCTCAGCATCCAGACCCGGGCCGACACCGTGGCCAAGGCGCTGGAGTCGGCCAACAAGCTCACGGCTCGCGTCCAGTCCTCTCTCACCAAGAACGGCGTGGCAGGCAAGGACATCCAGACCTCGACCCTCCAGGTCCAGCCCGAGTACTCCTACCCCACCGACTCCGCCCCGAGCATCAAGGGCTTCACCGTCAGCGAGGGCGTCAGCGCCGTCCTCCGAGACCTCGCCAAGTCCGGTGACGCGATCTCCGCCGCCGTCAGCGCCGGTGGAAATGCGGTGCAGGTCAACGGCATCAGCCTCGACCTCGAGGACAACGGCAAGCTCCTCAGCACCGCTCGCGAGCGGGCCATCGCCAACGCGAAGGCCAAGGCTGAGCAGTACGCCACAGCGTCGGGCCGCGACCTCGGCGCGGTCGTCAGCATCACCGAGGCCGTGTCGGACCCGCCGCCGGTGACCTACGAGGCCCGCGCGATGACTGCGAAGGACAGCGGGTCGGCGGTGCCGCTCCAGGCCGGCACCGAGAAGGTCGGCGTGACGGTCACCGTGGTCTACGCCTTCCGCTGAGCGCAGCGCACCCATCCACCACTGGTATGCCGGGTGGTCACCCACGGGGTGACCACCCGGCACACCTCAGCCGGGGGTTGGTTCAGCACTTGGTGTTGTCGGCCGGGACCTTGCCCTTCGTGTAGTAGTCGTTGACGGCGTTGTCGATGCACTTGTTGGACCGCGTGTAGGCCGTGTGGCCGTCTCCGTCGAAGGTCAGCAGCCGCGCGTTGGCGAGCTGGTCACGCTCACGCACGGCCCACTCGTAGGGGGTCGCAGGGTCTCGGGTCGTGCCGATCACCACGATCGGACCGCTGCCCTCGGCGCTGATCTTGTGCGGACCGTCACCGGCCTTGACCGGCCAGTGGCTGCAGGTGGCCGCACCCCAGGCGAGGGCCGGCCCGAAGACGGGGGCCTTGACGCTCGCCTTGGCCACGATGTCCTCGTAGTACAGGGGGTCGGGGCTGCCGGGGTTGTCGAGGCAGCTGATGGCGTAGAACGCCTCGAGCAGGTTGGAGGTGTACGTGCCGGCGGGGTTGCGGCGGGCGTACTCGTCGGAGAGCAGCATCAGCTTGGTGCCGGTGCCGTCGGTGACGACCTCGCGCAGCGCCTCGGTGAGCGGCTTCCACAGCCGGGTGTCGTACATGGCCTGGGCGACACCGAGGGTCGCCCACCCCTCGGTGAGCTCGGTCTCCCGCCCGTCACGCATCGGCACGGGGGTGCTGTCGAGCCGCTTCAGCAGGTCGCCCAACCCTGACATCACCGCGGACTCGGAGCCGCCGAGGGGGCAGCTGCCCCGGTCGACGCAGTCCCTGGCCCACGAGTGCGCCGCGCGCTCGAAGCCCTCCGCCTGGCCGACGGCCGACTCCTCCCAGGTCAGGTCGGGCGGGAGCACGCCGTCGAGGACGAACCGCCCGACCAGCTGGGGGAACAGCCCGGCATAGACCGCGCCGAGCTGCGTGCCGTAGGACTTGCCGAGGTAGTTGAGCTTGGCGTCGCCGAGGGCCGACCGGAGGATGTCCAGGTCCTTGGCCGTCTCCTCGGTGGAGATGTGGGCGAGGAGCGGGCCCGTGCGCTGCAGGCACCCGTCCCCGAGCACCTTCATCGAGCCGAGGTACTGGTCCACCTCCGCCGGGTCGTCAGGTGTCGGATCCTGGGCGAGGAAGCCGTCCATCTCCTGGTCGGACAGGCAGTCGACCGGGCTCGAGCGCTGCACGCCGCGAGGGTCGAACCCGATGACGTCGAACCGCTGCCGCACCGGCTTGCCGACGATGACGTCGGCGGCGCGGGCGTAGTCGATGCCGGAGGCACCTGGACCGCCGGGGTTCACGACGAGCGACCCGAGCCGCTGCGACTTCTTGGTGGYGCGSATSCGCRCCACCTGCACGGTGATCGTCTCGCCGTCGGGCTTGGCATAGTCCAGCGGGACGGACAGGCCGGCGCACTCCCCGAGCCCGCAGCCCTTCCAGGCGAGCGTCTGCCCGTAGAACTTCGCGAGCGCCTCCGACCCGGACGGAGGCGTGCGGGCGGTGCTGGGCACCGTGGTCGCGGAAGGCTCGGAGTCACCGCTACCGGGGAGCAGCGAGCAGCCCGACAGCCCCATCGTCAGCGCCGCGGCCACGGCCACCAGGGCTCGTCCCCTCAGATCCATGCGCTCGACCGTATCCCGCGCGGCTGGGGAGAGCTCAACGCGGCACGCGCAGCGAGATCGCCATGGCCTCCAGGGCGAGCAGCGGCGCGACGTTGAGGCCGATGCGTTCGCGGGCCGTGCCGATGGCGTCCATCGCCTGGAGCAGCTGCTCCGCACTCATCGAGCGGGCGACCCCCTGCACGATCGGCAGGCTGTCCTGGTTGACCAGCCCGATGGCGGCCCCGCTGTGGAGGATCAGCGCGTCGCGGTAGACCGAGAGCAGGTCGACGAGCGACCGGTCGAGCACGTCGCGCGAGTGTCGCGTCGCCCGCGCCTTCTGCTCCTTCTCGAGTCCCGAGAGCTGGCTGCGGATGTGGGGTGGTTGCGTGCGCGTCGACGGGTCGGCGCCGAGGAGCTCCATCAGCCGTTGTCGCTCGGCGGTGTCACGCTCGGCCGCGGCCGCGGTGGACTCCTCGTCGGCGATCGAGGCAAGGTCGGCGGCCGCACCGATCGCGTCGCCGACGCCGTGGATCCGTCCGGCCAGGCTGATCACGTCACGCCGCCGGATGCGGGCGCCCTCGTCCCGAGCCAGCCGGCGGGCGAGCCCGACGTGGCTCTGCGCCGCCCGCGCGGCATACATGGCCATCGGCATCTCGACGCCGTCGCGACGGTGCAGGAGCTCGGCGACCGCCTCGGCGGGCGGGGTGCGCAGGCGCACGTGCCGCGACCGCGAACGGATGGTGATGACGACGTCCTCGAGCGACGGGGCGCACAGGATCCAGACGGTGCGGGGCACCGGCTCCTCGATCGCCTTGAGCAGCGCGTCGGCGGCCCGCTCGGTCAGGCGGTCGGCGTCCTCGACGATGATGACCCGCCACGGGCCCACCGACGGTCGCAGCGCCGACATGGCGGCCAACTCGCGCGCCTGTTCGACCTTGATGGACAGCCCCTCGGTGGCGATGACGTCGACGTCGGCGTGGGTGCCGTCGACCGCGGTGCGGCACTCGCGACACTCGCCGCAACCGTTCAGGGGGCACTCGAGGGCCGCAGCGAAGGCGCGAGCCGCCACCGACCGGCCCGAGCCCGGCGGACCGGTGAGCAGCCAGGCGTGCGTCATCGACCCGGGATCGGTCACCGCCCGCTGGAGCGTCGCGACCGCAGCGTCCTGGCCGATGACGTCGCGCCAGACCGTCACGGCAGCACCCCCATGCCGCGCAGCCGTTGGAGCACGACGGCGTGGATCTCGTCGGGGCTGAGGGTGCCGTCGACGACGACGTAGCGCTGGGGGTTGCCCTGCGCCATCGCGAGGTAGTGGGCGCGGATCGCCTCGTGGAACGCGTCCTCCTCTGCCTCGAGCCGGTCGTGCACGTCACCGCGCCGACGTCGGCCCTCGGCTGCCGAGACGTCGACGACGACGGTCAGGTCGGGCACCAGGTCGTCGACGGCCCACATGTTGAGGTCGTGGATCTCCTGGGCGCCCAGGTCACGACCAGCGCCCTGGTAGGCCACCGACGAGTCGGTGTAGCGGTCGGTGAGGACGACCTCGCCACGGTCGAGGGCCGGCTTGATGAGCTGGTCGACGTGGTGGGCCTTGTCGGCCGCGAAGAGCAGTGCCTCGGCGCGGGGGGCGACGTGGTCGCCGTGCAGCACGAGGTCGCGGATCTCCCGCCCGAGGGTGGTGCCGCCGGGCTGCCGGGTGACCGTCACGGTGCGGCCGGCCGCCTCGAGGGCTTCGCGGAGCAGGGCCACCTGCGTGGACTTGCCCGCGCCGTCGCCGCCCTCGAAGGCGATGAAGAGTCCGTCGGTCACGGGGCGAGCCTAGGCCAGCGGACGGACAGGCCACGCGCCAGAGGTATGCCGCGGGGCCGGCTCGGCGGCGCGGCATACCGCTGGTCTGGCTGCTGGTCTGGCTGCTGGTCTGGTCGGGAGGTCCGGGAGGGCGGGTCAGGCGTCGAGGTTGTCGCGGGCCCAGAGGGCGGCGCTCGTCCGGTCGAGCACGCCGATCTGCCGGAAGACCCGCCCGAGGTGGGCCTTCACGGTGCGCTCGGTGATGCCCAGGGCGCGGCCGATCTGCTTGTTGGCCAACCCGTCGGCCACGAGCCGCAGCACCTCCTGCTCGCGAGGGCTGAGCCCGTCGGCGGCCCGCGTGCCGGGATCGGGGAGCAGCACGCGGGCGACCCGGGGATCGAGCGGGGCGTGGCCCGCGGCGGCGGCCCGGACGGCGGCCAGCAGGTCGGCGGGTTCGCAGTCCTTGAGCTGGTAGCCGACGGCCCCGGCCTCCAGCGCCTCGCTGACGCGGCGCCGGTCGGAGAACGAGGTCAGCACGACCACCTTCGCGTCGGGGACCACCGCCAGCACCTCGCGGGTGGCCTCGGCCCCGTCCATCACGGGCATCGACAGGTCCATCAGCACGACGTCGGGCAGGGTGTCGAGCACCACGGCCCTCGCCTCCCGGCCGTCGGCCGCCTGGCCCACCACAGTGACGTCGTCGCTGGCGTCCAGCAGGGCGGCGAGGCCGGTGCGGACCATGGCGTGGTCGTCGACCACCACGACGCGGATCACGGGGCCGCCTCCGGCTCCATGACCAGCCGCCAGTGCGTGCCGGCGCCGGGCCGCGAGGCCACCTGGAGCACCGCGCCGGCATCGCTCGCGAGGTCGCCCATGACCCGCAGGCCGAAGTGACCCTCCTGCGGCGAGTCGAGCCCGGACGCGTCGAACCCGGGTCCGTCGTCGAGCACGTCGAGCACCACGGCACCATCCTCGCGCCCGAGCCGGATCGTCGCGGTGCAGGGGGCGGCGTGCTTGGCAGTGTTGCGCAGGCACTCCTGCGCCACCCGGTGGACCAGCCGCTCCTGGTCGTGGGTCAGGCCGAGGTCGTCGGCGCCCTCCACGTCGACCTGCACGGTGAGGCCGCGCGAGGCGCCGGCCTGCGCGAGGTCGACCAGGGCCGTGGCGAGTCCGGCGCTGGCCAGGCTCGGCGGGTAGATGTCGACGAGGAGCGTGCGCAGGGTGCGGATGTTGCCGCGTACCGACGCAGCCAGGCCACGCAGGTCGTCGGCCATCCGCGGGTGCCCGGCCGACTCGGCCTTGGCCGCGGACCCGGCCGCGACGAACGCCGAGGCCACGAGGTCCTGGACCGGGCCGTCGTGGAGGGTACCGGCGATCCGTCGACGCTCGGCGTCAGAGGCCTCCAGGGTGCGCTCGAGCAGGCGCTCCCGCTGCCGCTGGGCCTCCCCGAGACGACGCAGCAGCCGCCAGAGGATCGGGGCGGTCAGCACCACGAGCATGAGGAGGCTGCTCACCGTGACCCCGGCGAAGCCGCGCCAGAGCTGGCTGCTGCGCTGGCTGACCGAGTCGTAGGGCGAGTAGGTCTCGAAGAGGAGCTCACGCCCACCTGGCGTCCAGACCGGCCGATAGACCTCGAGCGCCCGGCCGCCCTTCTCGAACTCGTTCTCCGACGAGTCGAGCTGAGACACCTCCGCCTTGGTCTGGGGTTGGGAGATGGCCCGCCGCTGGTCTTCGCTCAGGGGGAAGCTGCGGCCGACCAGCTGCGGCTCGTCGGCGTAGAGGACCTTGCCCTCGGGCGACCAGAGCTTGACCCGCGTGATGCGGGCACCGAGCACCCGCTCACGGACGACGGCGTCCATGGCCGTCACCGCAGCAGGGTCGCCGTTGGCGATGGCGTCCGTGAGCGCAGGGGTGATCACTGCGTCGGCGAGCACGTCGGCGATGGTGGCAGCGTCGGTGACCGCCTCCCGCTCCGCGAGGCGTTGGGCGGCCCAGGAGCCCAGGACACCCACGAGCAGGAGCACGACGGCCAAGCCTCCCACGACCTGGGTGAGCACCCTCCGGGGACTGACCGGCGCCTGCGTGGCTGCCGCGTCGTGCCGGCGGGAGATCGTCACCCAGGGGGCAACCTCGGCCGCCTCGACGGGGTGAGGGTGCGTCGAGGCGACCGAGGAGGTGGTTGGGTCCATTCAGTCGTCGCTTCCGTGCCCGCCGGAGCCGCCGTGGTCATCGGAGCCGCTGTCGTCGGAACCGGAGCCACTCGACGCCGAGCCGGACAACGAACCCGAGCCCGACGAGCCGGAGCTGGAGGACGCCGAGCCGGAGGAGCCGGAGCCACTCGACCCCGAGCCCGACGAACCCGAGGTGCTCGTCCCGCTGGAACCGCCGTGGTCGTCACCGGGCTCGGAGCGCTGGTCGCGCGGGGTGTCGCCGCCGTGGTCGTCGACGCCCGTCGTGCGGGTGCCGCTCGGGGTGCGCGTGGAGGTGGGTGAGCTGGTGCCACGGTCGTCGCCGGGCTCGGTGCGCTGGTCGCGCGGGGTGTCGCCGCCGTGGTCGTCAGCGGTGGTGGCCGGGCTCGTGGGCGTGACCACCTGCGCACTGGCGGGGACGCGGACCGGCACTGCTTGGGAGAACGACGCGTTGCCCCACAGCCCGACTGCGGCGGGGACGAGGGCGGCAAGCAGGGCGGCCAGGGTGATGGTCGTGCGCTTCATGACGGATCCTTCCGACTGGATTGTGACGGATCCAGACTGCGGCCGGGTCATGGTCGGGCGATATTGGGCGATGGTCGTAGTACCTCGCCGCTGGCTCGCTCCTCACCACCGGAGTCACTCCTCGCCGCCGTCCACCCTCGGTGGTCGGGGCGACGAGGGCGAGGCGGCCCACTCGGCCGCGGTCACGGCATACAGGTAGTCGTCCAGGCGCGGGTGCCCCCCGCCCGCACTGCCCGCGGCGGTCATCGCGATCCGACGCAGTCCCACCTTCTCGAGCACTCGTTGCGACGCAAGGTTGGGGACGAACACGTCGGCCTGCACCATGGCGACCCCGAGCTCGGTGAAGCACAGTCGCACCAGCGCCTCCGCCACCTCCGTCGCGAGCCCCTGGCCGGCGCTCGAGGGGTGGACGGTGTAGCCGATGAACGCCGTCCGCATGCCGTTGTCATCGGGCTCGAACCGGACCATGCAGTCGCCGACCACGGCGCCATCCACCTCGATGACGAGGCCCAGCAACGGACGCGGGTGTCCGGGCCGGCTGCGCTCGAGGTTCTCGGCGATGCGCTCCTCGATGTCCGACGGGCTCATCGGGCCACGACTGAGGTAGGTCGTCACGTCCTCGCGACTGCGGTAGCCGTGCACCGCATCGCGGTCGGAGGGAACGAGCGGGCGCAGTGACGCGCGGCGGGTCCGGAGCGGCCACGACAACCCCTCGAAGCCGACCCGTCCAGTCCCCATCGTGCGAGCGTAGGCCAGGGGGAGGCCATGTGCGCCCCGGCCCCGCCCGGCCTACTGCTCCTGGCGGTCGGCGTTGGCGTAGATCGCGTCGCGGACGTAGAGGGCCATCCCCGGGCGGATCTCGTCGTAGGTCGCCGTGAAGCGTGGGTCGCTGGTGTACATGTCGGCGAGGTTGCGGTGGAACTGTGGCGGGCAGTCGTAGAAGCGCTCGTTGATGTTGCGCCGGTGGGCCTCCGCCGCGTCCATCGCGACGACGCTCGTCGGGGGCTCCCCCGCGTCCATGGCATCGGTGAAGCCCTTGTGCAGGGCGTCGCTCTCGGCCTTCACGGCCTCCCAGTCGGCCTTGGTGTAGTTCTTGGTGCGCTGATGAGACTGCTGCCAGGCATCACTGTCTCCCCACCGCTGCTCGGCCTCCGCCTGCGCGTCCTCGAAGCCGTCGCCGAAGAGCTCCTTGAGGTCCTCGGCTGTTGCTTGTTCGTCGTTCATCTCTCTCTCCAGTGCTCGGTCGATGGCTACGACGAGGTCCTTCAGCTCGTCGAGCCGCTGGTGGACCGCCGCACGTTGGCGGCGGAGGTGCTGCTCGACGCTCTCGGGGTGGTCGAGCAGGAGGGCGATCTCCTCCAGTGCGAACCCGAGCCGCCGGTAGACCACGACGTGCTGGAGCCGCGTGAGGTCGTCGGGGGTGTAGAGCCGGTAGCCCGCCGGCGAGCGCTCGCTCGGCCGGAGCAGCCCGATCTCGTCGTAGTGGTGCAGGGTGCGCACCGTCACGTCGAGCTGCTCGGCCACCTGACCCACGGTGAGCAGGGTCCGCGTCGTCTCGGTCATGACCACCACTGTGCCGCCTCACGCGGCGTGAGGGTCAAGTCCTTCGGTGTGCCGTCGACGCCGGGGCCGGGGCGCGCGGCTGCCCCGGGGTCGTGAGGGGCGGGAAGGGGCAGGAGGAGGGCGGGGAACGCCTCAGAGGTCGCGGGTATGCCGTCGCTTGCGGAGCCAGCCGTTCAGCCCGTTGCGAGCCGTGCCCCAGATCCCGTGCCGGAACGCGAGCACGATGATGACGAAGATCGTCCCGGTGACGATGCCGATCCCGTTGAACCCGGACGACGCCAGCTGGTCCTCGAGGGTGACCACCAGGGCGGCGCCGACGACCGCGCCCCACAACGTGCCGATGCCGCCCAGGACGGTGATGAGGACGACCTTGCCCGACGTGGTCCAGATCAGCTCCTGGAGCGAGGCGAAGCCGTGGCTGACCGAGAAGACCCCACCAGCCAGACCCGCCAGCCCGGCCGACAGCACGAACGCCATGATCTTGTAGCGCTCGACGTCGTATCCGAGGGCCCGCGCGCGGGCCGGGTTGTCGCGGATCGCCACCAGCACGCGGCCGAACGGGCTGTTGACCGCCCGCCAGGCGATGAAGACGCCGAGCAGGATGATCGGCAGCGCCGCGTAGTAGAAGTAGAACGAGTCGGCGTTGATGGTGTCGGTGGCGGGGCCGAGGTTCTTGGGGATCCCCTGCAGGCCGTTCTCCCCGCCGGTCACGGAGCGCCACTGGTTGGCGATGAAGTAGACCATCTGCGCGAAGGCGAGGGTGACCATGGCGAAGTAGATGCCGGTGCGCTTGACCGACAGGTAGCCGATCGGGACGGCCAGCACCATCGCGGCGATGGCGCCGCCGAGGATCGCCACCGGGAAGGGCACGCCGTAGTTGCTGGCGATCAGACCCGTCGTGTAGGCGGACGTCCCCCAGAAGGCGGCATGGCCGAACGACAGGAGCCCGGTGTAGCCGAGCAGGAGGTCGACCGAGATCGCGAACAGCGCCCACGCGGCGATGTCCATCGCCACCGGTGGGTAGATGAACCACGGCAGGGCCAGCGTCACCAGCAGCCCGAGGGCGAGCATCCCCCATCGGACGAGGGGACGGCGCGCGACGACCAGCGGACCGGCCGGCAGCTCGACGTCGACCTTGCGCTCCAGCTGCGAGGTCATGATGCGGCCTCCTCTCGCCCGAACAGCCCGGATGGCCGCACCAGGATCACCAGCGCCATCAACATGAAGATGAAGACCTGGCTGAACCGGCCGGCATACCCCTGGCCGTAGGCCTCGACGAGACCGACGAGGAAGCCCGCGACGACGGCGCCGAGGATCGAGCCCAGCCCGCCGATGACGACCACCGCGAACAGGATGATGATGAAGAAGCTCCCCATGTCAGCGGTGACCGATCCGGTCGGTGCGCGCAACACCCCGGCGAGGCCGGCAAGGGCGATGCCGAAGCCGAAAACGGGTGTCACCCAACGACTCACGTTGATGCCGAGAGCCCTGGACCGCTCGGCGTCCTCGGTCGAGGCACGCACGATCATGCCGACCCGGGTCTTGGTGAGCACCAGCCACACCGCGAGGCAGACGACGATCGAGAAGACCGCCGCGAAGACCTGGTAGGTCGACAGCGAGACCGACCCGAGGGTGAACCGGCCGTCGAGCCCCGACGGCAGTGGGTAGGGCAGCCCGGACACGCCGTACTTGCGCTTGACGAGGTCGACGAGCAGGAGCGTGAGCCCGAAGGTCAGCAGGAAGTTGTAGAGCGGGTCGAGCCGCAGCAGCCACTGCACCAGCAGCCGTTCCATCAGCACCCCGAAGAGGAACATGGCGATGGTCATGATCGGCAGCGCCCACCAGAACCCGAGGCCGGTGGCGTCGAGCAGGACGGCCGCACCGACGGCCCCGAGCATGTAGCAGGCGCCGTGGCTGAAGTTGACCACCCCGAGGACACCGAAGATCACGGCCAGTCCCAGCGCGGCCAGCGCGTAGAAACCGCCCAGGGCCAGGCCCTGGAGCGTGTACTGGATGAAGGCGGTCATGTGGCTTCCCGTGGTCGGTGCGGTGCGATGAGGTGTTGGGCGGAGGAGGTGAGGGGCGGAGGAGGTATGCCGCCCGCTCGGGCGAGCGGGCGGCATACCGCTCAGGCGGGGTGACCGAGGGTCACATCGTGCAGTCGGGCGAGACGGTCGGGTTGAAGGCCTCGGACGCGGGGATGGTCTTGACGACCTCCTCGTAGTCCCAGTCCTCCTTGACCTGGTCCTTCTGCTTGACCTTGACGAGGTAGGCGTCGTGGAGCACCCGGTGGTCGGCTGCACGGACCTCGCCGTTGCGCAGGAAGACGTCGTTGATCTTCTTGCCCTCGAGGTTCTTCACGACGGCGTCGGACGCGTCCGTGCCGGCGGCCTGGACCGACTCGAGGTACTGCAGTGCGGCCGAGTAGTTGCCGGCGTGGGCGAACGACGGGCGCGTGTTGGTCTTGGCCTTGAACTTGTCGGCCCAGGCCTTGTTCTGCGCGTCGAAGTTCCAGTACCACGCATCGGTGAAGGTGGTGCCCGCGAACTGGTCGACCCCCAGGCTGTGGATGTCGGTGATGAACATCAGGCCGACCGCCAGCTGGGTCTTGCCCTGCAGCCCGGCCTGGTTGTACTGCTTCACGAAGTTCACCAGGTCTCCGCCGGCGGCCATGATGCCGATGACGTCGGGCTTGCTGGAGTTGGCCTTGGTGATGAAGGTGGAGAAGTTCTCATTCGGGAACGGCGTCGCGATCTTCTGCTGGACCGTGCCCCCACCCTTCGTGACGGCCGTGGTGAACGACTTGGTCATGTCCTGCCCGAACGCGTAGTCGGGGTAGACGATCGACCAGTTCTTGCCACCACCCTGGACCGTGTTGGTGCCGGTGCCGTTGGCCAGCATGTAGGTGTCGTACGCCCAGTGGAAGGTGTACTTGTTGCACGACTTTCCGGTCAGCGCGGTGGTGCCGGCACCGATGTCGATGAACAGCTTCTTCTTCGCCTTGGCCTGCGTGGCCACCGCGAGCGCGGCGGACGAGGTCGGGACGTCGAGGATGATGTCGGCCTTGTCGCGGTCGTACATCTCCTGGGCCTTGGTGTTGGCGATGTCGGGCTTGTTCTGGTGGTCGGCCGTGACGATCTCGATGTCCTTGGCGACCGCCCTGTCGCCGTACTTGGCCTTGTAGTCGTCGATCGCCATCTGGATGGCGACCTTCGAGTTCGGACCGGACAGGTCCTTGTAGACACCGGACTGGTCGTTGAGCAGGCCGATGACGACCTTGCCGTCACTGATCTTCCCGCCGGCGGAAGCGGGGCCGCCGGCTCCGCCACACGCGGCCAGCACGAGGCTGCCGGTGACAGCGGTGGCCATGACGGCCAGGGTCTGTCGGGACTTGGTGCGCTGCATGTTCCCCTCCTGGGGTGTGGTGCCGGACGAGCGGGTGTGGGTGGGGCGGTGTGCGGGTGGCGTTACATGCCGAGGTACTCGAGGAGCTCGGAGGTGCGGGACTGGAAGGACTCGTTGTCGAGGGACTCCACGACCCGGCCCTGGGCGAGTAGGTAGTGGCGGTCGGCGACGGTGGAGGCGAAGGCGACGTTCTGCTCGACCAGGAGCACCGAGACGCCCTGGCCCTTGATCTGGCGGATGATGTCGCCGATCTGGTGGACGATGACCGGGGCCAGCCCCTCGGACGGCTCGTCGAGGAGCAGCAGGCGGGCCCCGGTGCGCAGGACCCTCGCGATCGCGAGCATCTGCTGCTCGCCGCCCGACAGCTTGGTGCCCGGGAAGTCGCGGCGCTCGTGCAGCACGGGGAACTGTTCGTAGACGCGCTCGAGGCTCCACGCGTCGGCCTTGCTGGTGATCGGCGGCAGCAGCAGGTTCTCCTGCACGGAGAGGGTCGCGTAGATGCCGCGGTCGTCGGGCACCCAGCCGAGGCCGGCCTTGGCGCGCTTGTCGGCGCTGGAGCGGCCGAGCGGCTGACCGGCCCAGGAGACCGTGCCCTCGACCTGGCGGTGCAGCCCCATGACCGAACGCAGCAGGGTGGTCTTGCCGGCCCCGTTGCGACCGACCAGCGTGACCACCTCACCCGGCGCGACCCGGAGGTCGACGTCGGTGAGCACCCGCGCCTCGCCGTACCACGCAGACAGGCCTGCGACCTCGAGGACCTCACCAGCCATCGGGGTCACCCGGCCTGTCCGAGGTACGCGGTGACGACTCGCTCGTCGTGGCGCACCTGGTCGTAGCTGCCCTCGGCCAGCACCTGGCCGGACTGCAGCACGGTCACGGTGTCGGCCAGCGAGCCGACGACGTGCATGTTGTGGTCGACGAACACGACGGTGCGTCCTTCCGAGACCTTCTTGACGAGCGCGATCGTGCGGTCGACGTCCTCCAGGCCCATCCCCGCCGTCGGCTCGTCGAGCAGGAGGAGCTGGGGGTCGAGAGCGAGGGCCAGCGCGAGCTCCAGGGCCCGCTTCTGCCCGTAGGCCAGCGACCCGGCTGCCGCGCCGGAGCGGTCCGCGAGGCCGACCTGGTCGAGCAGCTCCACGGCCCGGTCACGGAACTGGCGCATCTGCGACGACGACCGCCAGAACCGGTAGCCCAGCCCGGTCGGCGACGCGAGCGCGAGCTCGACGTGGTCGACGGCACTCATCTGGTCGAAGAGGCTGGTGATCTGGAACGACCGCGCGATCCCGAGGTGGGCGATCTGCTCGGGCTGGCGGCCGGTGATGTCCTCGCCACGGAAGAGGATCTGGCCCGAGGTGGGTGACAGGAAGCCGGTCAGCAGGTTGAAGAGCGTCGTCTTGCCGGCCCCGTTGGGCCCGACGAGCGCGTGGACGGTCCCCTCGGCGACGCTGAGGCTGACGTCGGAGACCGCTCGGAACCCGCGGAACTCCTTGGTCAGCTCGCGGGTCTGGAGCAGGGCTCCGGCCGCGGGCACGCTGGCGTCGCTGGGCACCGGCACCTCCTCGTGCGGGTCGTGCAACGGTGGGGGCTCCGTCGCGTTCTGCAGAACCCTAGGGCGACCGACAGAGGCCGGACATGTCCGGGTTCGCCACACAACCGTGTCAGAACATGTCCTCGGCACACACCACGCGGTTGTCACGGTTTGGCATGTTTTCGCGCGGTTGCCGCAGCTGGGTTTCGCGCGGTTGCCGCAGGTGGGTGATGAGGAGCGCAGCTATGCCGGACCCCCAGCCCCTCCTGCAACCTGAGCGCCCCCTGGGGCGCTCAGGTTGCAAGGAGGGTGGCGGGGCGGCGGTGAGCGCGGGTATGCCGCGTGGCTCAGTGCCAGCGGTCGGGGTGCACGTCACCGGGGATGTCGGAAGCCGGGTCGTACGGCGTGCGGCTCAGCCGGAAGGAGGCCAGGTCGAGGTGGCTCGGGCGGCCCTCGGCGTCACGCACGACCGTCAGCGGCTCGCCCTCGAAGTAGCCGTCGAGGCCGACCCACCCCGTCTCGGTGGGTCGCAGGCGGGTGCCCCGGAGCTTGCCGGGCTCGCCGAGCACGAGGTCGCCGTCCGCGGCCAGCCGCAGGTCGTACCCGGTCGTGCCCCAGTACCAGTCACCGACCAGCTCGAGCCCGGTCGCCTGCTCGGCATCGGCCGACCACGGCGTGGGGGCAACGGGCTCGTGCTCCGCGAGCAGGGCCAAGAGGTCGGTCACCAGGGTCGGCGCGAGGCCGGAGGTGGCGTTGGCGAAGACCACGCACCCATCGCCCGAGGACAGGTCGACCCGGAGCCCAGCCAGGAAGCCGGGCATCGAGCCACCGTGTCCGGCGAAGCGTCTCCCGTCGACGTTCCAGACCTGCCACCCGAGACCGTGTGCCCCCGTCCAGGGCTGGTCGGGGGTGTCGTTCACCACGAGCGGTAGGCACATCTCCTCGAGGGTGGCCGAGGAGAGGAGCCCGGCCGTGTCGCCGGCCAGGAAGGCCGCCCAGCGCGAGAGGTCCTGCACCGTCGACCAGAGCTGCCCGGCCGGGGCCATCGCCCCGGCGTCGTGCTCGGGTTCGACGTGCAGCAGGTCGGCCAGCGGGTGCACACCCCAACCCGGCGCCGACGGTGGGGTGGGCCGGGAGGTGGTGCGCGACATACCCAACGGCTCGAGCAGGTTGGCGCGCACTGCGTCCTGCCAGGGAGCCGCGCGCAGCCGGGCCACCAGCTCCCCCAGCACGGCATACCCGAGGTTGGAGTAGTGGAACCGCGCGCCGGGACGGAAGCGCAGGGCCGGCTGGCTGGCCAGCAGCTCGGTCCAGCCGCCGCCCTCGACCCGCTCCCACCACGGCCCCGACGTCTCGGCCTGCAGACCGGACGAGTGCGAGAGGAGCTGGGCGAGCGTGACCCCGGCGAACTCGGTGTCGGCCGTGTCGCGCAGGTGCGCGTCGATCCGGTCGTTCAGCTCGAGCCGCCCCTCGTCGCGCAGTCGCAGCACCTCCACCCCGACGAAGGTCTTGGTGATCGAGCCCATGCGGTACTGCGTGTCGGCACTCGACGGCTCGCCGTCGGCCCGGCCGGTGAGGGTGCCGACCGCCCCCGACCACACCAGCTGGCCGCCACGGACCAGCCCCGCCGCCACCGAGGGCAGCCGGCTCTGCGACTGCTCGGTGGCCAGGCGGAGGTCCAACGCGCGGGCCGTGGCGGGGTCGATCGGCATGGCCTACGCCTTCTTGGTCGTGGCCTTCTTGGCCGTCTTCTTCGTGGCGGTCTTCTTGGTGGCGGCCTTCTTGGTCGTCTTCTTGGCAGCCCGCTTGCGAGTGGTGGGTCCCTTGGCGCGCTTCTCGGCGAGCAGCTCGGCACCCCGCTCAGGGGTGATCGCCTCGGGGTCGTCACCCTTGCGCAGCGTGGAGTTCGTCTCGCCGTCGGTGACGTAGGGGCCGAAGCGACCGTCCTTGACCACCATCGGCCGGCCCGACACCGGGTCGTTGCCGAGCTCCTTGAGGGGAGCCGTGGACGCGCGACCGCGCTGCTTGGGCTGCGCGTAGATCGCCAGCGCCTCCTCGAGCGTGATGTCGAAGAGCTGCTGCTCGGTGGTCAGCGAGCGGGAGTCGGTGCCCTTCTTGAGGTAGGGACCGTAGCGACCGTTCTGCGCGGTGATCTCGACCTCGGTCCCGTCCTCCTCGGTCGACGTGCCGACGACCCGGGGCAGGCTGAGCAGCTTGAGGGCGGTGTCGAGGTCCATGGTCGCGAGGTCCATGTCCTTGAACAGGCTCGCCGTGCGCGGCTTGACCTTGGCCTTGCCCTTGAGCGCGGCGGTCTCCTCGTCGAGCACCTCGGTGACGTAGGGGCCGTAGCGCCCCGCCTTGGCCACGATGTCGCGCCCGGTGTCCGGGTCCTGGCCGAGCACCTTGCCGTCGTCCGCGGACTGCTCGAGCAGCTCGCGGGCCTTGGCCGGAGTCATCTCGTCGGGCGCGATGTCGTCGTTGATGGTGGCGCGGCGCGGCGTCGTCGAGGCGTCGTCGCTCATCTCACCGGTCGACAGGTCCACCCCCTGCGGCACGGTCTCCTCGACGTACGGGCCGTAGCGACCCACGCGCACGACGATCCCCTCACCGATCGGGATGGTCGAGATCTCGCGGGCGTCGATCTCGCCGAGGTCCTCGACGAGGTGCTTGAGGCCCTGGCCGGAGCGGCCGATGGTGGGTAGCCCGCCGGGCGACGCAGTCGACGCGCCTTCGGCCAGCCCATCACCGAAGTAGAACCGCTGCAACCACGCGGCGCGCTGCTCGTCGCCGCCGGCGATGCGGTCGAGGTCCTCCTCCATCGAGGCGGTGAAGTCGTAGTCGACCAGTTCGCTGAAGTGCTCTTCGAGCAACCGGGTCACCGCGAAGGCGAGCCAGGTGGGGATGAGCGCGTTGCCGCGGGTGTTGACGTACCCCCGGTCCTGGATCGTGCCGACGGTGCTGGCATAGGTGGAGGGTCGACCGATTCCCTTCTCCTCCATGGCCTTCACCAGGGTCGCCTCCGTGTAACGCGGCGGCGGCGAGGTCTCGTGGCCGTCGGCGTCGGCGCGGAGCGTGGTGATGTCGACGCCCTCGCTGAGCTTGGGCAGTCGGCGCTCCTCGTCGGCCTCCTGGGCGCGGCTGATCTGCTCCTCGTCGCGGCCCTCCTCGTAGGCCGCGAGGAAGCCGCGGAAGGTGATCACCGTGCCGGACGCGCTGAACTCCACGACCCGGCCGTCCTCGAGCGTGCCGCCGAGCTTGACCGTCGCGGTCGACCCACGCGCGTCGGCCATCTGCGAGGCGACCGTGCGCTTCCAGATCAGCTCATAGAGGGCGAACTCGTCGCCGCGCAGCTCGCCGGCGACCTGCGCCGGGGTGCGGAACCGGTCCCCCGCAGGACGGATGGCCTCGTGCGCCTCCTGGGCGTTCTTGACCTTCTTCTCGTAGCGGCGAGGGGCGTCGGGGACGTACTCCGCGCCATACAGGTCTCGCGCCTGCTGGCGTGCCGCGGTGAGGGCGGCCTCCGACAGCGTGGTGCTGTCGGTGCGCATGTAGGTGATGTAGCCGTTCTCGTAGAGCCGCTGCGCGACCCGCATGGCGTTCTTGGACGAGAGTCGCAGCTTGCGCGAGGCCTCCTGCTGCAGGGTGCTCGTCGTGAAGGGGGCGGACGGGCGCCGCGTGTAGGGCTTCTCCTGGACGCTGGTGACCTTGACCTGGGCCGAGATCACCTGTCGCGCAATGGAGTTCGCGGTCTCCTCGTCGAGGTGCACGACGTTCTTGGACTTGAGCGTGCCGTCGTCGGCGAAGTCGCGGCCGGTGGCGACGCGGGCGCTGTCGACCGCGCTCAGCCGTGCGCCGAAATGGTTGGCCGCACCGTCGGGGGTGAAGTCGCCCACGACGTCCCAGTAGGACGCCCGCACGAAGGCCATCCGCTCGCGCTCGCGCTCGACGACCATGCGGGTCGCGACCGACTGCACGCGACCGGCGGACAGGCCGGCCTTGACCTTGCGCCACAGGACCGGGCTGACCTCGTAGCCGTAGAGACGGTCGAGGATGCGACGGGTCTCCTGGGCGTCGACCATCGCCACGTCGAGGTCGCGCGTCGTGTTGGCCGCGCGCTGGATCGCTTCCTTGGTGATCTCGTGGAAGACCATCCGCTTGACCGGCACCTTGGGCTGGAGCACCTCGAGCAGGTGCCACGCGATGGCCTCGCCCTCGCGGTCCTCATCAGTGGCGAGGTAGAGCTCGTCGGCACCCTTGAGGAGGCGCTTGAGCTCGGAGACCTTCTTCTTCTTGTCGGCGTCGACGACGTAGTAGGCCTCGAAGCCGTTGTCGACGTCGACGCCGAACCGGCCGAACGGGCCCTTCTTGATGTCGGCCGGCATCTCCGACGGGGTCGGGATGTCGCGGATGTGACCGACCGACGCCTCGACGTCCCAGTCTTTGCCCAGGTAACCGCCGATCGTCTTCGCCTTGGCCGGCGACTCGACGATGACGAGCTTGCGCCCCTCACTCATGGTTCAACCTCAGTTCCTGACCCCATGTGCAGCGGATTCGTCGCTGCATGGACACGGCATCGCGGATGACGGTAGCCGAGACCGTCAAGTTCCGGTTGGAGGGGCCCGGTGTGCGGTCAGTCGAGCGGCGGCGCCAGGAAGAGCTCCGGGTCCGGCTGGACAAGGGCGAACTCCGTGGTGCGGATGGCGACCGGACCACGCAGGGCCTGGGCATCGAGGTCGAGCACGCACCCGGTGTCCACATCCGCGACGGTGCGGAGGTTGCGCGTAGACCACGTGCTGATCAGCGACGGCTGCCCAGTGGCGCCATGAAGGCCCGGCTGGCGCGCACCCGGCGATCCGTGGACATCGAGCCAAACGGCCGCGCTGTACGCAGACTGGAGGGCGTTCAGCTCAGGCACCGGAACGTGCGGCAGGAGCTGCCCAGGGCCCCCGCGCACCAGTCCGCCCCCGGGTAGCCGGACGACCACGTCTCCGCCGGCAGGCCCCTCCAGCCAGACCAGGCGGCCAGCCTGCTCGGCCCGCAGCCGGTCTCCGAGCCGCCAGTAGGTGACAGTGCGCGGCGCCCCTGCCGCCGCACCCTGAAGCGAGTAGGTGGCCCGCACCATCCTGTCCGTACGGACCGGCGCCCCGTCGGCACCCGGGCCCATTCGCCATGCGGCACGAGGACTCGCCACGGTTAGCAGGGGGTGGCGCTATAGGAGTAGCGCGCGCCAGATTGCCATCGGACGCCCTCTGGCCATGCCCTCCCGAAGGCAGCCGTCCGGAAGGTGCCGTGTCCTGCCTGGGAACACAACACCGAGCGCCCCTTGAAAGCCTGTGGCATCACCGTCTGCACCGAGCACTCATAGATCGTCCGGTCGTAGTAGTTGCCGAAATAGTTGCGCTCTTGCAGTTTGATACATACCTGCTGGGTTCCAAAGGTGCCGACGCAGTTCTGGAAGGCGGAGTATGAGATCCAGTTCCTGTGCGAGCCGTCAACCACAATCCCGGGAGTGTTGGAATGGCCCGTGCATTCCCAAACAGCTGCGGTCACGCTGTCCGCAATCTGCCCGTCGACCCCCTGCTCGGCACCAAGCCGCCAGGCCGCGCCGTGTTTGGCCGGCGACTGCCGGCCAAGGCTGGTGTTGCCATCACCAGAGTGCTGCGGGGTTGCACCCCAAGCGGCGCCCGGCGCACCCCTAGGACGGTCCCCAGAAGATTGCCGTTGCCGCAATACGAGTAGTACACCAAAACATCAAGTTCCCCCGTGCGAGCGTTTCGAACCTTCGATGACGTGACGCGCAGTCGACGGGATCGTGACGACTCGACCGGACCCAGTTTAGTTGAATGTTCAAGTAAAGTACTGTACGATGTTCACATGAGCGCGACCACGACCACCACCCGCCAGCCCGTGCTGTACCTCAGTCACGGTGCTCCCCCGCTGGCCGACGACCCGGTGTGGACCGACCAGCTCTCGACGTGGTCGGGCCGGTTCGACAAGCCCGCGAACATCCTCATGGTCTCCGCCCACTGGGAGGAGGCGCCGCTGTCGCTGTCCGCCACCTCCGGCGACGTCCCCCTCGTCTACGACTTCTACGGCTTCCCGCGCCACTACTACGAGGTGACGTATGCCGCCCCGGGTGCGCCCGAGCTGGCCGCCGACGTCGCCAAGCTCATGCACACCTCCGACACCCCGGTCCACCGGGACGAGACCCGCGGCCTCGACCACGGCGCCTACGTGCCACTGGTCGAGATGTACCCCGACGCCGACATCCCCGTGCTGCAGATGTCGATGCCGACCCTCGACCCGCGGGCGCTGTTCGACCTCGGCCGCAAGCTCGCCCCCTTGCGCGACCAGGGCACCCTCATCGTCGGGTCGGGCTTCACCACGCACAACCTGCGCTGGTTCAACCCGGCGGCCGGCCCCGACGGCACGCCGCCGGCAGCCTCCTCGGAGTTCGACAACTGGGCCGCCGAGGCGCTCGAGCGCCAGGACGTCGACGCCATCCTCGACTTCATGCACAAGGCTCCCGCCGCCCGTGAGGCCCACCCACGCACCGAGCACTGGGCACCGTTGTACGTGAGCCTGGGCGCGGCATACGAATCTGGCAGCCTCGACAACGAGAGCGTCATCGACGGGTTCTGGTTCGGCCTGAGCAAGCGCTCCTGGCAGTTCGCCTGAGCGCTGCCGCCGCTCCCCCTCCCCCACCCCCGTCCCCCGCCCTGTCCCCCTCCCCGTCCCCGTCTCCCTCCCCCGCAAAACGGTGGTTGCTCCCGGAAACGGGCTCCACAGGTCACGTTTCCCCGAGCAACCACCGTTTTGCGTGCCAGGGCTGGGGCGACCGCGGGGCGTCAGGGGATTGCGGGGCGTCAGGGGATGACGACGGACTTGCCCTTGGCGTGGAACTCGCCCTGCACGCGCAGCGCCTCGGGCGCATCGGCGAGGGGCCACCGGTGCTCCATGACGGGAGTCACCAGCCCGCGCGCCACCAGGTCGATGAGCAGCTCGAGGTCGGCGCGGTTGCGCGAGGCGACCTTGAAGGCCGGCGCGCGCTGGCTGCCGAACGCGAAGTAGACGGGCAGCCTGAGCATCCTCGGGAGGGGGCGCACCCACGTCGACTTCGGTGAGGTGACCATCACGTAGCTGCCGCCCGGTGACACGAGACGACGGCTGTCGCGCAGCGAGAGACTGCCAGCGTTGTCGAAGAACAGGTCGAACGTCTCCCCCAGGTCCCGGACGTCCTCGCGGGTGTAGTCGACGACCTGATCTGCGCCACCACGGCGCGCCGCCTCCACGTTGCCGGTGCTGCACACTGCAGTCACGTGCGAAGCCCCCAGCGCCCTGGCGAGCTGGACCGCGAAGCTGCCGACGCCACCCGAGGCGCCGTTCACCAGCACCCGCTGGCCGGGCTGCAGCCGGCCCCAGTCGCGCAAGCCCTGGAGTGCGGTCTCGGCGGCCACACCGATGGTGGCAGCCACCTCGGTCTCGACGCCGTCGGGCACCGGCACCAGCCAGTCGGCCGGCGCGACGACGAACTCGGCGAACCCTCCCCCCGCCACCTCGCCGAAGACCCGGTCGCCCGGCTGGAACCGCGTCACCGCCGAGCCCACCGCCGCCACGACCCCGGCGACGTCGGCACCCGGCACCTGCCGCTTGGGGCGCCGCAGGCCCAGGGTCGGGCGCGCGAACATCGGCAGCCCGGTGACGTAGTGCCAGTCGAGGGGGTTGACCGAGGCCGCACCGACGCGGACAAGCGCGTCGTCGGGGCCGACCTCCGGCACGGGGACGGTCCGCACGGTGACGACCTCCTCCGGCCGCCCGTACCGCTCGTGGACGGCGGCGCGCATGGTCGTGGGCGTCGAGCCGGTATGCCGCGGGGCCGGGTGAGCGGTCACGTCCGGTCGCGCTGCGGGAGGTGTGGGGTGGGCGAGGTCGGTCATGGTCACTCACTCCTGGGTCGATACTTACGGTGTAAGGATACGGTGTAAGTTAGACCTACACCGTAAGTCTGTCAACGCTGCCGGGCTAGCATCGATGCGATGACCTGCGGACCCCGACCCCAGCCGACCCGGAGCGACCCGTGACCGACACCGTCGAGAGCGACACCCGTGCCACCGCGAAGAACGCACCGCGCGCGCCGCTCAGCCGCGAGCGCGTCATGCGCGCTGCCGTGGACGTCGCCGACGCCGAGGGGATCTCGGCGGTCTCGATGCGCCGGATCGGCCAGGAGCTCGGTGTCGAGGCCATGTCGCTGTACAACCACGTCGCCGGCAAGGAGGCCCTCCTCGACGCGATGGTCGAGGAGGTCGCCACCGAGCTCATGGCAGCCGTGGCGGCGCTCGACACCCCCGACCCCGCGACCGACTGGCGCGGCGCCCTGCGGGCCCGAGCCCTCGCCGCCCGCGAGGTGATGCTGCAGCATCGGTGGGCGCCGGGCGTCCTGGAGACCCGGACCACGATGAACCTCGACATCGTCCGCTACTACGACGGCGTCGTGGGCATCCTTCGGGCAGGGGGGTTCAGCAACGACCTCACGCACCACTCGCTGCACGCCCTCGGCAGCAGGGTCATCGGTTTCTCCCAGGAGCTCTTCGACCCCGGTGACGCAGCCTCCGGGGACGCGTCGGAGGAGATGCTGGCCGCGATGGCCGCGCAGATCCCGCACCTCGTCGAGATGCTCGCAGAGGTGGCGCACGACGACCCGGGCTCGACGCTCGGGTGGTGCGACGACCAGGCCGAGTTCGAGTTCGGGCTCGACGTCCTGCTCGACGGGCTGGAGCGGCGCCGGGCTTCTACCGTGGTGCCATGATCACCGCCCTGCACACCCTGGTCTACGCCGAGGACCCCGACGCGGCTCGCGCCTTCTTCCGCGACGTGCTGCGCTTTCCCGCCACCGACACCGGCGGCGGCTGGCTCATCTTCCGCACCGGGCCGAGCGAGCTCGGGGTGCACCCGTCCTCGTGGGACCACGGCGACGGGTCCGGCGCCGACCGGCCGGTCGGCGGCACCGAGCAGCGGTTCGACCTGTCACTCCTCTGCGATGACCTCGCGGCGACGATGGCCGAGCTCGAGGAGCGCGGGGCCGAGTTCGAGGGCGGCGTGAGCGAGCAGTCGTGGGGTACGACCGTGCAACTCGTCGTCCCCGGCGCCGGCGCCATGACGCTCTACCAACCGCGCTACGAGCCGCCGGCGCTGGGCCGGTCCGAGCTCGAGGCCATGTGGTGACGCCGGGCACCGTGGTGACGCCGGGCCATGTGGTGACGCCGGGCACCGTGGTGGGGCTGCGCCCTGCGGTGACGGTGGCGTGAGGGACCTCCCGAGCTGGGTCCGGTGGTTGCTCGTCGGCCGGTTCGTCAACGCCCTGGGCTCGATGGCCTGGGTCTTCATCCCGCTCTACCTGGTCTCGGACCGCGGCCTGAGCGAGGGCGCCGCGGGATCGATCGCGGCCGTCTGGGGCCTGGGCATGATCGCCGGCAACCTCGCGGGCGGGTCGGTCGGCGACCGCTTCGGGTTGCGCCCGACCCTGGCCCTGGCCTCCCTCGCCTCTGCGGTCGGCTGCTTGCTCGTCCCCGTGACGCCCACCGCCGCCCTCCCCGTGGTGTTGGCGCTGATGGGTGCGCTGGGCGGCATCGGCCGACCGGTGTCCTTCGCCCTCGTCACCAGCGCCCTGCCGACCGACCACCGACGCCAGGCGACGGCGTGGATGCGTGCCGTCAACAACGCCGGCACCGTCCTCGGCCCACCGCTCGGGGGCCTGTTGGCGGTGCACCACTTCGGCGCGATCTTCGTCATCGACGCAGTCGCGAGCCTGATGATGTTGGGCGTCGTGATGTTCGTGGTGCCGGCCGCTGAGCGCGTCCCCCTGCCGGACGGCACCCCGACCCGCCTGCTCGCGGCCCTGCGCCAGGACCCTCGGTTCGTCCTGCTCCTCGTGACGGTCGTCGCCGCCGACACCGCCTACCGGTTCGCCTACTCCGCTGTCCCCTGGCAGCTCGACGCCCTCGGCGCCGCCCCGTGGGTCTACGGCACGACGATCTCGCTCAACTGCGCGCTCATCGTGCTCTTCGAGCCCTCGCTCGCCCACCGGCTGCGTCACCGCGCGCCCGAACGCCTGATCGCCCTCGGCTTCCTGCTCGTCGGCGTCGGCTGGCTGGTCGTCGCGCCCTCGCCGGGCGTCGCCCTGGTCCTCGTCGCCGTCGCCGTGGTGACCGCGGGCGAGATGCTCTACAAGCCCACGGCCACGGCCCATGCGTCAGACCGTGCGCCCGACGGGATGCACGGGCGCTACCAGAGTCTCTACGGCGCGGCGTCCATCGGTGGCACGGTGATCGCGCCACCGCTCGCCGGGGCACTCTTCGAGCTGAGCCCGCGGCTGATGTGGGTGTGCGGCGGTGCGCTCGGCGTGGCCGCCGCAGCCGTCCTCGCCTTCACCGGCAGCGAGGCGCTGCGACGCCAACCGGCCCACGAGACGCACTGACGGGTATGCCGGGTGGTGACCACCCGGCATACCTCGCCGTCGAGGCGAGCCGTCAGTGGCCGCCGGGGCGGCGCCGGGGCGCGGGACGGGTCGGGTCGTCCTCGACGGGCTCGACGTCGGCGGGGACGATGATCGGCTTGAGCCGCGCCCACAGCAGGAAGACGGCACCCGCGAAGGCGAGCGCGAGGCCGGTCCAGAGGTTTGCGTTGACCCCGCCGGTCTTGGCCTCCTGGGTGTCCATGAACAGACCCGCAGCCAGCAGCAGCACGCCGTAGATGCTGAGCAGGGAGCCGATGATGTTGCGGATGTCGAACGCGCCGGCGGTGTGGGCGCCTGATGCCTTGGCCGAGGTGTCGGTGTGCTTGTCGGACATGTGCAGCCTCCCTTAGAACGCGAAGTTGAGGACGAGGACCATGACGAGCGCGATGCCAGCGAGGGGCATGGTGCGCTGGTACCACGGGAGGGTGGCCTCTTCGGGGTCGACGAGGTCCTCCTTGGGTGTCTCCGAGTAGACCAGGCCCTTGAGCTCCGAGACCGGTTTCGGCTGGGTGACGAGGCTGACCACGACGCTGAGGACGATGTCGACGACGAAGGCGGTCGAGGCCGCGACGAAGCTCGCCCCCTGGCCCGAGAAGGGGATGACACCCTGGCTGAGAGATCCGAGCGAATCTTCCGAGAGGAACGCTACGAGTATGGCCGAGAGCGTGCCGCTGGAGAGGCCCACCCAGCCGGCGGTCGGCGTCATCCGCTTCCAGAACATGCCGAGGATGAACGTCGCGAACAGCGGTGCGTTGAAGAACCCGAAGAGCGTCTGGAGGTAGTCCATGATGTTCTTGAAGCTGCTCGCCAGCGTGGCGGTGAAGATCGCGATGAGGGTCGCCGCCACCGTGGCCAAGCGGCCGATGCGCAGGTAGTAGTCGTCGCTGTGGTCCTTGCGGATGTAGCGCTGCCACAGGTCGTAGCTGAACACCGTGTTGAAGGCCGAGATGTTGGCGGCCATGCCAGCCATGAAGGCCGCCAGCAGACCGGCGATGGCCAGGCCGAGCAACCCGTTGGGCAGGATGTCGCGCATCAGCAGCAGCAGCGCGTCGTTGTACTTCACGCCCTCCCCGGAGGCGCCTCCCGGCGGGCTGCCGCCGCCCTTGAGGTCGATCATCTCCTTGACCAGGACGGCCGAGACCATGCCGGGGAAGATGACGAGGAACGGCACGAACATCTTCGGGAAGGCGCCGATGATCGGCGTCTTGCGAGCCGCCGAGATCGACTTCGAGGCCATCGCGCGCTGCACCTCGACGAAGTTCGTCGTCCAGTAGCCGAAGGACAGCACGAAGCCGAGGCCGAAGACGATGCCCACGACCGACCAGAAACCGGAGTCGAAGCCGGAGAGCGCCTGCCCCGGCCAGGACTCGAGCTGCTGGGCCGCCGGGGCCACCTTGGAGCCCGCCGGTTGGGCGTCGGCGAAGGCCGTGATCTTGTCCTTGAGGCCGCCGTATCCCCCGACGCGGTGCAGGCCGATGAGGGTCAGCGGCAAGAGCGAGGCGACGATGACGAAGAACTGCAGGACCTCGTTGTAGATCGCGGCGGACAGACCGCCGAGGGTGATGTAGGACAGGACGATCGCCGCGGCCACGATCAGCGCGACCCACAGCGGCCAGCCGAGCAGCGCGTGCACGATCGACCCGAGGAGGTAGAGGTTGACGCCCGCAATGAGCAGCTGGGCGAACGCGAAGCTGATCGCGTTGACCAGGTGGGCGCCGGTGCCGAACCGGCGGAACATGAACTCCGGCACCGACCGCACCTTGGAGCCGTAGTAGAACGGCATCATCACGACGCCGAGGAAGAGCATCGCCGGGATCGCGCCGACCCAGAAGTAGTGCACCGTCGGCAGCCCGATCTCCGCGCCGTTGGCGGACATCCCCATGATCTCGACGGCACCGAGGTTGGCGGAGATGAACGCCAGACCGGTCACCCACGCGGGCAGCGACCGCCCTGACAGGAAGAAGTCGATCGAGTCGGAGACCGAGCGGCGGGCCAGGACGCCGATGCCCAGGACGAACGCGAAGTAGATCGCGACGAGCGTGTAGTCGAGCCAGTTCGCGTCGATCAGCGGAGTTGCGGCCGGTACGGCAAGGGGGGCGAGGGCGTTCATCAGCGACTCCTGGGCGATACGTCGGCGGACCTCGACCAACCTAGGGCGTATGCCGCGAATCGGCACCCGGGCCGCCGACACGTCGGGTGCCTGAGGCCTCGCCACGGGGCGGGCTCAGGCACCCGACTGCGGTCAGACCTTGACGCCGGCCAGGTCGGGCGCCGGCGCCTCGCCGGTGTCGACGTCGACTGCCGCGCCGCTGAACTGCGCGGCATACAGCTCCGCGTAGGCACCGCCACTCGCGAGCAGCTGGTCGTGGGAGCCCTGCTCGACGATCTGGCCGTCGCGCATCACGAGGATGACGTCGGCGTCACGGATCGTGGACAGGCGGTGGGCGATGACGAAGCTCGTGCGGTCGTGGCGCAGTGCCGACATCGCCTGCTGCACCAACAGCTCCGTGCGGGTGTCGACCGAGCTGGTGGCCTCGTCGAGGATCAGCAGCGCCGGGTCGGACAGGAACGCCCGCGCGATGGTGATGAGCTGCTTCTCGCCCGCACTGATGTTGCCGCCCTCGGCGTCGAGCACCGTGTCGTAGCCGTCGGGCAGCGAGTGGACGAAGCGGTCGACGTAGGTGGCCCTGGCGGCTGCCACGACCTCCTCCTGGCTCGCACCGGGGCGGCCGTAGGCGATGTTGTCGCGGATGGTGCCGCCGAAGAGCCAGGTGTCCTGCAGCACCATGCCGATCTCGCTGCGCAGGTTGTGCCGGGTCAGGTCGGTGATGTCGACGCCGTCGAGGGTGATGCGCCCCGCATCGAGCTCGTAGAACCGCATGATGAGGTTGACCAGGGTGGTCTTGCCGGCCCCGGTCGGCCCGACGATGGCGACGGTCTGACCGGGCTCGACGCTGAGGTCGAGGTGCTGGATCAGCGGCTTCTCCGGGTCGTACGAGAAGGACACGTCCTCGAACTTCACCAACCCGTGCGGGTCGTGGAGGGTGGTCGGGGCGACCGCGTCGGCGCGCTGCTCCGAGGCGTCCAGCACCTCGAACACCCGCTCGGCCGAGGCGACCCCGGACTGGAGCAGGTTGGCCATCGACGCCACCTGGGTCAGCGGCTGGGTGAACTGGCGCGAGTACTGGATGAACGCCTGGACGTCACCGAGGCTCATCGTCCCGCTGGCCACCCGCAGGCCGCCCACCACCGCGATGACGACGTAGTTGAGGTTCCCGATGAACATCATCGTCGGCATGATGATGCCGCTGATGAACTGGGCGCCGAAGCCGGCGTTGAACAGGTCGTCGTTCTTCGCCTTGAACGAGGCGCGCACCTCGTCCTCGCGACCGAAGACCTTGACCAGCTGGTGACCGGTGAAGGCCTCCTCGACGATGCCGTTCAGCTCACCGGTGCTCTTCCACTGCTGCACGAAGTGCTTCTGCGACCGCTTGCCGATCGCCGCCGTGACGAACATCGAGACGGGGATCGTCACGAGGGCGATGACCGCCAGCAACGGCGAGATGTAGAGCATCATCGCGACCATCGCCACGACGGTCAGCAACGACGTCAGCATCTGGCTCAGCGTCTGCTGCATGCTCTGCGCGACGTTGTCGATGTCGTTGGTGACGCGGCTGAGCAGCTCCCCACGCGGCTGGTTGTCGAAGTAGGGCAGTGGCAACCGGTTGAGCTTGTCCTCGACGTCGCGACGCAGGTTGAAGACCGTGCGGTTGACCGCTCCGGTGAGGATCCAGCCCATCGCCCACGACAGCAGGCCGGCGACCGTGTAGAGGGCCAGCACGAAGAGCAGCACCCTCCCCACGGCGCCGAAGTCGATGCCGAACCCCGGCCGGAGGTGGTCCATCCTGGCGATGAGGTCGGCCTGCTTGTCCTGCCCCTGGGCGCGCAGCCCCGCCACGACCTGCTCCCGGTTGGCGGTGCTCGGGAGCTGCTTGCCGACGAAGCCCGCGAAGATGAGGTCGGTCGCCCGCCCCAGGATCTTGGGCCCCACGGCGTTCAGGGTGACGCTACCGACGGCCAGGGCGAGCACGGCATACAGCGATGTCCGCTCGGGGCGCAGGAGCGCGAGCAGCCGCTTGGCGGACGGCCCGAAGTTCTGCGACTTCTCGGTGGGCATGCCCATCGCCATCGGACCGCGCCGGTGGGCCGCGTTCGCGCCCGGACCCCGACGCGCCTCGGCCGCCTTCTCCTCTTCCGTCTTCACACCTTCACCGGCGCTCATGCCGCGGCCTCCTCTGCAGATCGCTGGGACTCGACGATCTCGACGTACGTCGGACAGGTCTCGAGCAGCTCGTCGTGGCGGCCGGCGCCGACCACCTTGCCGTCGTCGAGGACGACGATGTGGTCGGCATCGATGATCGTGGAGACCCGTTGGGCCACGACGATGACGGCGGTATGCCGCGTCACCGGCCGCAGCGCGGACCGGAGCCGCGCGTCCGTGGACAGGTCGAGCGCCGAGAAGCTGTCGTCGAAGAGGAAGACCTCCGGCTTGGCCACCAGGGCGCGGGCGATGGCGAGCCGTTGGCGCTGCCCGCCCGAGACGTTGGTGCCACCCTGGGCGATCGGGGAGTCGAGGCCCTGCGGCATCGCTCGCACGAAGTCCTCGGCCTGCGCGATGCGCAGCGCGTCCCAGAGCTCGTCGTCGGTGGCGTCGGAGTCGCCGTAGCGCAGGTTGGACGCGACGGTGCCGGTGAAGAGGTAGGGCTTCTGCGGCACGAGCCCGATGCGCGACCAGACGTCCTCGAGGGCCGCATCGCGCACGTCGACGCCGCCGAGCCGCACCGACCCGCCGGTCACGTCGTAGAGGCGCGGGATGAGGGACACCAAGGTGGACTTGCCGGCACCGGTGCTCCCGATGATGGCGGTCGTCCGGCCCGGCTCCGCCGTCATCGAGACCCCTTGCAGCACAGGCACATCCGCACCGGGGTAGCAGAACTCGACGTCACGCAGCTCCACGGTGGTGCCGGTGCGCGGGATGGCGACGGGGGCGGTCGGCTGGACGACGGTCGAGTCGGTGTCGAGGACCTCGGCGATGCGTCCGGCCGACACTGTCGCCCGCGGGATCATCATCGACATGAAGGTCGCCATCATGACCGACATGAGGATCTGCATGAGGTAGCTCATGAAGGCCGTGAGCTCACCGATCTGCATCTGGCCGTTCTCCACCCGGTGCGACCCGAACCACAGGACGGCCACGGTCGAGGCATTGAAGATCAGCATGACGATCGGGAAGATCATCGCCATCAGGCGGCCGACGGCGAGGGCCGTGCCGGTGTACTGGGTGTTGGCCTCGGCGAACCTGGCCTGCTCGTGCTCCTCCCGGACGAAGGCCCGCACGACGCGGATTCCGGTGATCTGCTCGCGCAGCACCCGGTTCACCCAGTCGACCGACTCCTGCATGAGCCGGAACTGCGGGATCATCTTGCGGATCACCAGGGCCACCGACAGCGCCAGCGCGGGCACGGCGACGGCCACGAGCCAGGAGAGTCCGACGTCTTCGCGCAGCGCCATGATGATGCCGCCGACCATCATGATCGGGGCCGACACCATCATCGCGGCACCCATGAAGACGACCGTCTGCACCTGCGTGACGTCGTTGGTGTTGCGCGAGATCAGGGTGGGGGCGCCGAAGCGCGAGACCTCCTGCGCCGAGAAGTCGCCGACGCGGGCGAAGATGCCGGCGCGCAGGTCACGGCCGAGCCCCGCAGCAGACTTGGCGCCGAGGTAGGTGGCGGCGACCGTGGCGACGATCTGCACCAACGACACGGCGAGCATCCACCCGCCGGTGCGCATGATGAAGCCGGTGTCGCCCTTGGCCACGCCCTCGTCGATGATCTTGCCGTTCAGGCTCGGCAGGTAGAGCGAGGCCATCGTGCCGATGAGCTGCAAGCCCACGAGCACGGCGACCAGGCCGCCATACGGCCTCAGGTAGTCGCGGATGATCCGGATGAGCACTACTTCTTCCCCCTCGTGGTGCGGGGCGCGGCCTTCGGGGCCGCACCCCGTGTGGTGTCGGATGCCAGCTGTGGCGTGGCGTCTGGGGTGGTCGGTCGGCTGAGGGCGCCCTCGAGCACCACGTCGACGAGCTCGGAGGCCGTGGCGTCGGAGCCGTCGAGCATCGGGTGGACGCTGGAGAGCGTGAGCATGCGCAGGTAGCCGATGAAGTTGCGCACCGGGATGCGCAGCAGGGCGACGTCGTCACCGATGAGGTCGATGAAGGCCTGGTCGAGCTCGGCCGTCCCTTCCTGCCGACGGCGCAGGGCCGTGGCGTCCATGGGGCGGTGCAGCGGCTGGCCGGACGACTGGAGCACGCTCATCAGCGCGAAGATCCCCTGGAGGTGCTTCTGCATGACGGTGACTGCGGCGGCGAGGCGCTCCCGCAGGGGCAGGTCGCGATCCACGGCAGCCAGCTCGGCCTGGACCGCGGCCGAGTCGAACGCCTCGTGGACGCAGGCGTGGATGATCTCGTCCTTGCTCTCGAACACGCGGAAGATCGTGCCCTCGGCGATGCCCGCCGCCTTGGCGATCTCCTTGGTGCTGATGCCGCGGCCCTTGTCCCGCAGCAGCGGGATGGTGGCGGCGATGATCGAGGCCCGGCGTTCGTCGGGGGCCATCGCGGGGGCGCGAGGTGACATGCTGAAAGTATGAGTGAGTGAGCACTCACTCACAAGCGGGTTTTCCACCTGCACAAACGACCGCCGTCATGACAGATGTCCGGCAGTCACTCACTCGCCCCGCACCCCTCTGACCCCCTCCTCCCCCGCCGGGTCGAGGTAAACACGCCGGGATTCGCCGGCGGGTTTACCTCGAACCGAGGGAGGGGAGGGGAGGGGAGGGCWGGGGTTGGGGCCAGCGTCAGACGAGCAGGCCGTCGGCCACCAGGGCCCGCAGCAGCGGGACGGCCGAGTCGCGCACCGCACCCGCGTCCTCCCCGAGCAGCTCCGCGATGGCGTCCAGGGCCACCCCCGCGGGAAGCGACCCGTCGCAGACGCTCACCAGGGCCGCTCCGACGGTGTCCAGCCTGACCACCCGGCCGAGCCCGACGCCCTGCCGCAGCTGGATCACGGCGGGCTCCTCGTCGCCCGGCCGGGCGTGCCGCTCCTCCACGACGTCGTCGGCGCACCGCCAGGCCACCGCGAGCAGCTCGTCGTCGCCGTGCTCGACCAGCCAGGTCCGCGCCCGCAGTCCCGACAGCACGTGCGGACCCATCGGCGCCGTCACCGGACCGGTCGACTCGCTGAGGTCGACGAACGGCTCCCGCTCCCCCACCGGCTTCTGGAGGGTGATCACCCCGAACCCGATGGCGCTCACGCCGCGCGACGCGAAGTCGTCGAGCCACGCGGCATACATCGTCGCGAACTCGGTCGTGGCGTTGTGGTGACCTCCGTCGCGCGACCAGGTCTCGGCGTACTCGGCCGGGTCCTGCACGTCGCGCTGCACGATCCACGCGTCGAGGCCGGTGCCGGCCACCCAGCCGCGCACCCGCTCACGCCAGTCGGTGTCGCCGACGACCTCCCAGTTGCCGAGGAACTGGGCGACGCCGCCGGGCTCGAGGTGGTCGCCGATCGACCGCACGAGGTCGGCGACGATGCTGTCGCCGGACTGTCCGCCGTCGCGGTACTCGAACAGCGGGACATCGGCGCTGCGCGGGGTGATGACGAAGGGCGGGTTGCTCACGATGAGTCCGAACCGTTGCCCCGCAACGGGATCCAACATGGAGCCCTCGACGAACTCCCAGTCGAGCCCGTTCAGCTCCGCGTTGAAGCGGGCGAACTCCAGGGCCCTCGAGGAGATGTCGGTGACGGTGACGTGCCTTGCGTGCGAGCCGAGGTGGAGGGCCTGCACCCCGCACCCCGTGCCGACGTCGAGGGCACGATCCACTGCCGGTCGGGGCGTCCACGAGGCGAGCGTGGTCGAGGCCCCGCCGATGCCGAGCACGTGGTCCTCGCGCAGCGGCGCGCGGGTGGCCAGCTCGGTGAGGTCGGAGGCGACCCACCAGGCGTTGCCCTCGTCGCCGTAGGGACGCAGGTCGCAGGTGGCCACCACTCCAGGGCCCTGCTCGCGCACGAGCCTCAGGGCGGCCGCGCCGTCGAGGCCGAGCGTGGGCAGCGCCGACGCCGCCTCGGCCGTGTCGACGGCATCACCGAGCCCGAAGAGCCGCACCAGCGTGGCCAGCGGTCCCTCCGCGCCTGCCGTGACGCGCTGGGCCGGGATCATCTGCTCGCGGCCCAGGGCAGCGGCCGCGAGCGGTCCGAGCAGCTCACCGACCGCCTCGACCGTGTATGCCGCCGCCTCGAGGTCTGCGCGCAGGCGGGCGACCAGCTCGGGGTCGGCTGCCGGGGTGGGGTTGCTCATCCGTCGAGCAGGCCGCCGAGGTTGAAGCCGCCACCCCCGCCGCCACCGCTCGCGGCCGGTGGGGTCCACTCGCTGGGCTGGACGATCACGAAGCCCGGGCCGGAGAACGCGTACTGGAACGCCTCACCCGAGCCACCGCGCAGCATCGACCGCACGTTCATGCTCGACACCACCTGCGGCACGAGGTTGGCCGACCAGCCCACACAGGCCTGGACGTCGACGTAGGTGGGCTGCTGGCTGCAGTCGAGGATCACCGGCTGGCCGACCGTGTGGATCGCCGCCGTGCCGGTGCCCTGGAGGGTCGTGTTGAAGAGGCCGCCGCTGAGCATGCCGGCGCCCTGCACCCGTTTGATGTCCCACTCGATGGTGGAGTCGAAGGCCAGGAGGTTGCGGGCGTTGATGCTCAGGGCGTCGCCGGTGAGGTCGACGAGGAAGACGAAACCGGCCTCGGAGGCGAAGAAGACGTCGCCCTCGCCGGAGACCCGCATGAGGGAGACGTCCTCGCCGGTCACGACCTTCTTGAAGAGCTTGCCGACGCTGCCGGCCTTCTCGTGGTCGAAGCGGATCTGGCCTTGGTAGGACACCATGGCGCCCTTCACCGCGAGCACGTCGCCGCCGAGGTGGACGCGGAGCATCTGGGGGTTCTGCAGCGCGAACCGCTGCTGCGCCTGGACTTCGAGGTTGGCCTGGTCAAAGAGCGGACTCTGCATGGCCCCAGCCTAGGTCGCCGGGTCGCCGGTGGGCAGGCGATAGGCCAACCATGTGCCGGCCCGGTCAGCCAGCCGGTCGTAGAGCCGCTGCGCCGTCTCGTTGTCCGGTGCGGTCGCCCACGCCAGCCACTCGATGCCCCGGTCGGCCGCGAGCTGCCGGCACGCGGCGATGAGGCTCGCACCCACGCCCTGGCCACGCGCGTGGGCGGCGACGAAGAGGTCCTCCATCACGGCGAGCCGCCTCCCGAGGGTGGTGTCCCAGCTCCACAGCACTGTGGCGTGCCCCAGAGCCCGGCCGGCGGCGTCCCGTGCGATCAGCTGCGTGCCGCCGGACCCCTCCACGAGGAAGGCGCCGGCCATGGCACGCAGGTCCTCATCGGCGGGGTCGCTCTCGTAGAACGTGCTCACCCGTGGGGTGAGCCGGCCCGCCTCGTGGGTATGCCGTGCGGAGCTAGCGGTTCACGGGCTCCTCGACGACGTCGGTCGCCTCGTCGACAGCCTTGCCCGGCGCGGTCTCGGCCTCACCCGAGTCGGGTGCGGCGGCGTCCACGCGGGACATGCTCGCGCCGTCCTCGTCACCGCCGATGGCCAGGTCGCGCGCCTTGGAGACGGCGACCGCGGCGATCACGATGATGATGGCGGCAGCAGCGATGCCGTAGCGGGCGAGGTTGTTCTTGTCGCCACCGATCGACAGGGTCACGATCGCCGGCGCAATGAGCACCGACACGAGGTTCATGACCTTGATCAGGGGGTTGATCGCCGGTCCGGCAGTGTCCTTGAACGGGTCACCGACGGTGTCGCCGATGACGGTCGCGGCGTGGGCCTCGCTGCCCTTGCCACCGTGGGTGCCGTCCTCGACGATCTTCTTCGCGTTGTCCCACGAGCCACCGGAGTTGGCGAGGAACACCGCCATGAGGCAGCCGGTGCCGATCGCGCCGGCGAGGAAGCCCGCCAGCGGGCCGATGCCGAGGCCGAAGCCGACAGCGACCGGGGTGAGCGCGGCGAGCAGACCGGGCGTCGCGAGCTCACGCAGCGAGTCCTTGGTGCAGATGTCGACCACGCGGCCGTACTCGGGCTTCTCGGTGTAGTCCATGATCCCGGGGTGCTCGCGGAACTGGCGACGCACCTCGAAGACGATGGCACCGGCGGCGCGGGTCACCGCGTTGATGGCCAGGCCGGAGAACAGGAAGACCACCGCTGCACCCAGCAGCAGGCCGACCAGCACGCTCGGCGTGACGATCTGCAGGTCGAACGGCGCGTTGGCCTTCTGCAGGATCGCGGTGTACTGCGCCTGCGCGGCCTCCTGGGTCAGGCTGCCGTTCTGGATCTTGCCCACCAGGTCGGTCTCGGTCGACTTCGCCAGCGCCTGGATGATCGGCTCGAACTTGGCCTTCCACGCGTCGGAGTACGACCCGAACAGCGCAGTGGCAGCCAGTACGGCCGTCGCGATCGCGATGCCCTTGGTGATCGCCTTGGTGGTGTTGCCGACCGCGTCGAGGTCGGTGAGGATCTGCGCGCCCTCGCCGTCGACGTCACCCGACATCTCGGCGATGCCCTGGGCGTTGTCGGAGACCGGGCCGAAGGTGTCCATCGCCACGATGACGCCCACGGTGGTCAGCAGGCCACAGCCGGCGAGCGCGATGAGGAACAGCGACAGGATGACCGAGCCGCCACCGAGCAGGAAGGCGGCGTACACGGCGGCGCCGATGATGACGGCCGTGTAGACGGCCGACTCCAGGCCGACGCCGATGCCGGAGAGGACGACGGTCGCCGCGCCGGTGAGCGAGGTGCGGGCGACGTCCTTGGTCGGGCGCTTGTCGGTGCCGGTGAAGTAGCCGGTCAGCCACAGGATGACCGCGGCCAGGATGATGCCGATGATGACCGCCATGATGGCGGTGCGGCGGGGGTCGCCGGCCAGCGCGGTGATGCCCGCGTCGCTCGACTTCAGCCCGGCGAAGGTGTCGGGCAGGTAGACGTAGGCGGCGACGCCGGAGAGGACCGCAGCGATCGCGGCGGAGATGTAGAAGCCACGGTTGATCGCCGACAGGGCGTTCTCACCGGGCTTGACACGGGTGATGAAGACCCCGATGAGGGCCGTCACGGCGCCGATGGCGGGCACGAGCAGCGGGAAGACGAGCCCGAACTCACCGAACGCGGCCGAGCCGAGGATCAGCGCGGCCACCAGCATCACGGCATACGACTCGAAGAGGTCGGCGGCCATGCCGGCGCAGTCACCGACGTTGTCGCCCACGTTGTCGGCGATCGTCGCGGCGTTGCGCGGGTCGTCCTCGGGGATCCCGGCCTCGACCTTGCCGACGAGGTCGGCGCCGACGTCGGCCGCCTTGGTGAAGATGCCGCCACCGACCCGCATGAACATGGCGAGCAGGGCGGCGCCGAAGCCGAACCCCTCGAGCACCTTGGGGGCGTCGCCCTTGTAGAGCAGGACGACGACGGAAGCGCCCAGCAGGCCGAGGCCCACGGTCGCCATGCCGACGGTGCCACCGGTGCGGAACGCGATCTTCATGCCGGAGTCGCGGTCACCGCCCCGGGCTGCGGAGGCCACGCGGACGTTGGCCTTCACGGCGAGGCTCATGCCGAGGTAGCCGATGGCGGCGGAGAACAGCGCGCCGACCACGAAGAACCCGGACCGGCCCCAGCGGACACCGGCGGTGTCGGCGGGCAGCAGCAGGAGGAGACCGAAGACCAGCACGACGAAGACGCTGAGCGTCTTGAACTGCCGAGCGAGGTAGGCCTGGGCGCCCTCTTCGACCGCAGCGCCGATCTCCTGCATCTTCTCGGTGCCGGGGTCGGCCGCCAGCACCTGCTGGCGGAAGAACACACCCATGGCCAGCGAGATGACCGCGATGACGGCCACCACGATGACCAGGGTGAGATTGGTGCCGTCCAGCTGCAGGTCAGCAGCTGTGGCGGCAGGCGCGAGGCGCGACATTCCATCCTCCTCGATGGGGAAACGATCAGGACCGCCCACGGGCGCGCCACGATGGCGCACCGCAGAGGGGACGTTGCTGGCGAGGGTAATGCACGTCACAGGGTTTGTGACGCCGGGTGAGGAGGGTCACAGGGATTTCGCCGGGTGTTTCGACCCCGTATGGCCCGAACCCGGTGGGCAACCCACGGACTCCGGTCAGGCGTTCGTCGCCGCCGCAGCCTCGTCGACCGTGGGGTAGATGTGGAAGACCTTGTCCAGACCCGTGATCTTGAAGACCTTCAGGATCCGCTCCTCGGCGCTCACGATCCGTAGCGTGCCGTTCTGGCCACGGACCAGCTTGAGGCGGCCCACGAGCACGCCCAGCCCGGTCGAGTCCATGAAGGTGACCTTCTCGAGGTCGACCACGAGGTCGGTGCGCCCGGCCGCCACCTGCTTGTCAAGGACTTCGCGGAGCAGCGGGGCGGTGTAGACGTCGATCTCGCCCGCGACGTGGACGATCGTCACCGCGCCCTGCTCACTGCTGGAGACCGAGAGGTCCACGTCCACCCTTTCGTTACCGACACCGGTGAGCGGGCGGTTCGACCGTCTGCTCTCGGGATTACGGTAGCGGCAATGTCCACTTCCGGCCCCACCCCACCCGGTTCCAGCGGGCTGCGCCGCGTCGCGTTCGACCCGGTTTCGGCGCTCGCAGGGCTGGCGAGCGGCAGCAGGAGCGAGCGCCTGCTGCACGTCCACGAGGTGCCTGCCCGTGCGGCGGCGCTGGTCGAGTGGCCCACCTGGGTCGATCCCAGCGTGTATGCCGCGTGCGCCGGGGCGGGCGTGACCTCCCTCTGGTCGCACCAGCGGGCCGCCGCCGACCTGGCCCACGCCGGGTCGCACGTGGTCATGGCCACCGGCACGGCCTCGGGCAAGAGCCTCGGCTACCTCCTGCCCGTCCTGTCCGCTCTCGTCGAGGGGTCCACCGCCCCCTCCGGTCGGGGCGCGACGGCGCTGTACCTCTCCCCCACGAAGGCGCTCGCCGCCGACCAGCTGGCCCGGGTGCAGGCGATGGCCGTGCCCGGGGTGCGGGCGGCGACCTACGACGGAGACACCGCCACGGAAGAACGTCGCTGGATCCGCGACCACGCCCACCTGGTGCTCACCAACCCCGACCTGGTGCACCACTCGTTGTTGCCGCTGCACGAGCGTTGGGCGCCGTTCCTGCGCGCGCTGCGCTATGTCGTCATCGACGAGTGCCACACCTACCGCGGCGTCTTCGGGTCACACCTCGCAGCGCTGCTGCGCCGCCTTCGCCGGGTGTGCGCGCGCTATGGCTCGCACCCCACCTTCGTCCTCGCCTCCGCGACCGTGCGTGACCCCGGGCAGCACGCCGCCCGCCTCGTCGGTATGCCGGTGGTGCCCGTCACCGAGGACGGCTCACCCCGGGAGGCCATGACCTTCGCGATGTGGGAGCCGGGCCTGCTCGGCGAGGGCGACCGTCGCCGCTCGGCCACCTCCGAGGCGGCCGACCTGCTCGCCGACCTGGTCTCCCAGCGCGTGCAGACGGTCGCCTTCGCCAAGTCCCGGGCTGGTGTCGAGGCGCTCGCCACCAGCGCTCGCCGCACGCTCAGCGAGGTGGCGCCGGGGCTGGCAGGGGCCGTCGCGGCATACCGGGGCGGCTATCTGCCGGAGGAGCGGCGCGAGCTCGAACGCTCGCTGCGGGCCGGCACGATCGTCGGGCTGGCCGCCACCAACGCGCTCGAGCTGGGCATCGACATCAGCGGCCTCGATGCCGTGCTGCTGGCCGGCTGGCCGGGCACCCGGGCCTCGCTGTGGCAGCAGGCGGGCCGAGCGGGACGCGTCGGGACGCGGTCGTTGGCGGTGTTCGTCGCGGCCGACGACCCCCTCGACACCTACGTCGTGCACCACCCCGAGGTGGTGTTCGGTCAGCCGGTCGAGGCGACGGTGCTCGACCCGGACAACCCCCACGTCCTCGGACCCCACCTGGCCGCCGCCGCGGCCGAGCTGCCGCTGAAGGAAGACGACCTCGCGCTCTTCGGCGACCAGGCCCGTCCGCTCGTCGATGCGCTCGTGGCACGGGGAATCCTGCGCCGACGGCCCACCGGGTGGTACTGGGCACGGACCGACCGCGCCTCCGACCACGTGTCGTTGCGGGGGGCCGGCGAGGTCGTCGGCATCGTCGAGCAGCGCACGGGACGGGTGCTGGGCACCATCGACGAAGCGTCCGCACACACCCAGGTGCACACCGGAGCGGTGCACGTCCACCAGGGCGACACCTACGTCGTGACCGAGCTCGACCTCGAGCACGGGACTGCGACGGCGGTGCGGGGGGACCCCGGCTGGAGCACCTTCGCGCAGTCCGTGAGCGCGTTCGACATCGTGGGCGCACAGCGCAGCATGGCCTGGGGACCGGTGCAGGTGTCGTTCGGCACGGTCCACGTGCACACCCAGGTCACCTCGTTCCTGCGACGGCTGCCCAGCGGGGAGGTGATCGGCACGCATCCGCTCGACCTGCCACAGCGCACCCTCAACACCCGCGCGGTCTGGTGGACGATGCCGGTGGAGTGGCTGGCGGCGGCCGGGGTGGGCGAGGTCGACATCCCGGGGTCGGCGCACGCGGCCGAGCACGCCGGAATCGGCATGCTGCCCCTCGTGGCCACCTGCGACCGCTGGGACATCGGCGGGGTGTCCACTGCCCTCCACCCCGACACAGGTCTGCCCACGATCATGGTCTACGACGGCCACCCCGGCGGCGCCGGCTTTGCCGAGCGGGCGTACGAGTCGTTCGAGGAGTGGCTGAGGTCGACCCTCGAGACGGTGAGCGCCTGTCGCTGCGAGAGCGGCTGCCCTGCCTGCGTCCAGTCCCCGAAGTGCGGCAACGGGAACGAGCCGCTGGACAAATCGGGCGCGATCCGCCTGCTGCGCGCGGTACTGGGGTGTGCGCCGGAGAGCCCGTCCGGAGCGGCGACGGCCGCGGCTCCTGAGCAGGATCCGCCGAGGACGAATCGGGCAAACGTGCAGGCCAGCGGCTAGGGTCGAGTGCGGACGGTGCACCACGCACCCCTCATCGTCGGAGGTTCCTTCCGTGATCGTGTTCGGCCTGATTCTCGTCCTTCTCTCCGTGGGAGCAGGTGTCATCCTGTTCCTCACCACCGATTCGCTCACCACGCCGGTCGACCTGGAGTTCGCCGGCTACAGCTGGGGCATGACCCCGCTCGCGCTGCTCATCACGGGCGCGGTCGTGATGCTGCTCCTGTGGCTCGGGCTGGGGATGATCCGGGGCAGCGCCAAGCGTCGGCGTCGCCCGGCCCGCGAGGCCAAGGAGGCCGAGCGGCAGGCCAAGATCGAGGAGAGCATCCGCGCCGACGAGCGCGCTCGCGCCGAGGAGGCGCACCAGAGCGCCCTGGCCGAGCGCGACCGGGTGCGGGACGAGGAGTTCGAGACGCGCCTGGCCGCCCGGGACCGCGAGCGCGAGACCGAGTTCGCCACGCGGCAGCAGGAGGCCGAGGAGCGGGCCCGCGCCTACGAGCGCACCCGCCTCGAGCAGGAGTTCGCCCAACGTTCGACCGGGGGCCAGACCGCCACCGCCGCAGCAGTCGGTGCGGGAGCCGGGGTTGCCGGTGCGGGGCTCGCAGCCAGCCACGCTGACCAGGAGCACCCCGCGACGGGTGACGACTTCGCCGCCCGCCACTCCTCCGACGCCCTGGCCGACTCCAGCACCGGGTCCGACTCCAGCGCCTTGTCCGACCCGTCGGCCGCGCCCGTCGGGTCGTCCTCCGACGCCGTGACGGACGACTCGACCCGTGTCCTCCGGGACGACTCGGTCACCGAGGACGGAGTCGTCCACGAGGGTGCCGACGACACCGTCACTCGCGGCGACGGGACCTCGGACGACGGGACCTCGGACGACCCGAACCACCCCGGATACCGGACCGTGGCCGACAAGATCATGGGCCGGGAGCCTGCCGACCCTGCCCCTGCCGACCCTGCCGACCCTGCCGACCCTGCCGACCCTGCCGACCCTGCCGACCCTGCCGACCCTGCCGACCCTGCCGACCCTGCCGACCCTGCCGACACTGTCGACTCGGCGAACCGTTCCGACTTGGTCGACTCCGCCGACTCGGTCGACTCCGCAGACTCGACCGACGAGGTCAACCGGACCGATCGAGCAGCCCGCGAGTGACCTGCCGCTGGTCGTCGCCCGACAGCGATCCAGGGTGTCCCAGCACAGCTGACCTGTCAGGGTGAGCCCAGGGGCCGACTGCGTCGGCACCTCACCACCTCCATCACGGCGACGGCCCGGCTCGGGCCGTCGCCGTCGTGGTGTCGGCCGAGGTGCCCGGCAGGACGAAGGACGGCTGGGTGGTCGCCCGGCAGGTCACGGAACCATCCACCGCGACCACGCAGCCCGCGGGACGAGCCCCGTTGCGCGCGGCCAGCCGGGCCCCCGACGCGCATGCCGTCGCTGGCTCCACGCCCTGCTCCACCGCCTGGGCAACCGCGAGGGCGGCGAGGTCGGCTGCCGCCCGTGCTCGATGGGTCGCGACCACAGCGCTGCCGAGGGCAAGACCGGCCACCAGCACCAGAGCCAACACCCCGACAGCCGCCACGACCATGACCGTCGCGGAGCCACGCTCACCGGTCCCATCCGGCTGAACCGGCCGAACGGGCTCACCGCCGCGTGTCATCGGACCCCACCTCCTCCTTGGCGGCCACCGCGCGGCCCGTCGGCGTGGCCCGGGCCCCGAGCCAACCCAGCCCGGGGGCCGGCGTGCCTCGCACCACCACGACGACCTCGGACCCGTACCCCGACCCGAAACCCGAGACGGTGAACGCGGCTCCCGGCGGCGCCAGCCGCCGACCCGCTGACAGCGCTGCGACCTGGTCGTCGCCGCGCGCGAGGGCCCGGGCGGTGGCCCGGGCCGCGTCGACACACCGCACCTGGTCGGTGACGGTCGCGAGCGCTGACAGGGCGACGAACAACACCAGGACGAGCGTCGGGACGGCGGCGGCAAGCTCTGCCGTCGCCATCCCTGCCTCGCCGGCTACCCGACCGACCCCAAGGCGGCCGCGATGACGGAAGCCAACGCCGACTTCACCGTGCCGGATCGGACGACCGCGAGCAGGACGCCGGCGAACGCGCACGCGGCCAGCGTGCCCACGGCATACTCCGCTGTCGTCATGCCGGCCTCGGCGGTGCGTCGGATCGTCGAAAACCTTGTGACCAGTGTGCATCTCACGTTGTACCCCTCGAGCGGTTGGCGGGCTGGCAGCCCCTGTCCGACCCCCAGTCCAGCGGAGCTGGGGACGGGCCACCAGGCCCCTCCCATTGCCCTGTGGACCACGTCGAGCCGTCGGTCGAGCTGTGGACGCGAGTGCGTGATCGCGCGCAACGACGCGGTCGCCCGCCGCACGGGGTTCCTTCGCACGCCGTCGCGCCGGTCCGCGCCGTCGGCCGGGGCTGCCTTGCGGTTCGAGGACCTTCGGCGTGGTGCACGGGCCGCGACCCTCATGACCCTCCGGTGAGGACCCCGTCAGCGAGGATCGCGACCAGGGGGACGACGGCGGTGCAGGCGAAGGCCGGCAGGAAGCCCAGCCCGAGCGGGAGCACCAACAGCACGCCGGCCCTGGCTGCCGCGCGCTCACGTGCGCGTTCACCCTGTTCGCGCATCCGGGTGGCAGCCTCTTCGAGGACCTCGGCCGCAGCCGCCCCGGTCTGCTCGGACAGGTGGGTCGCGGTGGCCGCCGCGCGCCAGTTCGGGCCTGCGTAAGCCCAGGCCTGCTGCGCCGGCAGACCCCACCGCAGCGCTGCCACCACGGCTGCGAGGTCACCTCGCACTGTCCCCGAAGCCGTCTCACAGACGTGCTGCAGGGCAGCAGTCAGCGGGAGCCCGGCACGCAGTCCCCAGGCCACGAGGACGAGGGCGTCGGCGACGTCGTCGGAGTAGTCCTCCCGGTGGCCGCGGCCGGCCCTGAGCCACGACCGTCCTCTGCCCGCGCCGAGCCAAGAGGGACTGTCGCGGCGACCTGCACCAGCGCCCGACCAGGTCGACGCGGGCTGCCCCACCGGCGCGGAAGGCGCGCTCCGCCGACCACGCGCCGGCCACAAGAGAGGCACCAGACCCGCGAGCGCACAGATCAGCACGGCCGTCACCCCGCCGCCCGGAGGATCCGCCGGCTGCACCCCCAGGCGCCGATCCCCAGGATGAGACCAAGGACCAGGCTCCCGGTGGCCACGGCTGACGAGAAGTACAGGGTCACCGGGCCCACCCCCATCACCGCACCGACCAACGGACCGGAGGCCGGCAGGAGGCACAGCACCGTCATCGACGCCTTCGGGCCGGCCGCTGCCGCTKCGAGCCGGTCTCGCGCGCGCGTCCGAGCCCGCAGGACCTGCTCCCCGCACGCCAACGCGTCGGCCAACGGTGCACCAGTCAGCTCGCTCAGCGCCCAGGCCCGACCGACGAATGACAGCTCGGGGCTCTGGTGGGTCCGGYCATGCTGCAGCCAGACGTCGGCGAGTGATGCACCGTGCGCCGCAGCGTCGGCGAGGTCGACGAGAAGGGGACCCAGTGCTGGGTCGTCACGAAACGCCGGCTCAGCCGCTGCGACCGCGACCGCGGGCGGCACCCCGGCGCGAAGGGGGGCCGCCAGCGCGGCCACCAGGGCCGCGAGTGCCCGCTCAAGGGCCTTGCGCCGAGCGGTGGCGCGCCATCGTGGCCGGTCAATCACCCCGCCGGCCGCGCGGGGTCGGCCACCGCCCGCCCCTCGGCCACCGCCCGCCCCTCGGCGACTGCCGGTACCACCTCCGGCATCGCCACCATGGCCACCACCCGGGTCGGTGGTCCGCCGATGCGTGCGCCCCGGGCGCCGCTGACCTCTGGCGGGCCACAGCAGCGCGGTCGCCGACACCAGGACCAGCACGAGCAGGTGCCCGGGGCCGTCACGCATCATGGGTCGATCCCGGCGAGGCCCGCGAGCGCCACCCACCCGGGACCCCGGCGATCCGAGGCGACGTCGCAGGCGAGGTCGCAGACGGTCTCGGAGCCGTTCCACCTCAACACCGAGAGCGAGGCGACCCGGCGGTCCCCACCGTGGCGCCCCAGGTGCACGACGACCTCGACCGCACTGGCGAGCTGCGTCTGGATCGCCTCGCGGGGTAGTCCTGCCAGGGCGCCCAGTGCGTCGAAACGCCGGGGCACGTCCCCGGGTGCGTTCGCGTGCAGTGTGCCGCAGCCACCTTCGTGCCCGGTGTTGAGCGCCGCGAGCATCTCGCGCACCTCGGCACCACGGACCTCGCCCACGACCAGCCGGTCGGGTCGCATCCGCAGGGCCTGCCGGACGAGGTCGACCAGGTCGACGGCGCCGCGGCCCTCGACGTTCGCGCCCCGGCCCTGCAAGCGGACCACATGGGGATGGGCGACGGCCAGCTCGCGGACGTCCTCCACCACGACGATGCGCTCGCCCGGCGCCACCTCGGAGAGCATCGCCGCCAGCAGGGTCGTCTTGCCTGAGCCGGTCCCGCCGCTGACCACGAAGGAGCACCGTCGGCGGACCAGCGCGCGCAGGAGGTCCTCGACCTCGGGACCGAACATGCCCCGCGACCGGAGCTCCGCCAGCCCTGAACCAGCTGTGCGTGGCACGCGCAGGCTCAGGTGGGCGCCTCCATCGACCAACGGCGGAAGGATGGCGTGGAGGCGGATCCCCCCGGGGAGCAACCCATCGACCCAGGCCTGGCTCTCGTCCAGCCTGCGACCCGCGAGGGCAGCGAGCCTGACGGCCAGCCGGCGCGCCTCGCCCGGCTCCAGCGCCAGGCCCGCCGGCACCAGTGCCGCGTCGCCACGGTCGAGCCAGACCGATCCGTCGCCGTTGACCAGGACGTCGGTGACCAGCGGGTCGCCAACACACGCCTCCAGCGGGCCCAGACCGAGCACCTGGGAGGACAGCAGAACGCGCGCGGCCTCGACACCGGCCTCGCCGAGCCGAGCAGCGTCGGCGGACGCGATGGCTCGCAGCGCCTTGGGATCGGGCGTCTCGCCTCGCCGGATCCGGTCGGCGATGAGCGTCTCGCGCCTCACAGTCCGACGGCCCACGGCGCGTGCACGGAGACCAGCGAGTCGACGAACGCCGCCAGCGGGCCAGAGCCCCGGCTCCCCGGTGGTCGCCCGCGATCGGCGTCGACGACCACGCGTGGGTCCTCTCGCAGAGCGCCGGCCAACGGGAGGTCGAGGTGCACCGCAACCTCCTCCGGGTCGACCAGCTCCGCCCGGCGGCCCCGCAGCACCAAGGCGACGGGCACCGTCAGGTCGTGGAGCCGCTCGGCCACACCGGCTCCGTCGGCCAGCTGGCGTGCTGTGGTCCCGACGACGAGGAGGAGCTCGGTGCATGCATCGGCCCGCAGCGGCGACTGGCCCAGGTCGACCACGGTCAGGCCGCACACCCGGGCCAGCCCGGCCAGTGCGGCCCGGACGACCTCGTCGGGAGGCGCCGGGCCCCGACCCGCGAGGACCCTCGCCGGACCCTCGGCAGGGAGCTCACGCAGCAGGGCCGCGCCGTCGATGCCACCCTGGGCGCCCGTGAGGTCGGCCCACCGCAGACCCGGACGATGCTCCACGCAGGCCGTGACGTCGAGGGCACCGCCGCCTGGTGCACCGTCGACCGCCACCGTCGCCCCCACCGTCCCTGCAGCACGAACGGCCAGCGCGACCACGAGGGTCGACACCCCCAAGCCGCCCGAGGCCCCGATCACACCCAGCACCCGATGGTCCATGCCCCCAGCCTGTGCCCAGCGGGGGGCGACGACCGAGCAGCGTTCTGTCGGCCTGTGGACGACGGGCAGGGGAAGGCATGCCTGTGGAAGGGATCGCGCGTCACGGTGACGGAGCGCCGGACCGGCGCTGCGGACCGGCCTGAGCGGCCACGCGCGAGGCCGAGGTGGAGGCTAGATGGAGTCCGTGACCTGGCCGGAGAAAGGGGACGGCCCCGGTCGGGGGGACAACCGGGGCCGTCGACGCGCCAAGCTCCGGGGGGGAGGAGCCGGTGCGCCGATCCGCTCTACCCACAAGGGGGAGCGGACGCCTTCATGGTGGACCATTTAGAGTTCAACCGCAACTCGTTGATGAGGCGTTTCGCCCACGAGATTCGAGTTTTTGTGGGGACACCACCACCCATTGCGGACAAAGCACCCCGCACAGGGGGATGGCACCCCGCGTCGCGGGGTGCCATCAGCCGTGATCCGCCACGGGTTACCAGGCGTGCATTCTGTAGTTGTCGCACCGGGACAAGCCCGTCACGATCGGTCCACCAGTGGACTGCCCGCGCGTGGGTGCCCGATGGGGTCACGGTGGCCGTCGGACTCGCGTACGTCGACTTGCCTCCATGTGTACTCCCGCGTCGGCGCAAAGTGAACCCTTGACATTGCACGACGCGTGGGACTCGCGCGTGTCCGGCTGCCACGTGCGAGGCCGGGGCGTGCTGCGGACTCCCCCGCCGAAACGCGGGTCGCCTCAAGGGCTCTCGCGCTGCACGGCTCCGGCTTGCCGGATGGCCCGTGGCCGCGCACGGCGAGGCGCTGTCAGTGGCGACTTCTAGAGTTGGACACATGTTCGAGAGCGTGGAGTCCGTGCAGGCGGCAGACCCGGCCGCCCTCGCTGGTGCGCTGTTCACCCTCACCGACGAGCAGATCGCCGAGCTGCCGGTCGGGCAGGCCGAGGCCCTGGTCCTCGCGACCCAGCGGGTGACGAATGCCGTGGCAGCTCGCCAGCGCTCCGCGATGGAAACCGCGGCCCGGCGCTGCGAGGAGCGGATCGAGCAGGACGCGGCCGATGCGGCGTTGGTTGGCGCCCGGCGCCCGCACCTGTCGGGGCAGGCCCTGGCGGCTGGATCTCTCGCTGCCCTGTTGCACGTGTCGCCGCGCACCATGTCGATTCGAGTCGACCATGCCCGCCGGGCGGTGTGTGCGTTGCCGCAGGTCCAGGCGATGGCCTGGGCGGGCGATCCCGAGCCGTACCGCGTGGATGCCGTGGTCGCCGAGTCAGCCGCCGCCCCACCCGAGCGGTTGCACGAGTTCGAGGCCCGCGTCCTCGACGGCGACATCACCGAGCTGAGCTGCGCGGAGCTACGACGCCGGGCCCGGCGCGCTGCCGACCGGTGCCTGCCCGACGACGCCGTACGCCTCGCAGAGCTGGGTCGGCGTCGGAGCGAGGTCCGGGTGCGGCCGGGTGAGTGCACCGGCATGTCCCGTCTCGTCGCCGACCTCCCGACCCCCGCGGCGATGCGCATCTGGGGTGCCGTCGACGGGCTCGCGGCCGAGTACGCCCGAGTCCAGCCCGGGCTCACGATGGGGATGGCGCGTGCCGACGCGTTGGCTGACCTCGTCGAGGCCAACGCCACGATCAGCACCACCATCGAGCTCGTCGCCCCGATCGACCGCGGCCACGGTCACCAGCCCCCGCCAGACCTTGGCGTCTCGACCGAGTGCCTCGACGAGCCCGTCGACCTGGAGCTTCCCGAGTCGGGCGGTGGCTACGTCGACCTCGCCGGCTGTGAGGAGGTCGACGACGGGGTCCTGCACGACCACGGCGGCGACCTGTGGTTCGTGTCCTCCCACACCGAGGTCCCCACCATCGGCTCCCTGCTCCCCGCCGACCTCGTCGCCCTGCTCCACGACCCTGACGTCACCATCCGGCTCGCGCGCAGCGACTCCGTCACCGGCGCCGTGCGCTGGCAGGACCCCCAGACCTACCGCCCCGGTGCCCGCACCGCCAGAGCCGTCCGCTCCCGCGACGGCACCTGCCGCTTCCCCGGCTGCGGCACCGCCGCCCGGCGCTGCCAGCTCGACCACGTCATCCGCCATCCCGACGGACCCACCACCGTGTCCAACCTGCAGACCTTGTGCGCGACCCACCACGGGTTCAAACACCACGCGGGCTGGCACGTGGCGATGGACGAGTTCGGGGTCTGCACCTGGACCGCCCCCGACGGCCGCACCCACACCACGTGGCCGATGGACCGCCACGGGTTCCGAGCAGCCTGAAAGTCGATCCAGGTGAGTCAGGTCAGCCGACCGGCGCGGACCGCGTCGCAGATCTGCACTCCCTGCGCCGCGCCGGCCACCAGCGCGTCGGCACAGTGCCCGATCCACAGTCCCAGCCCCTCAGGCGTGCCCGTGCCGTATGCCGCGAGCGCGCCGAGGTAGGCCGGTCCACCTTGGGTGGCGTGCCCGGCCTCGGTCACGACCACGCCGGTGGGGTCGAGGCCGGTGGCCTGCACGAGGGCTCGTTCGACGGCCCGGGCCACCACCCCGTTGGCGCGGACGAAGGGCCGGGCGGTCGCGATCTCGGCATGCGCCACGGCCGCCACGACGAGAGCCGGGACGCCCGATCCCGCTGTCATGACGGCGGCCAGGAGCTCGAGCCGGTCGCGGAGGGCGCCTGCGTCCGGGGCCTCCCCGAGGTCCCGGAACTCGGCACTGGTCTCCCCCGCCACCCTGGGTCGACCGACCTGCTCGGCGGGCAGCAGCTCGGCGGCGGCCGCCACGTGCAGCCGAGCCAGTGCCTGCAACGGCGCCCGGGTCACCAGCCCACGCACGTGCTCGCTCTCGGCCGTCGCAGTGACGGCGCCGCGGGCCACCAGCTCGACCGGGTCGGGCTGCACCGGCCACTGGGCCGCGCCGCGCATCACGTCACGCACCAGGTCGAGCGGCACGGTCGCCCCCTCGAGCGCGGCACTCGCCTGGGCGCCACGCACCCGCGACTCGGCCGACGCCTCGGGGATGCGACGCCGCAGGGCCTCGTGCCAGCGCAGCTGCTCGCAGGCACCACGCGCGGCGGCGATCCGCTCCGGGACGCCCGGCAGCTCGGCGAGGGCACTCAGCGAAGCGATGACGTCGACCACGCAGAGCAGCCTAGAGTTCGCCGTGTGTCGGGCAGCTTCCACCTCCCCACCGCGATCTTCGTCGCGGGGTCCCTCGGACTGCTCTACGCCCTGGTTCGCCTGCTCCGGCACGGCCGCAACGCGTCGCGCGGCTTCGTCTCCGAGGTCGACCAGGCCACCCATGCGACCCTGCACACCGCATCGCTTGCCGCCAGACACCTGCAGGACGGGCTCACCGAGGACGGCACGAGCCGTGCCGCCAGGCACCTGCGTGAGCTGCTCGGCTCGCCCGCGGTCGCCATCTGCGACGCCGGGGGGTTGCTCGCCTGGGACGGTGCGGCCGACCACCACGCCGGCGGGGCGGCCGAGCACGCCCAAGAGGTGCTGCGCACCGGTCGGACCATCGTCCTGCGGGCGGGTCAGGTGCAGTGTGCTGACCCCGACTGCCCGGTCCGCTCTGCGGTGATCGCCCCCGTCGTCACCGGCGACCGCGTGGTCGCGGCGCTCGCGGCATACGGGCCGAACGCGTCGGCCGGGCTCGCCCGGGCGACGGAGGAGGTGGCCGGTTGGATGGCCACCCAGGCCGAGCTCGCCGACCTCGGCCACCAGCGCACCCGCACCATGGAGGCCGAGCTGCGCGCCCTGCGCGCCCAGATCAGCCCGCACTTCATCTACAACTCCCTCGCAGCGATCGCGTCGTTCGTGCGCACCGACCCGGACCGCGCCCGGGAGCTGCTGCTGGAGTTCGCCGACTTCACGCGTTACGCGCTGCGCCGGGGAGGGGCGTTCACGACCTTGGCGGAGGAGCTGCGCAACGTGGAGCGTTACCTCGTGCTCGAGCAGGCAAGGTTCGGTGACCGCCTGCGGATCTCGCTGCTGATCGCGCCGGAGGTCCTGCCGGTGACGGTCCCCTATCTCGCGATCCAGCCGCTCGTCGAGAACGCCGTGCGGCACGGCCTGGCGACCAAGGAGGGTGGCGGCCACGTGAGCATCACCGCCAGCGACGAGGGCGCCGAGGCCGTCATCACGGTGGAGGACGACGGGGTGGGGTCGGACCCGCAAGCGATCCGCACGGTCCTCGACGGGCACTCCGACGGCGACAACGTCGGCCTGGGGAACGTCGATGCCAGGCTCCGCCAGGTCTACGGCGACGACTTCGGCCTGGTCGTCGAGACGGCCCCGGGGGCGGGGACCAAGGTCACTTTCCGGGTGCCCAAGTACGCCCCCGGCGTCCACGCGACGACGTAGTCTCTCCCCCATGGCTGGCGCCCCTCCCGGCGACCCGGAGCACCGCCGCCCGCAGGACGCCACCGGTGGCTCCACGGGTGCAGCCCTGCGTGCCCTCGTCGTGGACGACGAGGCACCGGCCCTCGAGGAGCTGAGCTGGCTCCTGCGGCAGGACGACCGGATCGCCGAGGTCGTGACCGCGTCGAGTGGTGCGGATGCATTGCGGTCGCTCGACTCCGGCGACATCGACGTCGTCTTCACTGACATCTCGATGCCCGGCCTCGACGGCATGGAGCTGGCTCGGGTCATCGCGCGGTTCGTCGAGCGACCCCAGGTGGTCTTCGTGACGGCCCACGACCAGCACGCCGTCGATGCGTTCGCCGTGGACGCCACCGACTACGTCATGAAGCCGGTCCGCCGAGACCGGCTCGCGGAGGCGGTGCGCAGGGTCGTCGCGGCCGTGGAGCCGGGCACGCCGACACCTCAGGGCGCGGGCGGGGAGTCCGAGGACGAGACCATCCCCGTCGAGCTCGCCGGCGTCACCCGGTTCATCACGCGCAGCCAGGTCCGCTACGCACAGGCCCAGGGCGACTACGCGAGGTTGCACACGTCTGCCGGCAGCCATCTCGTGCGCATTCCGCTCAGCACCCTCGAAGAGCGTTGGGCCGCAGCGGGATTCGTGCGAATCCACCGCAGCACGCTGGTCTCGCTGTCCCACGTCAAGGAAGTGCGGATGGAGCACGGCCGCTGCAGCGTGGTCCTCGACGACGCCGAGCTCCAGGTGAGCCGACGGCACACCCGCGAGCTACGAGACCGCCTGTTGCGCGCGACCCTGCGCCCGACGTCGTGACCTCCGGCACCGGTCGGCCCGCCGAGTCGAACGGGTCTCCGCCGACCCAGGGGCCGTCACGCGTCCGCGTCACCAGCACCCGCCGGGACGCGGCGACTCGCCGCGACCTGCGCCCGCTCACCCGCGACCTCGACGAGCAGAGCACCTTGGGAGAGGTATACATGGCCGGCCTGATGTCGGCCCAGCTGCGACTGGCGCTCCGTGTGCTCGCCTTCGGAGCGGTGGGGCTCGGTGGGCTGCCCCTGTTGTTCCTGCTGGTGCCCGCGACCCGGACGATGGAGCTCGGCCGCTTCCCCCTCCCGTGGATCGTGCTCGCCGTGGTGGTCTACCCGGTCGCGATCATCGTGGCCCGCTTCTACGTTCGGGCCTCCGAGCGGATCGAGGCCGAGTTCTCCGACGTGGTGCGTCGGCGGTGAACCCGGCCTACGGCGTCGTCGCCATCGTCCTGGTCTGCACGGTGACGCTCGCGATCGGCGCGTTCGGGCTGCGGTTGTCGCGCACGACCAGCGACTTCTACGTGGCCGGACGCACCGTGACGCCCTACCGCAACGCGAGTGCCATCGGCGGTGAGTACCTCTCTGCCGCAAGCTTTCTCGGCATCGCCGGGCTGGTCTACACCAACGGACTGGACATGCTGTGGTTCCCCGTCGGCTACACCGTCGGCTATGTCGTCCTGTTGGTCCTCGTCGCGGCGCCACTGCGACGGTCCGGCGCCTACACGCTGCCCGACTTCGCCGAGGCCAGGCTCGAGAGCACGGTGATCCGTCGCCTCTGCTCCGTGCTCGTGGTCGGCATCGGCTGGCTCTACCTCCTCCCCCAGCTCCAGGGCGCAGGCCTGGCCCTGGGCACCGTCACGGGGGCGCCGACGTGGGTGGGGGGACTCATCGTCGCCGTGGTCGTCGTGGCCAACGTCGCCGCCGGTGGGATGCGTTCGATCACCCTGGTGCAGTCCGTGCAGTACTGGGTCAAGCTCAGCGCCATCGCCGTCCCCGCGTTCGTCCTGCTCGGCGCGTGGGTCGGCGACGGCGCCCCCGGACCGGCCGCCGCGCAGGAGTCCAAGTGGGTCGAGCCCTTGAACGGACTTGCAGGACAAGGGCATCCGGTCTACGCCACCTACAGCCTCCTGCTCGCCCTCAGCCTGGGGACGATGGGCCTCCCGCACGTGCTGGTCAGGTTCTACACGAACCCCGACGGCAAGGCAGCGCGTCGCACGACCGTCACCGTCGTGGCCCTGCTCGGCGCCTTCTACCTCTTCCCGCCGCTCTACGGGGTGCTCGGCCGGGTCTACCTGCCTGACCTGACCAGTGGCGCCGCCGACACGCTCGTGCTCCGGCTGCCGGGCGCCATGCTGCCGGACCACCTCGGGAAGGCCCTCTCGGCCGTGCTGGCCGGTGGAGCCTTCGCCGCCTTCCTCTCCACGGCCTCAGGCCTCACCATGTCGGTGGCGGGGGTGATCGACCAGGACCTGCTCAGGCGGCGTCTCGGCCGGATGACCGGCGACGACTTCACTGTCGCCCAAGGGTTCCGGCTCGCGACGGTGCTGTCCGTGATCGTCCCGTATGCCGCATCGAGGCTCATCGAGCCCGTCGGACTGGCGACCATGGTGAGCTTGGCGTTCGCCGTGGCCGCATCGACGTTCTGCCCCCTCCTGGTGCTGGGGTCGTGGTGGCGCGGGCTGAGCACCGTGGGCGCGGCTGCCGGGCTCGTGGTCGGGGGAGCCTGGCCGCCGCCGCCGTGGCCCTGACGATCTTCGCCGGTCCGATCCCCGGGTGGCTGGGCGCGCTGCTCGGCCAGCCCGCCGCCTGGACGATCCCCCTCGCGTTCGCGACGGCCGTGGTCGTGTCGCTGGCGACCCCCGGGCGGATCCCGCGACACACGGCCCGCACCATGGTCCGGCTGCACACCCCCGAGGACCTGGCCCTCGACCGCGGCTGGCCCGACTCCAGGTCGCGGGTGACCTGACGACCTCGCGTTGACGACAGCCGCTGGGCGCACACCACCGACCGTTCGTCGCAGGAACGCGGGCCACCCGGCGACCGCAGCCTTCCGCACGGCGCGCGACCACACGGCATACCTGCTGCTCAGGGGGCTGCAGGAGCACAGTGGCGGCGACCGCGGGACAAGCCCGCGCCACCACTGGAGGTGTCCCGTGAGCAACGACGCTCGCACGGAGCACGACCCGTTCGTCGCACTCCAAGACTCCGCGGACTTCGCGGAGCTCAGGTCCCGGTTCCGCCGGTTCGTCTTCCCGATGACCGGCCTGTTCCTCGCCTGGTACTTCCTCTACGTGCTGCTGTCCGTGTACGCCTCGGACTTCATGAGCACCAAGGTGTTCGGCAACGTCAACGTCGGCCTCCTCCTCGGCCTCGGCCAGTTCGTGTCGACCTTCGTCATCACGATCATCTACGTGCGGTGGGCCGACCGGGAGTTCGACCCGCGCGCGGCCGCCCTCGCCACGACCATCGGGGAGGACCGGCGATGAGCCTGCCCACCCTCGCCCCGGCTGCGACCGAGGTCGGCAGCCCGGCGCTCAACATCAGCATCTTCGGCGTCTTCGTCCTCATCACCCTCGCGATCGTCATCCGGGCGTCGAGGAACAACCGCAGCGCCGCAGACTTCTACGCCGGTGGTCGCGCCTTCACCGGGCGACAGAACGGCATCGCCATCGCTGGGGACTACCTCTCGGCCGCCAGCTTCCTCGGCATCGCCGGGGCGATCGCCCTCAACGGCTACGACGGCTTCCTCTACTCGATCGGCTTCCTCGTCGCGTGGCTGGTGGCCCTCCTCCTCGTGGCCGAGCTGCTGCGCAACGCCGGCAAGTACACGATGGCCGACGTGCTGTCGTTCCGGCTGAAGCAGCGTCCGGTGCGCATGGCCGCCGCGATCTCCACGCTCGCGGTCTGCTTCTTCTACCTCCTGGCGCAGATGGCCGGAGCCGGTGGCCTCGTGGCGTTGCTGCTGGGCATCGACGACAAGACCGGGCAGTCCCTGGTCATCGCCGTGGTCGGCGTCATCATGATCGCCTACGTGCTGATCGGGGGCATGAAGGGCACCACCTGGGTGCAGATCATCAAGGCCGTCCTGCTGATCATCGGCGCCGGCGTGATGTTCCTGTGGGTCCTCGGCAAGTTCGGGCTCAACCTCAGCTCGCTGCTCGGCGACGCCGTCCAGGCCTCCGGTGGCAAGAAGGTGCTCGACCCGGGACTGCAGTACGGCAAGACCGGCACCACCAAGATCGACTTCATCTCACTCTCGCTGGCCCTGGTGCTCGGCACCGCCGGCCTGCCGCACGTGCTGATGCGGTTCTACACGGTGCCGTCGTCGAAGGAGGCGCGGAAGTCGGTCGAGTGGGCCATCTGGCTGATCGGCATCTTCTACCTCTTCACCCTCGTCCTCGGGTACGGCGCGGCTGCGCTCGTCGGACCGAAGGCCATCGCCGCCGCACCGGGCAAGGCCAACTCGGCCGCACCACTGCTCGCCTACGAGCTCGGCGGTGAGCTGCTGCTGGGCATCATCTCGGCCGTGGCGTTCGCGACGATCCTCGCGGTCGTCGCGGGCCTGACCATCACGGCCAGCGCCAGCCTCTCGCACGACATCTACAACTCGGTCATCAAGGAAGGCACGGCCTCGGCGGAGGACGAGGTGCGGGTCGCCCGCATCACGGCCGTGGTGATCGGCATCTTCGCCATCCTCGGAGGCATCCTGGCGAACGGGCAGAACATCGCGTTCCTCGTCGCGCTCGCCTTCGCCATCGCGGCGTCGGCGAACCTCCCGACGATCCTCTACTCGTTGTTCTGGAAGAGGTTCAACACCCGCGGGGCGCTGTGGTCCATCTACGGCGGCCTCATCACGGCGCTCACGCTGATCGTCTTCAGCCCGGTTGTCTCGGGCAAGCCGGTCGACCCGGTCACCGGCAAGTCGCTGTCGATGCTGCAGAACACCGACTTCCACTGGTTCCCGCTGGACAACCCCGGCATCATCTCGATCCCGCTCGCCTTCGTCCTGGGCTGGTTGGGCACCGTGACGAGCAAGGAGTTCAACGCGGCCAAGTACGCCGAGATGGAGGTGCGTTCGCTGACCGGCCACGGGGCCGAGAAGGCGGTCTCGCACTAGCCAGCCACCCGGCATACCCACGGACCACGGTGCCGCGACCCGCAGGAGGGTCGCGGCACCGTGCCGTCCCGGCCCACGCTCGGGTATGCCGCCCGCTCGCCGTGCCGCCGGACCGGGACGTTTGGGGACGACACGGTCACCGGGCCAGCCGAGGTCAACCACACCCTCCGGGTGGACGTCATTGCGGTGTCCGAAGGGAGGACACCATGAACATCAGGAAGCGTGTCTCCACGCGACTGGCCATCCGGTCGCTCGTCATCGCCCTCGTCGCCGCGGTCATCCCCGCCGTCGCCGTGAGCACCTCCGCCTCGGCGGCTCCATACTGCGGAATCACGTGGGGCTCACTGGCCAAGAGCCGCAGCACCATGGTCCCCGGCCCGCTGACCAACGTCCGTGCCGGCCGGCACGCCTGCTTCGACCGGCTGGTCATCGACCTCAAGGGAAAGGCGCCCGGCTACTCCGTGCGCTACGTCTCGGCCGTCGTGACCGAGGGGCAGGGTGCGGTGGTCCCGCTGCGCGGTGGCGCCAAGCTGCTCGTCGTCACACGGGCGCCCGCCTACACGTCCACGGGGGCGGCGAGCTACCACCCCGCGAACCGGCGCGAGCTGGTGGACGTGACGGGCTACAGGACCTTCCGGCAGGTCGCGTTCGCCGGGACCTTCGAAGGGCAGACCTCGGTGGGGCTGGGGGTGCGCGCTCGGCTGCCGTTCCGTGTCTTCACGATCCAGGACGCGACGACGAGCCGGCTGGTCATCGACGTGGCCCATCGCTGGTGACTCCAGCGAGGTGAGCGGTCGGGCCCCCACGGGTGAGCCCGACCGCTCGGCTGGCTGAGCCTGCTGGGCGCCTGCTGGGCGCCTGCTGAGCAGGACTCAGCGCCGGCCCCTCATCCGCTCCTCGTCCATCGCCAGCGCCTGGCGCTTGCGGGCGGCCCCGCGCCGGGCGACCACGACCCGCCCGACCACCAGCACGACGGCCACGACGCCGGTCAGCCAGAGCCAGGGCACGAGCTCCTGCAGCCGGATCTGGGACCACGTCCACCACTGGGTGCGCACGAAGTTCCAGGCCGGCTCGGCGACGCGTCGAGCCTGCTCCCGCAGGGTCAGCCCGCCACCGGTGCCGGGGCGCAGGACGTCCCAGCCGTAGGAGAGCGCGCGCGCGAGCAGCGCGAAGAGCAACCAGGTCAGGGCGAGCCGCAGGACGGCGAGGATCGTGGGCGCCACGCGTTGCCAGGTGGCGACGGCGAACGGGAGCGCGAGCGCCACGGCCACAGCTGCCTCGGTCGGCCAGGTGGCCGGCGACAGGCCGGCGACCATCACCACGACCGTGCCTGCGGCCACCGGACCCTTCGACCCGCGGGCGCCGAGAGCGATGCCGACCAGGGCGGCCGCCCCGAGCAGTGCGGCCAGCGCCGCCCGCTCGTGCGGGTAGTCGTCCGTGGCGGGGGCGTCGAGCAGCCACCCCAGCCCGCTGAACACGACCACGATCGCGAACCGCGGCCAGGGGGAGCGCACCAGCAGCGACACCGAGGCCGCTGCCGCGGTCGCTCCGAGGAAGAGGACGTCACCGTCGAAGACACTGAGTGGCAGGTGGAGCCACGACGTCACGCCCAGGAACCCGACCGGCCACCAGAGCAGGGCCGCGAGCAGCACGGCGACCTGGGGCCAGAACCTGCGCACCACCCGCCACCCCCGCGTTGCGGGGTGCTGCGCGGTGACGCCGGACCCGGCATCCGAGGCGGTGTTCGTCGTGGTGCTCACGGCGCCCAAGGCTAGCCGTTGACCGCCCGCATCGTCCGCCGACCGATCACCGCGACCGCTCCCCTTGATGCACGGCCCGGATGCGGGTTGGCTGGGGTCGTCAACGCGACCTCGAACGCACTGCTGCGAGAGTTGCCTGCCGATGCCGCCAGGAGGAACCACCGTGTCCGAGCCCACGACGACGAGCCACCCCGAGGGTCTGGACCTCGCACCCACCCCCGAGTTCGCCGCCCAGGCCAACGGCACCGCCGAGCTCTACGACGCGGCCGCTGCGGACTTCGAGGGGTTCTGGGCCGACCAGGCCAGGCAGCGGCTCACCTGGGCCAAGGACTTCGACCAGACGCTCGACTGGAGCGGGGCGCCGTTCGCCAAGTGGTACGTCGGCGGCGAGGTCAACGCGGCATACAACTGCGTGGACCGGCACGTCGAGGCAGGCAACGGCGACCGCGTCGCCATCCACTTCGAGGGCGAGGGCGGCGACACGCGCACGATCACGTATGCCGACCTGCAGCGTGATGTGGCCAAGGCCGCCAACGCGTTGGAGTCACTCGGAGTCGCCAAGGGCGACCGGGTCGCCATCTACCTGCCGATGATCCCCGAGGCCGTGGCCGCGATGTTGGCCTGCGCGCGGATCGGCGCGCCGCACTCGGTGGTGTTCGGGGGTTTCTCCGCCGACGCCCTGCGCACCCGCATCGCCGACGCCGAGGCCAAGGTCGTCATCACCGCCGACGGCCAGTTCCGGCGCGGCAAGAGCGCTCCGCTCAAGCCCGCGGTCGACGCAGCCGTCGAGGGCGACAGCACCGTGCAGAAGGTCCTCGTCGTCCAGCGCACCAAGGACGACGTGGCGTGGAACGACGACCGTGACGTCTGGTGGCACGACGTCGTCGACTCGGCGAGCGACCAGCACGAGCCCGTGCCCCACGACAGCGAGCACCCGCTGTTCATCCTCTACACCTCAGGCACCACCGGGAAGCCGAAGGGCATCTTCCACACGACGGCGGGCTACCTCACGCAGGCGGCCTACACGAACTCGGTCGTCCACGACGTGCACCCCGAGACCGACGTGTACTGGTGCACGGCCGACATCGGCTGGGTGACCGGGCACTCCTACATCGTCTACGGGCCACTGGCGAACGGCGCGACCCAGGTGATCTACGAGGGCACGCCTGACACCCCGCACCAGGGCCGCTGGTGGGAGATTGTCGAGAAGTACAAGGTCTCGATCCTCTACACCGCGCCCACCGCGATCCGGACGTTCATGAAGTGGGGCGACGACATCCCCGCGAAGTTCGATCTCTCGTCGCTGCGGGTGCTCGGCTCGGTGGGTGAGCCGATCAACCCGGAGGCGTGGCTCTGGTACCGCAAGAACATCGGTGGTGGCCGCTGCCCGATCGTCGACACCTGGTGGCAGACCGAGACCGGCGGCATCATGATCAGCCCGCTGCCCGGCGTCACAAACCTCGAGCCCGGCTCGGCACAGCGGCCGATCCCCGGCATCAGCGCCGAGATCCTCGACGACGAGGGCCAGCCGCTGCACGACCCCGAGGCCGTCGGCTACCTCGTGCTCACCAAGCCGTGGCCGGGCATGCTGCGCGGCATCTGGGGAGACCCGGAGCGCTACCAGGAGACCTACTGGAGCCGGTTCGGGGAGAAGTACTACTTCGCCGGCGACGGGGCGAAGTACGACGCGAAGGGCAACATCTGGCTGCTCGGACGCGTCGACGACGTCATGAACGTCTCCGGCCACCGGCTGTCCACCGCCGAGATCGAGTCGGCCCTCGTCTCGCACCCGTCGGTCGCCGAGGCGGCCGTGGTGGGCGCGACCGACGAGACGACCGGGCAGGCCGTCGTCGCGTTCGTCATCCTGCGCGGCGGCCACGAGGACCACGGTGACGACACCGTGCAGGAGCTGCGCAACCACGTCGCCAAGGAGATCGGCCCGATCGCCAAGCCGCGCTCGATCATGGTGGTGTCCGAGCTGCCCAAGACCCGCTCCGKCAAGATCATGCGCCGCCTCCTGCGCGACGTCGCAGAGAACCGCGAGGTCGGCGACGTCACGACGCTCGCCGACTCCTCGGTGATGAACCTCATCAAGGACGGCATGTCCGCCGGCAAGGAGGACTGACCCCGCACGCACCTCGACTGCAACGACCGGTAGGCCGCGGACGCACCCTGCGTCCGCGGCATACCGGGTCCTGGCGGTCTAGGCAGCACCATCGCGCAGGTCTAACCTCAAACCCATGGGGCTCAAGCCCGCGCGCCACGCCAAGCAGGCACAATCGAGTGACCGGCCGGAGGACCAGACGGTCCGCCAGTACCGCTACCTGCTGCGAACGGCCCCGTCGGACGCGCTCGAGGCCGCGCACGTCGACGCCCTGTCGGCCATCGGGCGGCTCTACCGCGACGACGTCCTGCGGACGGTCCAGACCGAGCTCGTGGCAGGGGCCCATCTCCACGCCGACGACGTGGGTCCGTTGGCGCACCTGGTGACCTTGGGGGAACGGCGAACCCCGGGAGTGCTGACCTCGTCGATACCGGAACCGGCCCTCTCCGCGCTGGCGCAGGCGGTGATCGACAGCGAGCCCGCCTTCGGTCTGTTCGGCGGTTACGCGTCCTGGGACGGTGTGGATCCCGCTCCGGCGGATGAGCGAGATGACAGTGAGTACGCGGAACAGTGGCATGCGGCGAGGGCCACCCGCGACGGGACCGCGCCCGGCTTGAACGGGGCCTTCGGCGGCACCTAGCCCCTCGGCCTGCGACCCGTCGAGCCGTCAGCTGGTGCAGAGGCAGAACGGGTGGCCGGCCGGGTCGAGCATGACCCGGAACGTCGTCGCGGGCTGGTGCTGGTGCTTCGTCGCGCCGAGGGCGATCACCGCGGCCTCGGCGGCGTCGAGGTCGTCGACCACCACGTCGAGGTGCATCTGCTGGGGCACGTCCTGACCGGGCCAGACCGGTGCCCGGTAGTCCTCGACGCCTTGGAACGACAGGCACTGGCCGTAGTCGGACTTCACGTCGATCCAGCCGCCCGACTCGTCGGCGTTGGCGGTGTCGACCTCCCAGTCGAGCATGGCGCCGTAGAAGGTGGCGAGCGCCAGGGGGTCGGGACAGTCCAGGACGATGCTGGGAAAGCGTGCGATGGCCATGTGTTCCACGCTACTGGCGGTTGCGGACGATCGACGTCCTGATCGGACCCGCGGCCGCAGCGCACCTGTACCTGTGGGTTTGGGAGGGGGTGGCGCGGGTAGGCCCCCCGTTGAACGCCCTCACCGACAGAAGGAGAACCAGCCATGTCAGCTGACGAGAAGGTCGCCAAGGACCTCGTGGAGACCCTCAAGGACGGCCGGAACGGCTTCGCGTCCGCGGCCGAGAAGCTGCGTGACAGCGACAGCCCGGAGGCCGCCACGACCATGGAGCGTCTGTCCGAGCAGCGCGCCGGCTTCGCCCGCGACATCGTGGCCATGGGTCACGCGTACGGTGATGACGTCGACGAGAGCGGGTCGGTCGCGGCCAGCCTGCACCGCGGGTGGATCTCGCTCAAGGACGCGCTGACCGGCGACGACGCCTCCGGCGTCCTCGGCGCCGCTGTCACGGGCGAGGACCACGCGGTGTCGGAGTACGAGAAGGCGCTCGCGGAGGACGACCTCAGCGACGGCTTCCGTGCCCTGGTCCAGCAGCAGCACGCGGCGATCGTGGCCGCCCGTGACGAGGTCAAGACGCTGCAGAACCTGACCTGACCGACTCCCGCCCTGCTCCGCGAGCGCTCGTCCCACCAGTGGGACGGGCGCTCGCGCGTCAGGGACTCAGGAAGCCAGCGACCCCTTGGGGGCCGAGGTGCCGGGTGATACCGGCATGGGGGTCCACTGGTCACGCGCGATGAGCACCTCGCGGAGCAGGTCCGGGCGGTCGGTGATGATGCCATCCACCCCTGCGTCGAGGAGCCGCACCATCGACGGCTGGTCGTTGACCGTCCACACGACGACCTTCACCCCGATCCCGTGCGCTCCCGTCACCAACCGCTCGACGAAGACCTGCACCCGCCCCAGCCGATCCGGCACGTGCAGGAACTCGGCGGTCGCGAAGCGGCGAGCAGGCGGCATACCAGCGCGGGCACAGGTGACGACGGCGGCCAGCGCCCGCCACCCCAGAGCCGTCCGCACGCCCGGCACCTGCGCGCGCACGACGTCGAGGCACCCGTCCCACGCACCAGCGATGCAGACCCGCTCACGGAAGTCCTTGTGCTGCAACACCTTGGTCAGGGCAGGGATCGCCGCACGCTCCTTGAGGTCGACCGTGAACCTCGCCTCCGGAAACGCCTCCAGGGCTTCGGTCAGCGTGGGGATCGGCTCGCGTCCCACCACGCGCAGCCGCCGCAGGTCAGCGAGGGTATGCCGCGCGACCGGGCCGCGCCCGTCGGTCACCCGGTCGAGGGTCGCGTCGTGGAAACAGGCGAGCTCACCGTCGGCGGTGATGCGGACGTCGGTCTCGAGGTAGCGGATGCCGAGGGCGGCGGCCAGGCCGAAGGCGGCCAGCGTGTTCTCGGGCGCCAGGGAGGCACCTCCGCGGTGGGCGAGGGCGATGGGTCCGTGCTCGGAGCCGTAGGCCATGACCCCAGCGTGGCGAAGCATCTCGGCCGTCGGTGCCGAAAACGGCCCCTGGCACCACTGTTCACCCCATGGAAGGCAACCGTTCGCCCGATGCTGGCACCCGGTCACCCCACGCGCACCGGGGGGTTCGGCCCGGCGCCGTGGGACTGCCGTGAGGAGGCTGCGACCGGGCCTCAGTTCGCGGAGGTCGCGCCGCGCATCTCGGCCGAGATCGCTTTCGCCACGGCGTGCATCGGCCCGGTCGCACCCTCGATGAACGCGTCGGTCATGCGGGGCAGCGGACCCGACACCGACAGGGCCAACGGTTGGGGCGAGCCCGGGATGGCGACGGCGACGCACCGGACGCCGACCTCCTGCTCCCCCTCGTCGAGCGCGTAGCCGCGCTCGCGGGTGCGGTCCAGCTCAGCTGCGAACGCCTCGGGGTCGGTGATGGTGTGCTCGGTGCGGGCCGGCATCCCGGTGCGCGCGAGGATCGCCTGCACGGCGTCGGGATCCATGCCGGCCATGATCGCCTTGCCCACGCCGGTGGAGTGGGGCAGCACCCGTCGCCCGACCTCGGTGAACATGCGCATCGAGTTGCGGCTGGCCATCACCTGGCCGATGTAGACCACCTGGTCTCCGTCGAGCATCGCGAGGTTGACCGACTCGCCGAGCTCGTGGGCCAGGCGCTCCATATGGGGGCGCGCCCACCGGCTGACCATCCGCGAGGTCGTCTCGCCGAGCCGGATGAGGCGCGGGCCGAGCGAGTACTGCCGGGACGCCTCCTGGCGGACGTAGCCGAGGTCGACCAGCGTCCGCACCAGCCGGTGGATCGTCGGCAGGGGCAGCTGGGCGTCGTTGGCGAGCTGCGACAGGCTGATCACGCCGCCCGCGTCGGCCATCGTCTCGAGGATGGCGAAGGCGCGCTCCAGCGACTGGACGCCGCCACCGGTCTTCGCCGGAGGCGTCACGTCCTCGGCGGTCGGTTCGGTGCTCATGTATCTCTCCCCAGTCCTTCCCGAATGAGAAGAAGATTTCGTATCATGGAACAATCCTAGTCTGCGAGCCGCCGCCGCGGCACGCGACACCACCGACTCCTCCCGAGGATGCGCATGTCCGAGCCCACCACGCCCACCGTGCCCGCTGTCGTCGTCGACGCCCCCCACGAGGTCGAGCGGAGCGCGGAGATCCTCAGTCCGGGAGCGCTCGCCTTCCTCGGGGAGCTGCAGGCGAGGTTCGGCGGCCGCCGCGACGAGCTGCTCGAGGCCCGCAGGTCCCGTCGTGCCGAGGTGTCGCGGACGGGTCGGCTCGACTTCCTCGAGGAGACCCGCGAGGTGCGTGCAGGTGACTGGACGGTCGCCCCCGCACCGGCCGACTTCGCCGACCGCCGCGTGGAGATCACCGGGCCGACCGAGCGCAAGATGGCGATCAACGCCCTCAACTCCGGCGCCAAGGTGTGGCTGGCCGACCTCGAGGACGCCAACACCCCGCACTGGGACAACGTGATCGGCGGCCAGGTCAGCCTCTACGACGCGGTCCGGCGCACCATCGAGCTCACCACCCCGCAGGGCAAGCACTACGAGCTCAAGGACCCTGGCGGCATACCCGTCATCGTGCCGCGGCCCCGCGGCTGGCACTTCGACGAGGAGCACCTCACCCTCGACGGGCGACCGCTGGTCGGCGCGCTGGTCGACTTCGGCCTGTACTTCTTCCACAACGCCGCCGAGCTCCTCGAGCGAGGGAGCGGTCCGTACTTCTACCTGCCCAAGATGGAGTCGCACCTCGAGGCACGGCTCTGGAACGACGTCTTCACCTTCGCCCAGGAGTCGCTCGGCATCCCCCACGGCACGGTCCGCGCGACGGTGCTGATCGAGACGATCCCCGCGGCGTTCGAGATGGACGAGATCCTCTACGAGCTGCGCGACCACGCGGCCGGGCTCAACGCCGGTCGATGGGACTACCTGTTCTCGATCATCAAGTACTTCAGGGACTCCGGGCCGTCGTTCACCCTGCCCGACCGCAACGCCGTGACGATGAACGCGCCGATGATGAAGGCCTACAGCGACCTGCTGGTCAAGACCTGTCACCGGCGTGGGGCGTTCGCGATCGGTGGCATGGCGGCCTTCATCCCCAGCAAGGACCCGTCGGTCAACGAGGCCGCCTTCGCGAAGGTGCGAGCCGACAAGGAGCGTGAGGTCGGCGCCGGGTTCGACGGCTCGTGGGTGGCGCACCCCGGGATGGTCGAGCTGTGCAAGGAGGTCTTCACCGGCGTCCTCGGCGACTCCCCCAACCAGCTCGGCAAGCAGCGCGACGACGTGTCGGTCACCGGCGCCGACCTCCTGGACGCCGCCTCCACACCGGGCGACCGCACGCTGGACGGCTTGCGCGGCAACGTCTCCGTGGGCATCCAGTACCTCCAGGCGTGGCTGCTCGGCAACGGCGCGGTCGCGATCCACAACCTGATGGAGGACGCCGCGACGGCCGAGATCTCGCGCAGCCAGATCTGGCAGTGGCTCAACTCCGGCGCCACCCTCGCGTCCGGCGAGACCGTCACCCGCGAGCTCGTCGACGAGGTGGTGGAGAGCGAGTATGCCGCCCTGGTCGAGTCCGTGGGCGACGACGAGACCGCCCGGGGTGCGTTGGAGACGGCGCGGAGGCTGTTCGTCGAGTGCGCGCTCGACCCCGACTTCCCCGACTTCCTGACGCTCCCCGCCTACGCCGAGGTCCTGAAGGCCGAACGCGCCTGACCGACCGGCTTCGGCGTGGTCGAGCAACCTTTGCTAGCAAGGGTTCCTCGTTGGCGGACAGGCTGCAAGGTGTCCGCCAACGAGTTTCCTTTGCTAGCAAAGGTTGCTGGAGACCGCGGTGTTGGAGGCCACGGTCAGGAGACTGCGGTCAGGTGCGGCGGGGCATCCGCCAGCGTCCGGCGGCGATCTGGTCGCCGCCGACCCAGACCCCGCCGATGTCGGAGGTCGTGCCCAGCGCGAAGACCTTCGACAGCGCGTCGTCGGCCGACTTGGCGTTGCCGAGCCCGACGGCGAGCGGGTCGCCCGCCTCGGGCAGCAGCCAGATCGCGTCGAACTGCTTCCCCACCGACAGGTCGCCCACCTCGTGGTCGAGGCCGAGGGCCTTGGCGCCGGCCGAGGTGCACAGCCAGAGCAGGTGCGCCGAGGTCAACGGCATCCCCTCCTCGCCGAGCAGGCGCTGCATGAAGTAGGCCTGCAGGCCCTCCTTGAGCATCGAGAAGCCCGTGCCGGCTCCGACGTCCGACCCCATCGCCACCCGCACCCCGGCCTCGACGTGCCGACGCAGGGGGAAGAGCCCACTGCCGAGAGCGGAGTTGCTGGTCGGGCAGTGGGCGACCGCGGCACCACGCGCGGCCAGCGTCGCGAGCTCCGGGTCGGTCGGGTGGACGTTGTGGGCCAGCACCGATCGCGGCGTCACCAACCCGTGCCGGTCGTAGGTGTCGACGTAGGACGCCCCGCCGAACAGCTCGGCGACCTCCCTCACCTCGGCCGTGTTCTCGTTGACGTGCGAGGTGAACCAGGAGCCGTCGACCTCGCCGAACGTCGCCGCGCACGACTCGAGGATCGCGTCGCTGGCCGACAGGGAGAAGCGCGGCGTCACGGCATACCGGAGGCGTCCCTTGCCGTGCCAGCGCGAGGCGAGGTCACGTGACTCCTGGTAGGCCCGCTCGGGGGTGGTCAGCAACGGGTCGGGCAGGATCCGGTCGGAGGTGACCAGCCCGGTCGTCACCCGCAGGCCCCAGAGGTCAGCGGCCTCGAACATCACGTCGACCGCCGAGGCGAAGTGCGACCCGAACACCAGCGCGGTGGTCGTGCCGGCGTCGACGAGCCCGGTGACGAAGTCCCTCGCCACCCCCCGCGCCATGTCGACGTCAGCCAGCCGCATCTCCTCCGGGAGGGCGCACTGGTCGAGCCAGTCGAGCAGCGGCATGCCGAGGCCGCCGATCACGCGCACCTGGGGGAAGTGGACGTGGGTGTCGACGAGCCCGGGCAGGACCATGCCCTCGCGCAGGTCGAGCACATCCTCGTCGGGGTGTTCGGCGCGCAGCGTCGTGAAGTCGCCGCGGGCGACGACCACCCCGCCCTCGACGAGCAGCCCGCAGTCGTCCTGGGCGCGCAGCACCCCGCCCTCGAAGGGGTCGTCGGGGGTGTCGAGCACGGTCGCCCGGAAGAGGGTCATCGGGCCACCCTCGAGGTCTCGGACTCGAACACCCGGACCAGGTCGGCAGCCACGCTGAGGGCGATCGTCGCGGGGTCCTTGCCGGTGAGGTCCGGCGACCCGATGGGCGTCTGGATGCGAGCGAGGTCAGCGTCTGAATGTCCTTCTGCGGCAAGGCGTTGCCGGAAGCGCGACCACTTGGCCGACGACCCGATGAGGCCGATCGAGCCGAGGTGCTCGCAGCGCAGGGCGCCGTCACACAGGGCTGCGTCCTCGGCGTGGTCGTGGGTCATGACCAGGACGTGGGTGCCGTGGGGCACCTGGCCGAGGACGAGCTCGGGGACCGGCGCGTGGTGGACGTGGACCCGGGCCGTCGAGTCGTCGAGGACGCCGAGTCGGTCGTGACCGAGCTGGTCGGCCCGGGAGTCGACCAGGTGGAGCTCGAGGTCGTGGCGGGCGAGGATGCGGGCGAGCTCGAGACCGACGTGGCCGATCCCGAAGATCGCGACCGCCGGCACCACCGCGAGTGGCTCGAGGAGCACCTGCACCTCACCGCCACAGCACTGCTGTCCGTGCTCGGCCGGCGCCTTGTCGTTGAGGGACAACGCGAGCTGCTCGGGCGCAGCCACCCCTTCGGCCAGCATCGTGCGAGCCCTGGCCACCGCGGTCGCCTCGAGGTTGCCGCCGCCGACACTGCCCCACGTGGCGGCCGCTGCGACGACCATCTTCGCCCCGGCCTCGCGCGGCGAGTGTCCTCGCACCGAGGTCAGCGTGACGAGCACACCGGGTCGGCGCTCACGCCGCAGCCGCTCGACGGCAGACAGCCACTCCATGGTCAGGTCCCCGCCCTGGCCGGCTGGGCGGCCTGCTCCGAGCGCGGCCGCAGGGGTGCGGCGTCGGCATCGGGCTGGTCGGGCACGACGCCCGGCGCACCCTCGACCATCGCGGTCATGTGCGGCGGCTCCGCGCCACCCCTGGCCTCCTGCACGGCCCAGAAGACCGCCTCAGGAGTGGCGGGCGACGCGAGGTCGACCGACGTCCCCACCGGACCGAACGCAGCAGCAGCCTCGCGCAGGGCCTCACGCACCGAGAACGCCAGCATCAGTGGCGGCTCACCGACGGCCTTGGAGCCGTACACCGCACCGTCCTCGTGGGCGCGTTCCAGCAGCGCCACGTTGAAGACCTCAGGCATCTCGGAGAAGCTCGGTAGCTTGTAGGTGCTGGCCGCCTGGGTGGCCAGCCGCCCGCGCGAGGGCCGGTCGGACTCGTCCCAGCGCAGGTCCTCCAGCGTCAGCCAGCCTGCGCCCTGGACGAAGCCGCCCTCGATCTGGCCGATGTCGACCAGCGGGGAGAGCGAGTCGCCGACGTCGTGCACGATGTCGACGCGACGCAGCCGGTAGGCGCCGGTGAACTCATCGACCTCGACCTCGCTGGCCGCCACGCCGTAGGAGAAGTACTTGAACGGCGACCCGTGCATCGCAGAGGAGTCCCAGTGCAGCCCCTCGGTGCGGTAGAAGCCGGCGGCCCAGAGCTGGATCCGCTGGAAGTAGGCCTGGTTGACGAGCTCCGCCCACGGCACGGTGGCGCCGCCACCGACCTTGCCCACGTGTCCGTCGCTGAACCGCACGTCGGCCGGGTGCACGCCGAGGCGTCCAGCGGCCACGTCCCGCAGCCGCTCGATGATCTGCTCGCAGGCGTCCTTGACCGCTCCCCCGTTGAGATCGGCGCCGGAGCTGGCCGCCGTGGCGGAGGTGTTCGGCACCTTGTCGGTGCGGGTCGGCGCGAGGCGCACCGAGGACAGGGGCACCCCCAGCGTGGTGGCGGCGACCTGGAGCATCTTGGTGTGCAGGCCCTGGCCCATCTCGGTGCCCCCGTGGGTGATGAGCACCGAGCCGTCCTTGTAGACGTGGACGAGCGCACCGGCCTGGTTGAACGACGTGAAGTTGAACGAGATCCCGAACTTCACGGGCGTCATCGCCAGGGCGCGCTTGGAGTGCTCGTGCGAGGTGTTGTAGGCAGCGATGTCGGCCCTGCGCGCCGCGACGTCAGCGGTCGTGAGCACCTGGTCCCAGCAGGTCGCGACCCGCTCTGGGTGGCGGACCGGCTGGCCGTAGGGGGTGGACTGCCCGTCGACGTAGAAGTTCCGTGACCGCAGCTCGATCGGGTCGATGCCCAGCTGGGGTGCACACCGGCCGAGGATGTCCTCGATGACGAGCATGCCCTGCGGCCCGCCGAACCCGCGGAACGCCGTCTGGCTGGTCTTGTGGGTCTTGGCGATCCGGCCGTTCACCCGCACGTTGGGGATCCAGTAGGCGTTGTCGATGTGGCACAGGGCTCGCGCCAGCACCGGCTCGGACAGGTCGAGGCTCCAGCCCCCGTCGGACGTGAGGGTGGCGTCGAGAGCCTGCAGCCGACCGGTGTCGTCGAAGCCGACCCGCCACTGCGCGTGGAACCCGTGCCGCTTCCCCGACATGGTCATGTCCTGGGTGCGGGTGAGCCGCAGGCGCACCGGGCGCCCGGTGAGCGTCGCGCCGAGAGCCGCGATCGCGGCATACCCGTGGGGTTGCATCTCCTTGCCCCCGAAGCCGCCGCCCATGCGCAGGCACTGGACCGTGACCGCATGGCTCGGCAGGCCGAGCACGTGGGCGACGATGTCCTGCGTCTCGGTCGGGTGCTGGGTCGAGCTCTGCACGAAGACCTGGCCGTTCTCGTCGACCAGCGCGATCGAGCAGTGCGTCTCGAGGTAGAAGTGCTCCTGCCCCGCGAACTCGAACTCGCCGCTGTAGACGTGGGCGGCCCCGGCGAACCCCGCCTCGATGTCGCCGCGCTCCATGTGCGGCTGGCCGCCCTGGAAGCTCCCGGCCTCGATCGCCTCGTGGACGGTGACCAGCGACGGCAGCGGCTCGTAGTCGACCTGCACCGCGAGCGACCCCAGCCGGGCAGCCTCGAGGGTCTCGCCGAGCACCCAGCACACGGCATGACCGAAGAACATCACCTCCGACGGGAACAGCGGCTCGTCGTGCTTGACGCCCGCGTCGTTCACTCCCGGCACGTCGTCGGCGGTGAGGACCCGCACGACGCCCGGGACCTCCAGCGCCGGCGCGGTGTCGAGGCGGGTGATGCGCGCATGGGCGTGCGGCGCCTGCACCGGGTGGGCATGGAGGATCCCGTGCGTGCGCACGGCGAGGTCGTCGGTGTACAGCGCCTCGCCGGTCACGTGCAGCGTCGCCGCCTCGTGCGGGATCTCTTGCCCGACAACGGGATTGGCGGGACGTTCGGAAAGCGCGCTCATGCCCCGACCTCCTGCGGCGTCGCGGTCTCGGCGTGCAGCTTGAGGAGCGCGGTGCCGAGGGTCGCCGTGCGGTATGCCGCGCTGGCGCGGTGGTCGTCGAGGGGCGTGCCTTCCGCACGCATCACCGCGGCAGCCTCACGGACCACCTCGGCGCTCCAGGCACGGCCCTCGAGGGCAGCCTCCGTCGCCAGCGCACGGATCGGCGTGGCAGCGACGCCACCGAGGCCGATGCGGGCCTTGGTGACCACGCCGTCACGGAGGTCGAGCGCGAACCCGACCGCCACGCTGGAGATGTCGTCGAAGCGGCGCTTGGCGATCTTGTGGAACGCGGTGACCTCGCTGAGCGGCAACGGGATCCGCACGGCGCGGATCAGCTCGCCCTCGCGCTTGACGGTCTGGCGATAGCCCGTGAAGTAGTCGGCCAGCGGCACCTCGCGCTCACCGTCCACCGACGCGAGCACCACCACCGCCTCGAGGGCGAGCAGGGCAGGAGGCGTGTCACCGATCGGGGAGCCGGTGCCGAGGTTGCCGCCGATGGTCGCGCCGTTGCGGATCAGCCTCGACGCGAACTGCGGGAACATCTTGTCCAGCAACGGGACCCGCCCGGCCAGGCCGCGCTCGACCTCGCTCAGGCTCAGGGCGGCGCCGATCTCCACGACGTCGTCACCGACCGACAGGGTGCGCAGCTCGGCCAACCGGTCGATGCCGATCGCGAACGGCGTGCGCACGCCTCGGATGTTCACATCCACCCCCCAGTCGGTGGAGCCCGCGACCAGGACGGCGTCGGGGTGGTCGGCCAGCAGGGACAGCGCCTCGGCGAGGTCGCCGGGACGGGCGTAGGTGCCGGTGGGGCCGTCGAGCCGGGTGGCGCGGGCGGCCGGCGGTGCGGCGGCCAGCCGCGCGGCATACGGGTCGTCGTCGGCCGGCTGGCCGAGGGCGTAGGCGGCGTCGCGGATCGGGCGGTAGCCCGTGCAACGGCACAGGTTGCCCGACAGGGCGTGCAGGTCGAAGCCGTTGGGGCCGTGCTCGTGGTCCGGCGCGACCCCCGGATCGTTGGCGGTCGCCGCCGGCTCGGTCCGCTCGTGGCCGTTCTGCGAGGGGTCCGGGGAGCCGGCCGGGCCAGCACACCGGCCCTCGCGGTAGTACTCGGCGGCCATGCTGCAGATGAAGCCCGGTGTGCAGTAGCCACACTGCGACCCACCGCGGACAGCCATCTCGCGCTGCACCGGGTGCAGGGCATCGGGACGGCCGAGCCCCTCGGACGTGACCACCTCCTGGCCGTCGAGCGCCGCGACCGGCACGAGGCAGGCGTTGATCGCCGTCCACTGCGTGCCGGCCCCCTCGGTGGGGCGGGCGACCATGATCGAGCAGGCGCCGCACTCCCCCTCGGCGCAACCCTCCTTGGCACCGGTCAGGCCCTGGGCCCTGAGCCAGTCGAGCGTGGTGGTGCTCGGGTCGGTGCCGCCGAGGGCGCGCGTCGCGCCGTTGACCGTGACCTGGTGCGTGCTGTCTGACGCCATCGCGCAACTCCCGTCGCCCCGTGTGGGGACCATCATCCCCCAGGCATCATCGCCCAGGGGCACGGTTGCTGACAGGAGTGGACCGCCGGTTATCCATGCCGAACGACGGCCCTGTCGTTGGTTCCCGAGAAGGGTACTTCTCAACAAACTGTTGAATCAAGGCTTTCGGACAACGGATTTCGCGATGCGGAATCACGCCGAGTCAAGGGCGACCGAACCCCCGCAGCGCCCCGGTGTAGGCCTTCGGCGGTGGAGGGGCCAGCTCGCCGTGGGTCGAGGGACGCAACCCGAGCCGCACGACGCTCTCCGCCAGCAGGGTCCCGGCTGCGACACCGTCGACGACCGGCACCCCGAGCTGCTCGGTGAGCAGCTCGGGCAGCCCCGCCATCCCGGCGCACCCCAGCACGATCGCGTCCGAGCCGTCGGCCGCCAGGGCGTTCTTCGCGAAGGCGAGGATCACGGCATACGTGCGGTCGTGGTCCTCCTCCAGCTCGAGCACCGGGATGTCGCAGGCGTGCACGCCGGCGCACTGGCGCTCCATCCCGTAGGTGCGCGTGAGGTCCCACGCGCGGCCCACGGTGCGGCTCATCGTGGTGACGACCGAGAAGCTGCGACCCAGCAGCGTCGCCGTCTTCATCGCCGCCTCGGCGATGCCGATGACGGGTCTGGAGGCCGCCTCCCGGGCGGCGTCGAGGCCGGGGTCCCCGAAGCAGGCGAGCACGAACGCATCCGCCTGCTGGTCCTCGCGGATGACCTCGAGCAGGCCCGGCACCGCCAGCGCCTCGTCGTAGTGGCTCTCGATCGAGGCGGGTCCCATCGACGGGGTGCGGGCGGTGACGACCGTCCCCGGCCCCGCCACGCGCCGGGCCTCCGCCTCGATCAGCGCCGTCATCGAGGCCGTCGTGTTCGGGTTGATGACGGTGAGGTGGACGGTCACTTCACACACGTCTTCGCGTCGAGCGGGCTGTCGCTGACGCCCATCCGTGGGGCGAGCAGCGCGTAGGCGGCGAAGCCCAGGCCGCAGCCGATGAACCAGGAGTAGTCGTCGAACCGGTTGATGCCGGGGACGAACACCGCCGCGAGGGCACCGGCGGCTGCGATGGCGGTGGCCCAGATGGCCGGCGGGTTGTAGCCCCGCTTGTAGTGGTAGGCCCCGCCCTCGTCGAGGGTGAACAGGTCGTCGACGCAGACCCGCTGCTTGTGCACCACGTAGTAGTGGGCGATGAGGACGCCGAACAACGGGCCGATGAAGGCACCCAGCGTGTCGAGGGTGTAGTGGATCGTCTCCGGGCTGTTGTAGAGGTTCCACGGCGTGAGCAGGACCGAGCCGACCGCAGCGATCATGCCGCCCATCCGCCAGCTGATCTTCTGCGGGCTGACGTTGGAGAAGTCGAACGCCGGCGAGACGAAGTTGGCGACGATGTTGATGCCGATCGTGGCCGTGGTGAAGGTCAGCGCCGCGAGGACGAGGGCGAAGGTGTTGTCGATGTGGCCGACGGTCTCCACCGGGTCGGTGATCAGCTTGCCGTAGACCGGCAGGGTGGCCGCGGCGGTGAGGACGGTCAGCAGCGAGAAGAAGACGAAGTTGACCGGCAGGCCCCAGAAGTTGCCCTTCTTCACGGCCTGGAAGGTGCGGCCGTAGCGGGAGAAGTCGCCGAAGTTGAGCATCGGCCCGGAGAAGTAGGAGACGACGAGGGCGGTCGCGGCCAGCATGGTGGTGAACACCTTGCCGCCGGACAGCTCGTGGTCCGACAGGTTGAGGTTGACGCTCCAGTGGGCCTTGGACAGCAGGTAGACGCACAGCGCGATCATCACGACGTAGACCGCGGGCCCCGCGAAGTCGATGAACCTGCGGATCGTGTCCATGCCGGTCCAGAAGACCGCCGCCTGCGCCACCCACAGCAGGGCGAAGGTCGCGTAGCCGAGCGTCGACAGGCCGAGGAACCCGTGCTGGGTCACGTCGGCGTAGGGCTCGAGGCCGGGCCACATGCGGACCAGCAGGATGTCGAGCGATGCGGAGGCGAGGTAGGTCTGGATGCCGTACCAGGCCACCGCGATCAGCCCCCGGATGATGGCGGGGATGTTCGCGCCCAGCACCCCGAAGACCGACCGGCAGATCACCGGGTAGGGGACTCCGGTGCGCTGGCTGGGCTTGGCGACCAGGTTGCAGAAGAAGAGCACGATCGTGATGCCGACGATCAGGCACACGAAGACCTGCCAGCTCGTGAGGCCGAGCGCGAAGAGGCTGCCCGCCGTGATGTAGCCGCCCACGCTGTGCACGTCGGACATCCAGAAGGCGAAGATGTTGTACCAGGACCAGCTCTGCTCCTTGAGTGGCGCAAGGTCCTCGTTGGTCAGGCGCTCGTCGTACGACGGCTTGATCAGGCCTGCGCCGGCGCCGTGGTCGTGCTCCCCGTGGTGGGTCGCGAACCCGGCCGCAGCGGCCGCTTCCTCGGTCTCGAAGGGCTTTTCGGTGGTGCTCATCCGGACTCCTTTGTCCACCGCGTCACCGCGGGTGCTTGCGGAGAACGCTAGGAGGGGATCCCTTGGGACAGAAGGCTTTGAACCGTATATCTGCGTATATCCAGCCCGCCGCGCTCGGCGCGCGGCTCAGCCCCCGAGGCGCGCGGCTCAGCTGCCGATGCGGGCGATGCATGCCGTCAGCCGGTCGTGGTGAGCCTCGGCGACCGCCTTGAGGGTCTCCGCGTCGCGGGCGATGAAGGCGTCGAGCATCTGCTGGTGGTCCTCGCGCATGCCGGCCCGGTCCTGCTCGGTCGTGCGCATCATGGTCTGCACGGGCTCGGTGAGGTTCCAGGCGATGTCGAGCATGTGCAGCAGCCGTGGCATCCGGCAGGGCGCGAGGAGCGCCTCGTGGAACTCGCGGCTGGCCCGCTGGAAGGCCGCCGCGTCGTCGGAGGCGACGGCCCGGTCGAGGGCCTCGTGGACTGCGGCGGCACGGTCGTGGTCGGCCTTGGCGGACTGGCGCACGGCCACCTCCAGGGCGGCCGCCTCGAGCGCCCCGCGCACGACGTAGAGCTCGTCGAGCTCGGCTTGCGAGAGGGCCGTGACGGTGTAGCCGAGGCGTGGCTGGTGCTCCAGCAACCCCTCACCGAGCAGCGTCTTGAGTGCCTCGCGCACGGGGATGAGGCTCACCCCGAAGAAGGCCGCCACGTCGTCGAGGGGGATCGGGCTGCCGGGCGGCACCGCCCCTGACGCGATCACGCGACGGAGCTCGGAGAGCACCTGGGGTCCCGACACGTAGGCGTCATCGCGGGTGAGCAGGCTGACGATGCCCGACTGTCGCCGTCGCTGCGTCACGCTCCACCTCCATCCGTCACCGGACCATCATGCCCACCTGCGCCCGGACTCCTAGACGAGCTGCCGGCTGAGGACGGCGTGCCGGTTGACGTCCTTGTAGAGCAGGTAGCGGAACCGGCCGGGACCACCGGCGTAACAGGCCTGCGGGCAGAAGGCGCGCAGCCACATGAAGTCGCCTTCCTGCACCTCGACCCAGTCGTTGTTGAGCAGGTAGACCGCCTTGCCCTCGAGGACGTAGAGGCCGTGCTCCATCACGTGCGTCTCCGGGAACGGGATCGCGCCGCCCGGCTCGAAGTTGACGATGTTGACGTGCATGTCGTGCCGCACGTCGGTCGGGTCGACGAACCGCTGGGTGGTCCAGACGCCGTTCGTGCCGGGCATCTCGCCGCCCTCGACATCGGCCTCGTTCGTCACGAAGGCCTCGGGCACCTCGATGCCCTCGACGACCTGGTAGGCCTTGCGGATCCAGTGGAAGGTCGCGGTCGCGTCGCCGCGGTTGCGCAGGGTCCACTCCTGGCCGGGGGGGAGGAACGCGTAGCCACCCTCGGCCAGCTCGTGCGCCTCGTCGCCGAGCGTCAGGGTGAGCCCGCCGGCCACGACGAACAGGACTCCCTCGGCCCCCGGGTCGGCCTCGGGGCGGTCGGAGCCACCACCGGGCGACACCTCGACGATGTACTGCGAGAACGTCTCGGCGAACCCGGACAGCGGGCGGGCGATGACCCACAACCGCGTGCCCTCCCAGAACGGCAGGTTGCTGGTGACGATGTCGGTCATCGTCCCCCGCGGCAGCACGGCGTACGCCTCGGTGAACACCGCGCGGTCGGTGGTCAGCTGGGTCTGCGGCGGCAGCCCCCCGGCCGGGACGTAGTAGGGGGTGGTCGTGGGGCGGGGGGTGGTCATCGCTGTCCTCTCGTCATGACGATCTCGTGAGCAGCCGACCGCGCGGGCCGGCCTCGATGTCGACCGGTATGCCGTGCAGCCAGGTCTGGCGCACCGCCCCGGTGAGCGTGCGGCCGGCATACGCCGACACGGGGTTCTTGTGGCGCAGGGAGGTGACGTCGACCGTGAACGACTCGTCCGGCGCGAAGACGACGAGGTCGGCCGTGGCGCCGACGGCGATCCGGCCACGGTCGCCGAGACCCACCTGGTCGGCCGGCCCCTCCCCCATCCACCGGACGACGTCGACGAGCGAGTGTCCCCGGGCGCGGGCCTCGGTCCAGACCGCGGGCAGGCCCAGCTGGAGGCCGGCGATCCCGCCCCACGCCTCGCCGAAGTCGCCCGAGTCGAACCGCTTGAGGTCCTCCGTGCACGGCGAGTGGTCCGACACGACCGTGCGGATCACGCCGTCCTCGAGCCCGGCCCAGAGCCGGTCGCGGTTGTCGTGCTCGCGGATCGGCGGGCAGCACTTGAACTGCGTCGCCCCGTCGGGGATCTCCTCGGCGTCGAGGGTGAGGTAGTGCGGGCAGGTCTCCACCGTGAGGCGCAGTCCCTCGGCCTGGGCGCCGGCGATCAACGGGATCGCGTCGGCGTCGGACAGGTGCAGGATGTGCGCCCGCCCGCCGGTCTCCCGCGTCGCGGCGATGACCTCGGCGATGGCCCGCTCCTCCGCCTCCTTGGGACGCGAACCCAGGAACCCGGCATACGCGGGACCGTGCGGATGGGGTGACGACTCGATGGTCTGCTCGTCCTCGGCGTGGACGATGACCAGCCCGTCGAAGGTCGCGGTCTCCGCCAAGGCCTCGCGCAGCTCCGCCGCCGACAGGTGGGGGAACTCGTCGACGCCGGAGTGCAGCAGGAAGCACTTGAAGCCGAAGACGCCGGCCTCGTGGAGCGGGCGCAGGTCGGGCAGGTTGCCGGGCACGGCGCCGCCCCAGAACCCCACGTCGACCCAGGCCTGGTCGCGGGCGACGGCGCGCTTCTCCTCGAGGGCCGCCACCGTGGTGGTCGGCGGGATCGAGTTGAGGGGCATGTCGATGATCGTCGTGACGCCTCCTGCGGCCGCCGCACGGGTGGCACTGGCGAAGCCCTCCCAGTCGGTGCGGCCCGGCTCGTTCACGTGCACATGGGCGTCCACGAGGCCGGGGAGCAGCACCTCGTCGTCGGCAAGGTCGACCACGCGGGCGCCGGGCACCTCGGTGTCGTAGGGCTCGACCGCGATGATGCGTCCGTCCGCGACGGAGACCGCCACCGCGACCTCCGCGCCGTCGACCACGGCACGCCTTGCCCGAAGGACCACCTCTGCCGTCACGCCCGACCTCTTCCCGGAGCCGTCCACCGAACCTGTCATGACCGTAATCCCTGCCTCAGCTCGCCGCTGCCGGTGTGGCGGAACGGGTGTGGTCCACGACCCGGCTCCGGTGGCTGCCGAGGACGCCGCCATCGACCTCCACCACGTCGCCGTGCCGCAGGTAGGGGCGGGGCTCAGGGTGGCCCATCGCCACCCCTGCCGGCGTGCCGGTGATGACGAGGTCGCCGGGCTCGAGGGTCATCAGCCCGCTGACGTAGCACAGCAGCTCGGCGACGGAGAAGAGCATGTCGCCGGTGGAGCCGTCCTGACGCAGCGCGTCGTTCACGGTGAGGCGCAGCCTGACCCCGGCCGGGTCGCCGAGCTCGTCCGGGGTGACCAGCCACGGCCCGACCGGGCAGAAGGTGTCGGCCGACTTGCCCTTGGTCCACGTGCCGCCGCGCTCGAGCTGGAGCGCCCGGTCGGAGACGTCGTGGGCCAGCACGTAGCCGGCGACGGCCGCCAGCGCGCGGCCGGGGTCGCGCTCGTGGGTGAGTGGCGCACCCAGGACGACCCCGAGCTCGACCTCGTAGTCGGTCGTGACCGACTGCGGCAGCAGCCGGATGTCGTCGGTGGGCCCGCAGACCGAGGTCGGGGCCTTGAGGAAGACGACGGGCTCGGAGGGCAGCGGCACCCTCGCCTCGGCGGCGTGGTCGCGGTAGTTGAGACCGATGCCGACCACCTTGCCGGGCCGGGTGACGGGCGGGCCGAAACGTGGGGCTGCGTCGCCGGGAAGGCGTGGCAGCGCAGCGGTGTCGACCGTGCCCAGCTTCGCCAGGAAGGCGGCGTCGACGTCGTGGGTCAGACCGCGCAGGTCCAGCAGCGAGCCGTCGGCAGCGACCACCACCGGCCGCTCCGATCCCGGTGGACCGACGCGGGCGACCCTCATCGCCCACCTCCGAGGTGCTCGCGCGCGATGCGCGCACCGATCCGCTCGAGCAGCGGCCCGGGCGCGTCCAGCGCCTCCTGCCGCGAAGCCCCTTCGTCGACGAGCGCGTATGCCGCGTGCAGCCCTGCCGCTCCCAGCTCGGCAGGAGTGAGCGTGACCTGACCGGCCACCGCCACGGCAGGCACCCCTTTGTCGCGGGCCAGTGCGGCCACGGCTGCTGGGGCCTTGCCGTGCAGGGTCTGGGCGTCGAGGGAACCCTCACCGGTCACGACGAGGTCGGCACCTGCGACGGCGTCCGGCAGGCCGGTCAGCTCGAACACGAGCTCGGCCCCCGGTCGGGTCGTCGCGCCGAGGACGGCCATCAGTCCGAAGCCGACCCCACCTGCGGCTCCTGCCCCCGGGTCGTCCCGTCGGTCGGCGCCGGTGGCCCGGGCGACGAGGTCGGCCCAGTGGGTCATCGCGGAGTCGAGCAGCTCGACGTCCTCGGGGCCGGCGCCCTTCTGCGGGCCGTAGACGGCGGCCGCCCCACGGCTGCCGGTGAGGGGGTTGTCGACGTCGCAGGCCACGACGAGCTCGGCTTCGGCCAGCCCGGGGTGCAGGCCGCTCAGGTCGAGCCGGGCCGCGTCGAGCAGCCCCGCCCCACCGGCCTGGACGACGCTGCCGGTCGCGGTGTGGACGGTGGCGCCGAGCGCCTGGAGCAGCCCTGCTCCGCCGTCGGTGCAGGCACTCCCGCCGATCCCGACGACGACGCGCCGCGCGCCCCCGTCCAGGGCGGCGGCGATCAGCTCGCCGGTTCCCCTGCTCGTGGCGGTGAGCGGCGCCGGCCGGCGGTCGGGCAGCTGGGCCAGCCCTGAGACCTCGGCCAGCTCGACCACCGCCTCGGCGCCGCGGACCCCGTAGGCCGACTCACACGGCATACCCGTCGGCCCGGTGGCCCGCACCGGCACCCGCGTGAAGCCCGCGGCCAGGGCCGCGGCCAGGGTGCCGTCACCCCCGTCGGCGACGGGGACGACGGCCACCTCCACGTCGGGCAGGACCGAGCGCAGGCCGTTCGCCAGGTGCTCCGCGACCTCGGCGGCCGTCAGGGTGCCCTTGAACTTGTCGGGGGCGAGCAGGACGCGGGGCATCGAGCGGCCTAGTCCAGGTTGGCGAAGAGCGCGGTCGGGGCGTCGGCGCCCCCGGCGGCCAGCTCCTCGAACTCGGTCACGCTGTCGATGGACAGGCCCATGGAGACGTTGGTGACGCGCTCGAGGATTACCTCGACGACGACCGGCACGCGGTACTCCTGCGCCATCGCCTTCGCCTTCTCCAGGGCGGGGTGGATCTCCTCGGGGTCGAAGACGCGGATCGCCTTGCAGCCCAGCCCCTCGACGACCTTGACGTGGTCCACGCCGTAGCCACCGACCTCGGGGCTGTTGATGTTGTCGAAGGAGAGCTGGACGCAGTAGTCCATGTCGAACCCGCGTTGCGACTGCCGGATCAGGCCGAGGTAGGCGTTGTTCACCAGGACGTGGATGTAGGGGATGTTGAACTGCGCCCCGACCGCCAGCTCCTCGATCATGAACTGGAAGTCGTAGTCACCGGAGAGGGCGACCACCGTCTCGTCCGGGACCGCGGTGGCGACGCCGAGGGCCGCAGGCACGGTCCAGCCGAGCGGACCCGCCTGGCCGGCGTTGACCCAGTGCCGGTCCTGGTAGACGTGCAGCAGCTGGGCCGCCTGGATCTGGGACAGGCCGATCGTCGAGACGTAGCGGACGTCCTTGCCGAAGGCACGGTTCATCTCCTGGTAGACCCGCTGCGGCTTGATCGGGCTGACCTCGAAGTTGGTCTTGCGCAACATGGAGCGCTTGCGGTCCTGACAGGACTGCGCCCACGCGCTGCGGTCGGCGAGACGACCCGCGTCGCGGCGCTCGCGGGCCACCTCGACGAAGAGCTGCAGCGCCGCCTTCGCGTCGGAGACGATCCCGTAGTCGGGCGCGAAGACCCGCCCGATCTGGGTCGGCTCGATGTCGACGTGCACGAACGTGCGGCCCTTGGTATAGGTCTCGACGTCACCGGTGTGGCGGTTGGCCCAGCGGTTGCCGATGCCCAGGACGAAGTCCGACTCGAGCATCGTCGCGTTGCCGTAGCGGTGGCTGGTCTGCAGGCCGACCATGCCGGCGTTGAGCTCGTGGTCGTCGGGGATGGTGCCCCAGCCCATCAGCGTAGGGATGACGGGGACACCGGTCAGCTCGGCCAGCTCGACCAGCAGGTCGGCCGCGTCGGCGTTGATGATGCCGCCGCCTGCGACGATCAGCGGTCGCTCACTGGCGGCCAGCAGGTCGAGCGCCTTCGCCACCTGGGGACGGGTGGCAGCCGGCTTGTAGACCGGCAGCGGCTCGTAGGTCTCGACGTCGAACTCGATCTCGGCCATCTGCACGTCGATCGGCAGGTCGATCAGCACCGGGCCGGGGCGTCCCGAGCGCATCAGGTGGAACGCCTGCTGGAAGGTGCCCGGGACCTGGGCCGGCTCGAGGACCGTGACCGCCATCTTGGTCAGCGGCCCCGCGATCGAGGCGATGTCGACGGCCTGGAAGTCCTCCTTGTGCAGCTTGGCCACCGGCGCCTGGCCGGTGATGCACAGGATCGGGATCGAGTCGGCGCTGGCCGAGTAGAGCCCGGTGATCATGTCGGTACCAGCGGGACCACTGGTGCCGACACAGACGCCGATGTTGCCGGCCCTGGCCCGGGTGTAGCCCTCGGCCATGTGGGAGGCGCCCTCGACGTGGCGGGCCAGCGTGTGGTGCAGCCCGCCATTCGTCTTCATCGCCTTGTAGAAGGGGTTGATCGCGGCTCCGGGCAGGCCGAAGACGTGGGTGACCCCTTCCTTCTTGAGGATCTCGACGGCCGCTTGGGCCGCGGTCATGCGTGCCATGGTGGGTGCTCCTGGTCTGTTTCGCCCCGGGTCGATGTAAACGCGCCGGGGATTCCCGGCGGGTTTACCTCGAACGGGGAAGGGGACGGACGGTGAGGGGGGAGGGTCAGGGGGTCTGACCGGAGAGGCGCTGGACGCCCCGCAGCAGGGCCGAGTGGTCGAGGCCGCCGTCGCCGTTCGCCCGGGCCGAGGCCATCAGCTGGGCGACGAGCCCGCCGAGGGGTACGACCACCCCGGCCTCCCGCGCCGCACTCGTCACGATGCCGAGGTCCTTGTGGTGCAGGTCGATCCGGAACCCCGGCTCGAAGGACTTGGTGGCCATGTTGGCGCGCTTCTGGTCGAGGACCTTGGAGCCGGCCAGACCACCACCGAGCACGTCGAGAGCGGGGCCGAGGTCGACGCCATACGCCTCGAGGAAGACGACGGCCTCGGCCAGGGCCTGGATGTTGGCGGCCACGATGAGCTGGTTGGCCGCCTTCACCGTCTGTCCGGCGCCGTTGGCACCCACGTGGACGACGGTCTTGCCGACCACGTCGAAGAGCGGCTTGGCCTCGGCGAAGTCCGCCGCCGAGCCGCCGACCATGATCGACAGGGCGGCGTTCTTGGCGCCGGCCTCGCCACCGGACACCGGGGCGTCCAGGAGGCGGAACCCCTTGTCCTGCGCCGCCTTGGCGAGCTCGACGGTCACGTCGGGGCGGATGCTGGAGAAGTCGATGACCAGCGTGCCCTCCTTGGCGTTGGCGAAGACGCCGTCCTCGCCCAGCAGGACGTTCTGCACGTCGGGGCTGTCGGGGACCATGACCGCGACCACCTGGGCGTCACGGACCGCCTCCGCGACCGATGTCGCGGCGGTGCCACCTGCGTCGACGAGGGGCTGCGTCTTGTCGGGGTGCAGGTTGTAGCCGACGACGTCGTGCCCGGCGTCCTGGAGGTGGACGGCCATGGGGCTGCCCATGATGCCGAGTCCGATGAAGGCGATGGTGGTCATGTCGTGCTCCTTGGTGGTTGCGGTTCGAGGTGATCGGGGACCGGAATCCGGTCGGGTATCACCTCGACCCGAGGGCAGGCGAAGGGTCAGGGGTCAGGGTCGGCCGGCGCCGCGGCGCTCGCGCGGCAGCCAGCCGAAGCTCTCGGGAGTGGTCGCGGTGGTGGGCTTGTACTCCAGACCCACCCACCCGGCATACCCGCTCGCGGCGAGGGCGCCGAGGTGGCGCTGGAGGTCGAGCTCACCCGAGCCGGGCTCGCCGCGGCCGGGCGCATCGGCGACCTGCACGTGGGCGGTGCGGTCGGCGTAGGCCGCGATGGCGGCGTCGAGGTCGTCGCCGTTGGCGGCCAGGTGGTAGAGGTCGAGCAGGAAGCCGACGTTGCCCGCACCCGCGGCTCGCACGTCGTCGACGACCGCAACCGCGTCGGCCGCCGTGCGCAGCGGGTAGGGCTTGGGGCCGCTGACCGACTCGACCAGGACGGTCGCCCCGATCCGGTCGGCAGCCTTGGCGGCGAAGCCGACCGACTCGCGACCGAGCTCGTCCTGCTCCTGCGCCGACACCCCCTCGACCCGGTTGCCGAACAGTGCGTTGAACGCCGCAACGCCGAGCCGCTCGCCGATGCCGACCGTGACGTCGACGTTGTCGCGGAACTGCTGCACCCGGTCGGGGATCGAGAGCACCCCGCAGTCGGGTCCGGCGAGGTCGCCCGCGAAGAAGTTGAGGCCCACGAGCTGCACCCCCGCGTCCGAGATGGCGCCGACGAAGGCGTCCACCTCGCGGTCGCCGGGGACCGGCTGGTCGGGCCAGGGCCACCAGAACTCGACGGCGTCGAAGCCTGCGGCCTTCGCGGCGGCGGGCCGCTCGAGGAGCGGCAGCTCGGTGAACAGGATCGAGCAGTTCACCTCGTAGCGCAGTCCGTGGTCCGTCACGACGATCTCCTTCTGGTTGTCCAGGGATACTTCCGTATAGTGGAATCGCTTTTCCAACTAGTGAGAGGGTAGGCGTCAGGCCACCCGAGCGTCAAGACCGCTGGGGCGGTCGTCTCAGCGGGTGGCGGAGCGGCGCGCGGGCACGTCGCGGTGGCGGGCCAGCAACCGCTCGCCCGCCGAAACCGCTTGTGCCGCAAGCGATTCCTCGTCCGCCGTGACGAGGCCGTCACGCGAGACGACGGACCTTCCACCGACGAGCAACAACTCGAGCGGGGGCTGGGAGCCGAGGACGAGCGCCGCGACCGGGTCGACGACGCCGGCATGGCCCAGCCCGTCGAGTCGCCACAGGGCGACGTCGGCCAGCTTGCCGACCTCGAGCGACCCGATCTGGTCGTCCCAGCCAAGCACCCGAGCACCGCCGATGGTGGCGAGCTCGAGGGCGTCCCTCACGCCGAGGGCTTCGGGACCGCCTCGGGCGCGGGCGAAGAGCAGCGCGTGCCGCGCCTCCTCGACCAGGGAGGACGCCTCGTTCGACGCAGCCCCGTCCACCCCGAGGCCCACCGGCACGCCCGCGTCGCGCAGGTCACGGGTACGAGCGACCCCAGCACCCAGGCGGGCGTTCGACGACGGGCAGTGCGCGACCCCGGTGCCCGAGGTCGCCAGTGCTCCGATCGCGTCGTCGTCGAAGTGGATGCCGTGGGCGAGCCACACGTCGTCGCCGAGCCAGCCGAGCGACTCGAGGTAGGCCAACGGGCTCAGCCCGAACCGCTCGGCGCAGTAGCGCCCCTCGTCGACCGTCTCGGCCAGGTGGGTGTGCAGCCGCACCCCGCGGTCACGGGCCAGGGCCGCCGACTCGCGCAGGAGGTCTGCCGTCACCGAGAACGGCGAGCACGGGGCGACGCCGATCCGCAGCATCGAGTCGGGCGAAGGGTCGTGGTGCGCGTCGAGCGCAGCCGCCGTCGCGGCGAGGATCGTGTCGAGGTCTTCCACCACGTGGTCGGGCGGCAGACCGCCTTGGCTCTCACCGAGGTCCATCGACCCACGGGTGGCCAGGAACCGCAGGCCGATCCGTCGTGCCGCCTCGACCTCTGCGCCCAGGACGTCGCCGCCGTGGGTGGGAAAGACGTAGTGGTGGTCCATCGACGTCGTGCAGCCCGTGCGCGCCAGCCAGCCGAGACCCGCCGCTGCGGCCGCCCCCACGATGTCCTCGTCGATGCCACCCCAGACCGGGTAGAGCTCGGTGAGCCAGCCGAACAGCGTGGCGTCGACCGCCAGGCCGCGGGTGGCCCACTGGTAGAGGTGGTGGTGGGTGTTGACCAGGCCGGGGGTGGCCAGGCACCCGGCGGCATCCACCACGTCTGCGACGGTGCCGTCATCGACGTAGCGACCCGGACCGACGGCGACGATGCGCGTCTCCTCGACGACGACGTGCCCGACGGCGTGCTCGGTGCGGACCGGGTCCATCGTCACCACCGTGCAACCGTCCAGGACCAGCCGCGGGACGGTCGCCATGGTCACGACCCCCGGTAGGTGGAGTAGCCGAACGGGTTGAGCAGCACCGGCACGTGGTAGTGCTGGTCAGCGTCGGCGATCGTGAAGACCACCACCACCTCCGGGTAGAAGGCCTCAACGCCGCGCGCCGCGAAGTAGCCACCCGAGGCGAACCTCAGCCGGTAGTCGCCGGTCTCCAGTCGCTCGGGACCGATGCCCCCGATGCGGCCGTCCCCATCGGTGATGCCATCGCCGATCGGTTGGCCCGCAACGGTTTCCAGCACCACCGTGATCCCAGCGGCAGGCTTGCCGAGGCTGGTGTCGAGGACGTGGGTGCTCAGGGTTCCCATCAGGAGGCCACCTGTCGGAGTCGGAGCAGCGCGATCTCGCGCAGCTGGGTCACGGTCTCTTCACGCTCGGCGTCGGCGTCGTTGCCGAGCCGCCGGTCGAGCTCGGCGAGGATCTCCGGCGCGGACCGGCCGGCCGCCCGGATGAGGAACACCCGGTCGAACCGCCTCTCGTATGCCGCGTTGCCCTCGGCGAGCGCGCGTGCCACCTCGGCGTCGGCCGGGTCCACCCCAGCCTGCTCACGTGCGCTGGCGGCGGCGTTGTGGTGCGGGCTCGCGGCGCGTTCGCCGATCCGCGGGTGGCCGGCCAGCGCCGCCTCCAGCTCCTCGTCGTCGAGGTGCTGGGCGGCGGCGCTGGCGGTGGCTTCGAGCTCCGGCCACGCGGCATACGGTCGGCCGTCACGGACGGCGGCGACCCACCTGGGCACCGGGAGGCACGCGGTCAGCCGCTCCTCCAGCTCGCGCTCGGGCAGCGCGTTGAGGCGTTCGAGGGTCAGCTCGAGCGTCATCGGCCCTCCACGGATCGGGTGCGCGCGGAGTGGATCGGGTTCGCGTCGGCCACGAGGTCATCAAACCGGTAGCCGGCGATCTTGGCGATCTCCACGAGGGCCGAGGCGTGTTCCTGCGCCTGGGAGTTGTTGAGGCGCTCCCAGCCCGTGCGCACCACCTGGTCGAACGAGTCGCGGTCGCGCACACACGTCACGAGCGGGAAGCCGAAGCGGTCGCGGTACTGCGAGGTCAGCTCGGCCAGCTCGCCATGGCTCTTCTCGTCGAGCCTGGTCAGCCCGAGGGAGGACTGGTCACGCAGGGAGTCGGGCCCTTCGTCGCCCTCGGCCACGCTGTCGGCGCCGAGGTCGGGGTAGGAGTCGATCAGCTGGCGCTGCTCGTCCTCGGTGGCCGAGAACAACGCCTCCTGGAAGGCGCGCCGCAGGTCGCTGGTGTCGCTGAACGGCCGCGAGTCGAAGGCCCGCTCGACCACCCACCGAGGACCCTGGAAGAGGCTGCCGAACGTGTCGGCGAAGTCCTCACGCGACATCTGGTTGACCTCGCTGAGCCGCACGAGCGACCCCGGGGCACCAGCCACCGCCGGGCCACGGTTCGACCCGACGTGGTGGAAGAGGAAGTTGAGCACGATGGCGGTGATCGAGCCGAGCGTGATGCCCGAGCCGAAGATGATCTGCGCCCACTCGGGCACGGCCTTGGACACGTCGGGCTGCGCGGTCACGTACATCGCGAGGCCAACCGCCGTCGCGACGATGACGACGTTGCGGTGGTCGTGGAAGTCGACCCGTGAGAGCGTCTGGAAGCCCACGACGGCGACGGTGGCGAACATCGCCAACGCAGCGCCACCGAGGACGGGGTGCGGGATGCCCGCGACGATGGCGCCGGCCTTGGGGATCAGGCCGATGACGACCATGATCAGCCCGGCAGTCGCGACGACGTAGCGGCTCTTGACCCGGGTCAGTCGCACCAGGCCGACGTTCTCGGCGAAGCAGGTGTAGGGGAAGGAGTTGAAGACTCCGCCGATCGTGGTGGCGAGGCCGTCGGCGCGCAGGGCGCGGGCGATGTCCTCCTTGCCGATCCGCTTCTCGACGATCTCGCCGGTGGCGAACACGTCGCCCGTGGTCTCGACGGCCGTGATCAGCATGACGACGACCATCGAGACGATCGCGGCCACCGAGAACTTGGGCCACCCGAAGTGGAACGGCGTGGTGACCCCGACCCAGCCCGAGCCCGACACGGAGTCGAAGTGCGCGTCACCGAGGATCCAGGCGATCACGGTGCCGACCACCAGCCCGACGAGGACGGCCACAGTGGCCATGAAGCCCTTGAAGATCCGCTGGATCGCGACGATCAGGGCCAGGGTGCCGAGCGCGTAGGCGAGGTTGCGCCCGCTCGACGGGTCGAGCGTGGGGCCGGCGCCACCTGCGGCGTCCGCGGCAGCCACCGGCAGCAGCGCGAGGCCGATGATCGTGATCACCGTCCCGGTGACGACGGGCGGGAAGAACCGGATCAGCTGGCTGAAGTAGGGAGCGACGAGGAAGGTGAACAGGCCCGCCACGATCACCGCCCCGTAGATCACGAGCAGGCCGTCGGTCCCCCCGCCGGCGGCCAGGCCGATGGCGATCATCGGGGAGACAGCGGTGAACGTGACCCCTTGCAGGAGGGGGAGCTTCACGCCGACCTTCCAGAACCCGACGGACTGGATGATCGAGGCGATCCCACAGGTGAAGAGGTCGGCGTTGATGAGGTGGATGAGCTCCTGGGTCGACAGCCCGATCGCGCTGGCCAGGAGGATCGGCACGATGACCGCGCCGGCGTAGAACGCCAGCACGTGCTGGAAGCCGTAGATCGCGAGCTTCGGGATGGGCAGGACCTCGTCCACGGGGTGGCGGGAGGCGCGCTGGGACTTCGGTGTTGCGGTGGCTGTGCTCATGACAGGCACCTTTCGGGAGGCTCCGCGAGGAGGGTGCAGAAGGAGGGGTGCTGCGGGAGGGGTGCTGCAGGGTGGGGTGCTGCGCGAGAGCGCTGCGGGTGCTGCGGTGGGACCGGGTTGTTGGGTTGCTGGGTTGCCGGGTCGCCGGGTTGCCGGGTTGCGTCAGCAGAAGCCGGGCACGGTGAGCCAGGCGTCGCCGGCGTCCGAGCCGTTCTCGCGCTGGACGGTGGCCTCGATCAGCCCGTAGGGACGGTCGGCGGCGATGAACACCTCACCGGGGTTGTCGAGCCCGAACGGGGCGAGGTCGACGAGGAAGTGGTGCTTGTTGGGGGCGGAGAACTTGATCTCGGCCACCTCCGGGTGCGCGGCCAGCACGGCCGACCCCATCGCATAGAGGCTCTCCTGCAGCGCGCGGCTGTAGGTCGTCGCGAAGGTCTCCAGGAGCAGCGACCGCACGTCGTCGAACGACTTGTTCCAGTCCACGCCCTCGGTGGTCTCGTAGCGCCAGCGCGCCACGAGGGAGGTCGCGAGGATCCGGTCGTCGGTCTCCTGCAAGGTCGTGTACTCGTCCTTGAGGTAGCCCTTGAACTCCGAGCCGGTGGACTTGAGGACGACCAGGTCCTTGACGCCGGAGACCACCCAGGCGCGCGGCTCGGCGCCACTGCGGTCGCGGGTGACGATGGTGGTGCGGACCTCCCCGCCGCGCTTCACGAACGCGTGGTCGTGGCCGGCGCCGCCGACCTCGATGCGGTCCCAGGCATACTCCTCGACCTCGATCCGGCTGGCCGTCGCGGCGGGCGTGACGTCGAGGAAGCGCTGGCCGAGGGTGAGGGCGTAGTCCTCCGGGGAGGTGACGCCGTGCTCCTTGGCGAACGCGAAGCAGGTGTTCTTCTGGGTGTCGGTGGGCAGGACGTTGGCCTGGTCACCGGTGGTGTGGGCCTCGGTGAAGTCGCCGCGCAGGGCGGTCGACACGTTGAGGTCGCGGATCTCGTGGCGGGCGGTGTCGCGGTAGACGCGGACGACGCGGTTCTCCGCCTTGCCGTACTGGTTGGGTCCGAGGACGAAGCTCATGGTGCTCCTTGCGGTGCCCGTCGACCCTCGCGGGTCAGGCGTGGTGGCAGCGGATGGCTTCCCGAATCAGTCGGAGGTCTTCCGAATGGTGGAAACCTGTTTACGAATGATGGAAGGATAGGAGGACGGATGTGACCCAGTCAACAGTTTGTTGAAAAGTTCCGTCCCTCGGCTGGTCAGCCTTCGCCGAGATCCCAGCTCTCGGGCTTCCGGGGCCGCCGGAGGCCCGAGAGCTGGGCTCTCGGGCGCCACTCACGACCGGGTATGCCGCGTCAGCCGGCCGTCTCGGCCGCGGACTCGCGGATCCGGTTGAGGTAGTTGTAGACCGTGAAGCGGGTCAGGCCGAGGGCCTCGGCGACGGTCTCGGCGCTACGTCGCATCTCGAAGGCCCCACGCTCCTCCAGCAGCCGCACGGCGTGCTGCTTCTCGGCCCGCGGAAGCGTCGCGAGCGACCCCCCGAGCTCGCGCTCGACGTCGGCGATGAGCCGCGACAGCCCGTCGGTGAAGTCGGTGGCGGCTGCGCCGGCCCCTGCGCCCGCCCCGGCACCGACTGCCGGGGCGGCACTCACCGCGTCGACGTCACCCAGGGTCAGGGTCACCCGGGTGGCACCGTGGGACAACGCCTGCTTGAGCGCGACGGCCACGGCGTCGACGACCACCTCGGCGTCACCCTCCACGGACGTGCCGAGCGGTCCCAGGTCGGGTGACAACCCGGCATACCTCAGCGCGTCGGCGGAGGCGGTGACGTGGTCGGGGAGCCGACCGTCCTCGCCGTGGAACGGCTCGGTCGTGAACTCCACCCGCACGCGCATGCGGCCAACCTACCCGCGACGGGCCGGCAGGTCAGGTGGTCGCGCACGCCAGCCGCCCAGGTCGGGTCAGGCAGGGGTGCGGCGGGCCAGGCGGTCGATGGCGGAGCGGTCCAGACCGGTCAGGGCCTGCACCTCCTGCTCGTCCGTGGCGCCGCAGTCGAGCGCGCGGACCACGAAGTCGGAGAGGGCCCGCGCCGTGGCAGGCTCGTCCATGACTCCCGAATCCACTTGTCCCACATAGTTTTTCAGCCGCTGACCGGCGGCCGGGAGACCCTCACGGTAGAAGGCGTAGGTGGCAAGGAACCGGCTCGGCAGCTGGGCCGGGTGCAGGTCCCAGCCCTGGTAGTAGCCACGCTCGAGCGAGCGTCGCACCAGGCGCCCGTGCAGGCGCCAGGCAGCCAGGACCTGCTCGTGACCCCCGACCGGGAGCACGTTGGTCGAGCCGTCGGACAGGTGGACGCCGGTGCCTGCCGCCGCGACCTGCATGACCGCCTTGGCGTGGTCAGCGGCCGGGTGCTCCATCGACTGGTAGGCCGCCGCGATGCCGCACGACGCCGAGTAGTCGTAGGTGCCGTAGTGCAGCGAGGTGCAGCGGCCCGCCGACGCGTGCACCATCCGGGCGACCAGGGCGGTGCCGTCGGGTCCGCCGATGGCCTGCGGGGTCTCGACCTGGATCTCGAACCGGATCGCTCCGGCGAACAGTCCGACACCCTGCTCGACCCGCTCGCAGGCGACGACCATCGCCTCGACCTGGTCGACCGACGTGACCTTCGGGAAGGTCACCACGAACCCGTCAGGCAGCCGACCGTCACGGGTCACCGCCTCGACGAACCGCGCGAAGGTGCGCAGCCCGCGCTGGCGAGTCGGCGCCTCGAAACTCTTGAACCGGATGCCGCTGAAGGCAGTCACCTCCCCCGCGTCCACGGCGCCACGCAGCGCTGCGGCGGCGGCGTCCACAGCCGCGTCCTCCTCGGCGTCGGACCTCGTGCCGTAGCCGTCCTCGAAGTCGATCCGCAGGTCCTCGATGGCCTCCCGGTCGAGCTTGTCCCGCACCCGCGAGTAGAGATCTGCCGCGAGCGCCTCGGGCAGCCCGAACGCCTCGGCCGCGCCGTCGGCACCACCCCCGTGCTCGTCGAGTGTCGCGAGGGCGTCGGCACGCCACCGCGAGACCAGCTCGGCGTCGTAGCGGTCGGCCGGGACGTAGACCGTGTGGACCGGCTGGCGCACCGGTCGCTCGCCGGGGAAACGCCTCGCGAGGTCGGCATCGGCGTCGCGCAGGCGTTCGTCGAGCGTGGCCCCGAGGGCGTCGAGGTCCACGGTCACCGCGCCGTCGCCTCTCGGCTCGTGGCGGAGCCGGTATGCCGCGCGGTCGCGTCGCCGCCGTGCCGACCTCCCGCCGCCTGGCGCACCGCTGCAGCCACCGCGGGGGCGACATCGGGGTCGAAGACGCTGGGCACGATGTAGCTCGCGTTGAGCTCGTCCGGGTGGACGCAGTCGGCGATGGCCCCCGCCGCGGCGATCAGCATCTCGTCGGTGATGTCACGCGCCCCGGCGTCGAGCAGGCCCCGGAAGAACCCCGGGAAGGCCAGCACGTTGTTGATCTGGTTGGCGTAGTCGGACCGGCCGGTGGCGACGACGGCGGCGTGGTGGCTGGCCGCGACCGGGTCGACCTCGGGGTCGGGGTTGGCCATCGCGAACACGATGGCTCGATCGGCCATGGTCGCGATGTCGTCGCCGTCAAGCAGGTTCGGAGCAGAGACTCCGATGAACACGTCTGCTCCGCGCAGCACCTCCTTGAGGGTGCCGGTGGTGCGGGAAGGGTTGGTGTTGCGGGCGATCCAGCCGCGGAACTCGTCGGCGTGCTCGGCCTCCGGGTCCAGGGCGCCGCGGCGGTCGCACCCGATGATGTCGGTGGCGCCCTGGGCGTCGAGCAGCCGGATGATGGCGTGGCCGGCGGCGCCCACCCCCGAGACCACGATCCGCACGTCCTTGAGCTCCTTGCCGACGACGCGCAGGGCATTGCGCAGGGCGGCCAGGGTGACGATGGCGGTGCCGTGCTGGTCGTCGTGGAAGACGGGGATGTCGAGCTCGTCGCGAAGGCGTGCCTCGATCTCGAAGCAGCGCGGCGCGGAGATGTCCTCGAGGTTCACGCCGCCGTAGACCGGGGCGATCGCCTTGACGATCATGATGATCTGCTCCGTGTCCTGGGTGTCGAGGCACACCGGCCACGCGTCGACACCGGCGAACTGCTTGAAGAGCGCGGCCTTGCCCTCCATGACGGGCAACGCCGCGGCCGGGCCGATGTTGCCGAGCCCCAGGACGGCGGACCCGTCGGTCACGACGGCGACGGTGTTGCGCTTGATGGTGAGGCGGCGTGCGTCCTCGGGGTTCTCGGCGATGGCCAGGCACACGCGCGCGACGCCGGGGGTGTAGGCGCGGGACAGGTCGTCACGGTGCTTGAGCGGCACCTTGGGCACGACCTCGAGCTTGCCGCCGAGGTGGAGCAGGAAGGTGCGGTCGCTGACCTTGCGGACCGTCACGCCGGGGACCGCGGCGATCTCCGCAGTGATCCGGTCGGCGTGGTCGGCGTCAGAGGCGTTGCAGGTGACGTCCACGACCAGCTTGTCGCCCCGGGACTCCACGACGTCGAGCGCCGTGAGCGCCCCTCCGGCTGCGGCGACGGCAGCGGCGACGACCCCTGTGGTGTCGATCGCGGCAGGAGCCTCTGCGCGCACGGTGATGGAGTACCCGGGGCTCGGTGCTGACATCGCGCGACCTCAATCTTCCACGATACGGATTTCAAGTTCTGTTCAACGGAACTCTAGGACTCGGCACTGATGAGGACAAGTCTCGCCCGGCTGCCGGATAGATTTCGTCCGTGACGACGACCGAGCTCGACGGCGGCGCGGAGCGGGGACCCCAACCGCCGCGCGCGCTCATCGTCACCCTGCTCGGTCTCTACGTCCGCGAGTTCGGCGGCTGGATCAGCGTGAGTGGCCTGATCCGGCTGATGGCAGCGGCAGGCGTGGACGAGCAGGCCGTGCGCTCCTCGCTGTCGAGGCTCAAGCGCCGCGGGATCGTCGAGGCCGAGCGCCGCGACGGCGTGGCCGGCTACGCCCTGTCGGAGTACGCGCGCCAGGTGCTCGAGGTCGGGGACCGGCGGATCTTCGCCCGACCCGAGCAGCACTCGCGCGACTGGGTCGTCGTGGTCTTCTCGGTGCCCGAGTCCGAGCGCCAGAAGCGGCACGCGCTGCGGGCCCGGCTCTCCTGGCTCGGCTTCGGCACCGTCTCGGCCGGGGTGTGGATCGCCCCCGGGCACCTCGCCGAGGACGCCCGGGACGTCCTGCTCGCCGACGGGCTCGCCCCCTACGTCGACCTCTTCCGCGCCGAGTACCTCGCCTTCGGCGACCCGGCCGACAAGGTCGCCGAGTGGTGGGACCTCGCCTCGCTCGGCCAGCTGTACACGGACTTCCTCGACGCGCACGAGCCCGCGCGGGCGAGCTGGGCCGCCCAACCGGAGGTCGTGCCCGGTCCGCAGGCCTTTGCCGACTACCTCCGGGCGCTCACCTCGTGGCGACGCCTGCCCTACCTCGACCCCGGGCTGCCGACCGAGCTGCTGCCCGAGTCCTGGTCGGGGACCCGGGCGGCGGAGACCTTCTTCGCCCTGCACCGGCTGCTCGCGGGGCCGGCGCACGACTACGTCACCGCTGAGGCCGGAGCCGCTCGTCGGGGATGACGGCGACGCCCACGATCTCGATGAGGGCCTCAGGCTGCCAGAGAGCGGTCGTGCCGATGCCCGCCATGGCGGGGTAGACCGGACCGGCCAGCTCGCGCCACGCACGACCGATCTCGCGGCCGTGCGCCTGGTAGTCGGGGATGTCGGTGAGGTAGATCGTGATGCTCACGAGGTCGTGGGGGACGCCGCCCGCCTCGGCCAGGGTCGCGAGGACGTTGGAGAACGCCTGGCGGAACTGCTCGACGATCCCGCCGGGAACGATCTGCAGCTGGGCATCGAGGGCGGTCTGCCCTCCCAGGTACAGGGTGTTGCCACTGAGGGTGCCGTGCGAGTAGCCGCTCGGCGTCGGCAGGGAAGCGGGGTTGACCGGCACGGGGGTCAGCGGCTGGGCGGACATCGAACCTCCAGGATCGGGCTGGGCGTGGATCGAGCCTAGCCCATCTATTGACGTTTGGCGACGATCGTGAAAATCTCGCTATATGCAGTTCGGCACCGTTGCCCACGAGGGGACCACTCGCGCCGCGGCCCGCACGGCCGACGGCTGGCGCGCCCTCCCGGCCACGGACCTCTCCGCCTTCCTCGCGGCCGGCGGTCGGCTCCGTGCAGACACCCCCGTGGGTGACCTGCTCCCGGGCGCCGAGCCGGTGGCACCGCTCCCCCGACCGGCCAAGGTGGTCTGCTGCGGCCTCAACTACGGCGACCACATCCGCGAGACGGGACGCGAGCTGCCGAGCCACCCCACCCTCTTCGCCAAGTACGCCGACAGCCTCGTGGGCCCGGCCGACGACGTCGACCTCCCCGCCGGCACGGAGGTCGACTGGGAGGCCGAGCTCGCCGTCGTGGTCGGGGCGACCATCCGTGGCGCCGACCGGGCGACGGCCGCAGCCGCCGTCGCCGGCTACACCGTGGCCAACGACGTGTCGGTGCGCGACTGGCAGTACCGCACGCTGCAGTGGTTCCAGGGCAAGGCGTGGGACCACTCGACCCCCACCGGTCCCGTGGTCGTCACCGCCGACGAGGTGGACCCTGCGGTCGGGCTGACCGTCACCTGTCGCGTCAACGGCGAGGAGGTGCAGCGTGACAGCACGGCCACGCTGGTCTTCGACTGCGCCGACCTGCTCTCCTACATCTCGACCTTCACGGTGCTGCGCCCCGGCGACCTGGTGCTCACCGGCACCCCGGGAGGCGTCGGCGTCGCCCGTGACCCGAAGCGGTTCCTCGCCGACGGCGACGTCCTCGAGACCGAGATCGAGGGAATCGGCCTGCTGCGCAACACGATCCGCCTCACCCAACCCCGCGCCTGACCACACCGACGAAGGAGACCCCGTGGAACCTGACTTCAGCAAGTACCAGCTCGAGGGCGACAACTCGATCTACGCCGACGCCCACGGGCTCGTCGTCCCAGTCGTCACCCGGGCCGGGCACGAGTTCGGCGACACCGGCCAGTCCGAGGGGGCCCGCCGCATCTCCGGGGTCAGCATCCAGCACACCCCTGCCACCCGGCTCTGGTTCGGCAAGGTGAGCAACGAGGCCGGCTACCGCTCCGCGCCGCACCACCACGGCGAGGCCGAGACCGGCGGCTACGTCCTCTCCGGTCGCGCACGCATCTACTTCGGCGAGCGCTTCGAGGACTACCTCGACCTGGCCGAGGGCGACTGGGTCTTCGTGCCGCCGTTCATGCCCCACGTCGAGTGCAACCTCGACCGCAACAACCCCCTCACGTGGATGACGACCCGCACCCCGGAGAACATCGTCGTCAACCTCCCGCAGGTCTCCGACGCCGAGCTGCGCAACTGGGCGGACCGCCCGTGACGAGCTCGCCAGAGGGCACGCAGGCGCCCACCTCCGAGATCGTCACCAGAGCGTTGGCCCTGAAACCTGTTGAGGCACACCATTTCGACGTCGCGTTCTCCGCGACGACCCAGCCCTGCCCGTGGCCCAAGGCCTATGGGGGTGACATGGTGGCGCAGGCCGCTGCGGCGGCGATGCTCACCGTGACCGACGGCAAGACCATGCACTCGATGCACAGCTACTTCATGCGCCCCGTCGACATCGGTGCGCCGGTGACCTACGAGGTCGAGGTGCTGCGAGACGGACGCGGCTACGCGACCCGCCAGGTCCGCGCCTTCCAGAACGACAAGCCCGCCTACACCTGCCTGGCCAGCTTCGCGGCCGGCGAGGAGGGAGGCCGGTATGCCGCGTCGGCGCCCGCCGACGTGGCCGCACCGGACACGCTACCCAGCTCCGCGGCATACCTCCTCGGCCGTGATCCGGGCGGTGACTCGACGATGACGCCGGAGTCGAAGGAGTACTGGTCGGGCGGCCGCAGCTTCGACATGCGCCACGTGCCCGGCCCGGTCTACCTCGAGGTCGACGGTGGTCGCGCCCCTCACCAGGCGTTGTGGGTCAAGCCGTTCGACGCGCTGCGTCCCGTCGAGGGCCTCACTGACGCACAGCGTGACCTGGCCGCCCTGGCCTACGTCTGCGACTACACGATCCTCGAGCCGGTGCTGCGCGTGCTCGACCTCCCGTGGGCGCGACCGGGGCTGGTCACCGCGAGCCTCGACCACGCGATGTGGTTCCACCGCCAGCCAGCGGCGGGGGCCCTGGACGGCTGGCTGCTCTACGCGCAGGAGGCGGTGGCCGCCGACTCCGGTCGCGGGGTCGGCCTCGGCCGCTTCTTCACCGCCGACGGCGAGCACCTCGCGACCGTCGTCCAGGAAGGCATGATCCGCGCCACCACCGGAGGTCAGTGATGTCGAGCTCACCTGCCGCCCTCTCCCCGAGCGGCTACACCGACACGTTCGCTCGCGACCACCTCCCGCCGGCCGACCACTGGCCGACGCTGGAGTTCACGACACCAGAGCTGCAGTACCCGGAACGGCTCAACGCCGCGGTCGAGCTGCTCGACGCGACCATCGCTCAACACGGTGCCGACCGACCGGCGCTGCGCACTCCCGACGGCACGGTGTGGACCTACGGTGACCTGCTGCTCCGGGTCAACCAGGTCGCCGCCGTCCTGACCGACGACCTCGGGCTGGTGCCCGGCAACCGCGTGCTCCTGCGCTCTCCCAACAACCCGTGGACGGTGGCCGCCTGGCTCGGCACCCTCAAGGCCGGCGGAGTCGTCGTCACCACGATGGCGGCCCTGCGCGCCCGCGAGCTGGGGCCCATCGTCGAGAAGACCAAGCCGACCGTGGCGCTCGTCGACCACCGGTTCGTCGAGGACGTCGAGACGCTCCGCGCCAGCGTCGCGCCCGGGCTCGTCGTCGTCCCCTACGGCGGGGACGGTGCCGACGACCTGAGCCACCGCTGCGCCACCAAGTCCGGCGACGCGGGCACCTTCAACTACTCCGCCGTCGACACCGCGGCCGACGACGTCGCCCTGTTCGGCCCGACCTCGGGCAGCACCGGCGTCCCCAAGGTCACCACGCACTTCCACCGCGACATCCTGTCGATCGACAACACCTTCGGCCGCCACACCCTGCGGCTCACCGAGGACGACGTCGTCGCCTGCACCGCGCCGTTCGCCTTCACCTTCGGGCTGGGCATGCTCGTCGTGTTCACCCTCCGTGCCGGCGCCTGCGCGCTGGTGACCGAGGCGGCCACTCCGGCCCAGCTCGCCGAGCTCGTGGAGGAGCACGGGGTGACGGTCCTCGCGACGGCCCCGACGGCATACAAGCAGATCATCAAGGCCGGCCACCTCCCCAGGCTCAAGGGTCTTCGCATCGCGGTGAGCGCGGGCGAGCACATCCCGCAGGAGGTCTGGGAGACGATCCGCGCCGAGCTGGGGCTGGCGATCGTCGACGGCATCGGCGCCACCGAGATGCTGCACATCTTCATCTCCGCAGCGGGCGACGACATCCGTCCGGGGAGCACCGGCAAGCCGGTCCCCGGCTACCGCGCGACGATCCTCGGCCCTGACGACCAGCCGGTCGCCCCGGGCACCGAGGGACGGCTGGCGGTCATCGGCCCCGTCGGGTGCCGCTACCTCGACGACGACCGCCAGCACGCCTACGTCGTCGACGGCTGGAACGTCACGGGCGACACCTTCGTGCAGGACGAGGACGGCTACTTCTACTACCGGGCACGCACCGACAGCATGATCGTGTCGTCCGGCTACAACATCGGGGCGCCCGAGGTCGAGGCCGCCATCGACAGCCACCCCGACGTGGTCGAGGCCGGCGTGGTCGGTGAGCCGGATCCCGAGCGCGGTTCGATCGTCAGCGCGTTCGTCGTGCTGCGGGAGGGGGTGGTCGGTGACGACGCCAAGGCGCGCGAGATCCAGGACCACGTCAAGGCCACCTTGGCGCCGTACAAGTACCCCCGTCGCGTGCGCTTCGTCGCCCAGCTCCCCCGCAACACCAGCGGCAAGCTCCAGCACTTCAAGCTCCGCGACCTGACCCAGGCTCAGCCAGCCGAACAGCAGCCCACCGAGGAGAAGACGTCATGAGGATCGCGATCGTGGGCGGAGGCCCCGGGGGCCTCTACCTCGCAGCCCTGATGAAGCAGCTCGACGCGGGCCACGAGGTGACTGTCTGGGAGCGCAACGCCCCCGACGACACCTTCGGCTTCGGGGTCGTCTTCTCCGACGAGACGCTCGGCGGGATCGAGAGCGCGGACACGACGATCTACCGGGCGATGGAGAGCCAGTTCGCCCGCTGGACGGACATCGACGTCGCGATCGACGGGCGGTCCTCGACGATCGGCGGCCAGGGCTTCGCCGCGATGAGCCGCAAGGAGCTGCTGCGCATCCTGCAGTCGCGGGTCGCGGAGCTCGGGGTGCAGGTGCACTACCGCACCGTCGCGCCCGACGCCGACGAGCTGCGCGCGTCCCACGACCTCGTCGTCGCTGCCGACGGCCTCAACTCCCAGGTGCGGGCGAAGTACCCCGACGCGTTCGGGCCCAGCCTCGACCAGCGGCACAACAAGTACATCTGGTTCGGCACCGACCTGGTCTTCGAGGCCTTCCAGTTCATCGTGCGCAACACCGAGTTCGGCACGATGCAGATCCACGGCTACCCCTACTCCGACAAGGGATCCACCTTCATCGTCGAGATGCACGAGGACGTGTGGCGGCGGGCCGGGTTCGACCGCACGGAGGACGAGGCGTTCCCTCCCGGGGTCTCGGACGAGTATGCCGTCGAGCGGGTCGCCGAGATCTTCGCCGACGACCTCGCCGGCCACCGGATCCTCACCAACAACTCCAAGTGGCTGAGCTTCACGACGGTCCGCAACGCGAGCTGGCACCACGACAACCTCGTCCTGCTGGGCGACGCAGCGCACACGGCCCACTTCTCCATCGGGTCGGGCACCAAGCTCGCGATGGAGGACGCCCTGGCCCTCGCCGCGTGCCTGCACGAGCACGACACCGTGCCGAAAGCCCTTGCTGCCTACCAGGAAGAGCGCAAGCCGGTGGTCGAGTCGACCCAGCGGGCGGCCCAGGCCAGCCTCGAGTGGTTCGAGAACATCGGCAGGTACGCAGACCAGGACCCCGACGAGTTCGTCTTCAACCTGCTCACCCGCTCGCGGCGGATCACCTTCGAGAACCTCAAGGACCGGGACGCCGAGTTCGCTGCCCGGATCCAGGGCGCCTTCGCCCAGCAGGTCGCAGGGGGCGACGAGCTCGCTCCCGCCATGTTCCAGCCGGTGCGGATCGGCCCCCTGGAGCTGAAGAACCGCGTCGTCCTGTCCCCCATGGACATGTATGTCGCGGTCGACGGGGTGCCGGGCGAGTTCCACCTCGTGCACCTGGGCTCCAAGGCGCTCGGCGGGGCCGGCCTGGTGATGTCGGAGATGACGTGCGTGTCACCCGAGGGTCGGATCACCCCGGGCTGCCCGGGGCTGTGGACCGACGAGCAACGCGACGCCTGGGCGCGTGTGGTGAGCTTCGTCCACGACCGGAGCACCGCGAAGATCGGCCTGCAGCTGGGGCACTCGGGGCGCAAGGGCTCGACCAAGCTCATGTGGGAGGGCATGGACGAGCCGCTGGAGGACGACAACTGGGAGGTCGTCGGGCCCTCACCACTCCCCTACGGCGAGGGCTGCCACCTCCCCCGCGAGATGACGCGCGCCGACATGGACCAGGTCGTCGCCGACTTCCGCGACGCGACCCGGCGCGGCATGGAGGCCGGGTTCGACCTCGTCGAGGTGCACGCGGCGCACGGGTACCTGTTGTCGTCGTTCCTCTCGCCCATCTCCAACCGGCGCACCGACGAGTACGGCGGCTCGCTGGAGAACAGGCTGCGTTTCCCGCTCGAGGTGTTCGACGCCGTCGTGGAGGCCGTCCCCGACACGGTGCCGGTGACCGTCCGCATCTCCGCGACCGACTGGATGCCGGACGGCAACACCGAGCACGACGCCGTCGAGATCGCCCGCGCCTTCATCGCCCATGGCGCAGCCGCGATCGACGTGTCCTCCGGCCAGGTGAGCAAGGAGGAGCAGCCGGCGTTCGGGCGGTCGTACCAGACGCCGTTCGCGGACCGGATCCGTCACGAGGTCGCCCGGCCCGCGGGGGTCGCGGTCATCGCCGTCGGGGCCATCTCCTCCCACGACGACGTCAACTCGATCCTGCTCGCGGGACGCGCCGACCTCTGCGCCCTCGGCCGGACCCACCTCTACGACCCGATGTGGAGCCTGCACGCGGCTGCCGAGCAGGACTACGCAGGACCGGGGGCCGAGTGGCCCGACCCGTGGAAGGCGGGGCGGCGCCGACCACCCACCGCGCGCACCGACAAGATCCCGCCGCGGCTCGCGTTGCTGCGCGAGGGAGCGGAGGACGACGTCCACCTGCGCTGGCGACCGGGCACCACCGAGCCCGCAGTGCCGACACCTTCCCCCGTGTCGGCGTGAGCGCGGCTCCTGACCCGGAGGTCACCGACGGCAGCGGCCTCGCGAGCCAGACGGTGCGGTCCAGGATCGAGTGGGTCGACACGGACGCCGCTGGGATCTACCACAACAGCACGGTGATCCGGTTGGTCGAGGCCGCGGAGGCCGCCTTGGCCAGGGAGCACGGCCTCGACGGCTACTTCCCGGTCGCGCCACGCGTGCGTTACGAGGCGGACTTCGAGGCGCCGCTCTTCTTCGGCCAGGAGGTGACGACGACCGTCGCGGTGGTCGAGCTCGGCACGTCGTCGATGACCTTCGGGTTCGAGGTCTGGGGCGAGGAGTTCGAGCAGGCCCCGCGGGTCCGGGCCGCGCGGGGTCGTTACGTAACCGTGCACCTCGACCGCAGCGGACCGGGGCGGGCGACCAGCGCGCCGTGGCCGACCGAGTGGGTCGAGCGCCTGACCGGGAGCAACACACTCCCGAGTCTTTGAGTGATCCGACGGACCAGGACCCGTCGGATCGCTCAAAGACTCGAGGGCCGCGCCTAGGCTTCCGCCATGGCCTCCCCACGGTTGTCCGTCATCATCGCCAGCACCCGCCCGCACCGGATCGGCCACCGGGTGGCCAGGTGGGCGCTCGACGCGGTGCCCGCCGAGTTCGACGTGACGGTGCACGACCTGCGCGAGCTCGCGCTGCCCTTCCTCGACGAGCCCGGCCAGCCCGCCGACGGCAACTACGCGCACGAGCACACCCGGCAGTGGTCGGCGGCCATGCAGGCGACCGATGCGCTGGTCCTCGTCATGCCCGAGTACAACCGCGGCTACAACGCCGCCCTCAAGAACGCCATCGACTTCCTCTACGCCGAGTGGGAGGGACTGCCGGTGGGGTGCGTCGGCTACGGCTGGCACGGTGCGAGCTACGCGAAGTCGGCGCTGCGACAAACCCTCGAGCGGGTCAAGATGACCGTGGTCGACGGTCCCGGCCTGGCGTTCGAGAAGACCCTCACCCAGGAGGGCGAGGTCAGCGCCAGCGCCGAGGACGACCAGGTCCTGGCCGAAATGTTCGCCGAGCTGCTCGCCAAGGCCCGACCGGCGGCCTGACGCACGGCCTGAGCGACGCCGGTCGACTCCCGTCGACGCGCACCTCCTCGCGTCGACCACCGATAGACTCGTCCGTGGTGAGCCGGGAAGTCTGGTCGGCGGCGTCGTTCGACGTCCTCCCCCGTCGCCGACCCCCGAAGGCCCCATGAGCCTCAACCCCCTCCGCCCGCGCCTCTTCGCCCGCACCACGTGGCAGGAGGCGCAGCACGTCGCCGGAGCCCTCCGCACCGAGACCGTGGGCGGCGCCTTGCTGCTGACGGCCGCCGTCGCGGCGCTGGCCTGGGCCAACTCGCCGTGGCACGCGGCATACACCGGCTTGCGCGACACCACGATCGGGCCGCGCGCCCTGCACCTCGACCTCACCCTCGGCCAGTGGGCCGCCGACGGTCTGCTCGCCCTCTTCTTCTTCGTCGCCGGACTCGAGCTCAAGCGCGAGTTCCTCGTCGGCGAGCTGCGCACGCCGTCCAGGGCCGCGCTGCCGGTGGCTGCCGCCCTGTGCGGGGTCGCCCTCCCCGCCCTCGGGTATGCCGTGACCGTCACCTTCCTGGGGGCTCAGGGAGATGCGCTGCGTGGCTGGGCCATCCCCACGGCGACGGACATCGCGTTCGCCCTCGCCGTGCTCGCGGTGATCGGCACCCACCTGCCCTCGGCCCTGCGCAGCTTCCTGCTCACGCTCGCCGTCGTGGACGACCTCGTGGCCATCACGATCATCGCGGTCTTCTACGCGAAAAGCCTCGACCTGCCGCTGCTCGCGCTCGCACTGGTGCCGCTGGCCCTCTTCGCCGCGCTCGTGCAACGCCGGGTGGCGCACTGGTGGCTGCTGCTCCCCCTCGCTGCGCTCACCTGGGGACTCGTGCACGCCTCCGGCATCCACGCCACCGTCGCAGGAGTGCTGCTGGGGCTCGTCGTGCCGGTCAAGCCCAGGGTGCGCACCTCCAGGCTGGCCCGAGTGCCGCGCGTCAGCACCCTGGCTGCGGATGTCGATGTGGCGCAGCGGTTCGAGCACCGGCTGCGTCCGCTGTCTGCCGGCGTCGCGGTGCCGGTGTTCGCGTTCTTCGCAGCCGGCGTGCGCGTGGTGGGCGGCGGGCTCGGCGACAGCCTCGTCGACGACGCCGCCCTCGCGGTGGTGCTCGCCCTGGTGCTCGGCAAGCTGGTCGGCGTGTTCGGGGGCACGTGGGTCTTCGCGAGGTTCACCCGCGCCGAGCTCGACGACGACCTCGCGTGGTGGGACGTCGTCGGCCTGTCGCTGCTCGCCGGCATCGGCTTCACCGTCTCCCTCCTCGTCGGGGAGCTGGCCTTCGGCGCGGGCAGCCCCCGCGACGAACACGTCAAGCTCGCGGTCCTGGTCGGCTCGCTGGTCTCGGCGCTCCTCGCCACCGTGGTGCTGCGGGCCCGCAACCGCGTGTACCGCAGGCTGTGGGAGCTGGAGACGCGCGACGACGACGACAACGGCATCCCCGACTGCTTCGAGGTGCCCGGCGCTGACCCGGGCGCTGACCCGGGCGAGGAGCCGGGCGAGCCTCACGGCGACGCCTCGGATGTGGACCGCCTTCGACGCGGTTAGGGTTGGGACGCCCGGCACCCCGGACACAGGAAAGCGAAGGTGAGGCGCATGGCTCCCAACCAGCTGGACAACGAGGGCACCGAACGCACCATCGGACAGCTCGTCGCCGATGCCACCCACGATGTCTCGACCATCGTCCGCAGCGAGATCGCACTGGCCAAGGCGGAGATCGCGGCCGACGCCAAGAAGGCCGGCGCCGGTGCGGGCATGTTCGCCGCGGCCGGATTCGTGGCGCTGCTCGGACTGATCTTCCTGTTCCACACCATCGTCGCCGTGCTGGACATCTGGCTCCCCGAGTGGGCCGGCTACCTCATCACCACCGGCCTGCTCTTCCTCGTCGCCGCGGTCCTCGGGCTGCTCGGCCGCAACAGCATGAAGAAGATCAAGGGCAAGCCCGAGCGCACCATCAAGAACGCCCAGGACACCGTCGCTGCCGTCAAGTCCGGGTCCTGACCCGACCTGCCGTCTCGCCACCACCCCGCCCGCTCGACCCGTCCCCCGACACCCAGCCGAACGGCATACCCAGTCATGAGCCTCGACGCCTCGATGGCCCTCATCGAGGGCCCGTGGGAGCACCGGTTCGTCGCCGCCAACGGCGCGCGCTTCCACGTCGCCGAACAGGGCGAGGGCCCGATCGTGTTGCTGCTGCACGGTTTCCCGCAGTTCTGGTGGGCGTGGCGGCACCAGATGGCGGCTCTCGCCGAGGCGGGCTACCGTGCCTGTGCGATGGACCTGCGCGGGTATGGCGCGTCGGACAAGCCCCCGCGCGGGTACGACACCCGTACGTCGGCCACCGACGTCGCCTCGGTGCTGCGTTCGCTCGGGGGCTCGCGCGCCGTGGTCGTGGGCCACGGCTGGGGAGGGTGGATCGCCTGGAGCATGCCCACGCTGCAGCCGACCGTCACCCGCGCGATCGCCTCGCTCTCGATGCCGCACCCGCTGGTCTTCCGCAAGGCGTCGTTCGCCAACCTGCGCCAGCTCAAGGCCAACGCCTACCTCGGCGGGCTGCAGCGCCCGTTCGTCCCGGAGCGGCAGATGACCATGCACGGCGGCTACGTCCAGCGGCTGCTGCGCGAGTGGGCCTCCCCCGAGGGGATCTGGCCCTCGCCGGAGGAGGCCCGGATCTACTCCGACGCCATGGCGCTGCCCTTCGTGGCGCACTCGGCAGCGGAGTACTACCGCTGGGTGGTGCGCAGTCAGGTGCGGCCCGACGGGTGGAAGTTCGCCGCCCGGATGAAGACGCCGATCAGCCTGCCCGTGCTGCAGCTGCACGGTGAGCACGACGGCGCGGTGCTGGCCGACACGACGGTGGCCTCAGCGGCGTACGTCACCGGTCCCTACGAACGGCACCTCGTGCCCCGGGCCGGCCACTTCCTGCCCGAGGAGGCGCCCGACGTCGTCAACGGGCACCTGCTCGACTGGCTCGGCACCCTCCCCTGACCGTCGCGCCCGTCGCGTCCTTCCCACTGCTGGCCAGGGGTGCGGCACGAGACCCGGTTGCGGGACCCGCGGTGCCGGCTGCGTGGCCAGGAGTGCAGGGACGGCGGGGTCAGCCGGCCACGCAGGCGCCGGTGTCGACCGGGCTGGCGGCGCTCGCGGCGGCGTCGAGGACCGGCTTCGCCTCATCCATGGTCAACGCGTAGCCGGTGCTGGGGTCGTCGAGCGACTTGGCGAACACCACCCCGACCACCCGGCCGTCGGTCGACAGCAGCGGACCGCCGGAGTTGCCGGGACGCACCTGCGCGTAGAGCGAGTAGACCTCGCGGCTGGTGCCCGGCTGCCCGTAGATGTCAGAGCCGCGGGCATCGACGACCTCGCGGACCCGGGCGGCGTCCAGCCGGTACGGACCGTCGAGGGGGAAGCCCGCCACGACACCGCTGTCGCCCCGGGAGAGGTCGGCACCCTGCTTCAGCGGGTCGGCCGGCAGGCCGGGCACGGCGAGGACGGCGAGGTCACGCCTGGCGTCGAAGACGACCACCCGACCGGTGTAGGACCGCCCGGTCCCGTGGATGCGCAGCGTGGCGGTCTTCATGCCGGCCACGACGTGGGCGTTGGTCACCACGCGCTCGCGGGCGACCACCCAGCCGCTGCCTTCCTGTCCCCGGTTGCAGGCGTCGGCGACCCCCGTGATCTTGATGACCGACGCCGCTGCCGCGCGCACACCCGCCGTCTGGGCGACCGACGGGTCCGGCGGGGCGACCGGGGCGATCCGCTCGCTCTCGAGGCCGTCGAACACCCGCGGGAAGCCCTCGCGGTCGAGGACCTCGCGGAACGACGCGAAGAGGCGCGACGTGCCCGGGGGGACCACCGTGTCGATGGCCCGGAGCACCCGCGACTCACCGATGGCCTTGGCGATCGGTGCTGGCGCGCCCCCGCGGAGCGCGCCGGCGATGAACCAGACCAGCACCGCTGCCGAGAGCACGACGGCCACGGCCCCCAGGCTGGCGTCGACCCACTGGGCCGGCTTGATCTTCAGCTTGGACCGCAGCGAGCCGCCGACTGCCACGGCGAGCGCCTGACCGCTGGAGGCGAGGATGAACACCCCCGCGATCAGCACCACCGTGCGAAGCAGGGGCGAGGACTCCAGCTCGGTCCACTGCTGCATCGCCTTCGGCACGAGCCACATGGCGAGCGCACCCCCGGTGAGGAACCCGGCGAGCGACAGCACGCTCACCACCAGCCCCTGGCGGAACCCGGTGAAGGCATAGCTGATGAAGAGCAGGATCAGCAGGTAGTCGAGGACGGTCAGTCCGAGGAACATCAGGCTCGGCCTTCCGTCGCGGTCTTGGTGAGGGCGTCCTGCGAACCCCCCGGCCGGTAGCGGTCAGGGAGCGATCGCTCGACGCTACGGTCCCACGGAACGGTCAAACCACCGAAACCGAGCACTGCCGAGAGCAGCCCTGCTGTGAAACCCCACACGAACAGCCCGTCGAACTCGAACCCCGGCCCGCGGTAGCCACTCGGGTGCGACACGGTGAACCGGGAGGCGGGGTCGAGCAGGTCGGCCAGCGGCGCCCGGACGGCGCGGTGCACCTCCGTGGGGTCGACCGTGTCGAGCGGACCCGGCTCACGCCACCAGCCGAGCACCGGCGTGACGACGAACTGGCGCGGGCTCAGGTAGATGTCGGGGAGGGTGTCGACGACCTCGATCGTGTCGGGGTGGATGCCCACCTCCTCCTGCGTCTCGCGCAGCGCCGCCGCCGCGTCCGAGGCGTCGGACGGCTCGCGCTTGCCTCCGGGGAAGGAGATGTCGCCGGGCTGGGTGCGCAGGGTGTGGGCGCGCTCGGTGAGGACCACGTCCTCACCCCCGCCCTCGGCCGGGCCGAACAGGATCATGACGCTGGAGCGCCGGCCACCCTCGGGCGGCGGGGCGAACGTCTCGAAGTAGCCACGGTCGGCGGCAGCGATCGCGTCGCGGGCGCGGTCGATCCAGGCGGGGCGAGCAGCGGTCACGGTGCCGGGGTCCCTGTCGCCGCGGCATACGGGTTGGTCGCCCCGGGGGCGAGCTCGAACTTGAGGAGCTTCTCGGCCTTCACCGGGTCGGTCTCGCCGACGCCGTAGGACGGGCACAGCCTGGCCACGGGGCAGGCGCCGCAGGCGGGCTTCTTGGCGTGGCAGGTGCGGCGGCCGTGGAAGATCAGGACGTGCGAGAGCATCGTCCACTCCTTGCGCGGGATCAGCGCCCCGACGGCGTGCTCGACCTTGACCGGGTCGTCCTCGGTGGTCCAGCCGAACCGGCGGACCAGGCGGCCGAAGTGGGTGTCGACGGTGATGCCCGGGATGCCGAAGGCATTGCCGAGCACGACGTTCGCGGTCTTGCGCCCGACACCGGGCAGCGTCACGAGGTCCTTCATCCGCGGCGGCACCTCACCGTGGAACCGCTCGACCAGCTCGGCACCGAGCTTCATGACCGCGTTGGTCTTGGCCCGGAAGAAGCCGGTGGGCTTGAGCAGCGCCTCCATCTCCGCGCGGTCGGCCCCCGCGAGGGCCGCGGCATCCGGGTAGCGCGCAAACAGCTCGGGCGTGACCTTGTTGACCATGACGTCGGTGGTCTGGGCGGACAGGACGGTCGCCACGAGCAGCTGCAGGGGGTTGTCGAAGTCGAGTTCGCAGTGGGCGTAGGGGTAGTGCTCGTGCAGCATGCGGTACATCCGCCGGGCGCGCCGCGTCAGGGCGACAGGGGTCTCTTCGCCGGCGGCGTGGGCGGGGGCTCCAGACACCACCACAGACTACGGGGCGAGGCGGACATCCGACGTGGCACACTGTCGCCCGTGGATCACGACGTGGTGAAGAAGGCCCCGCTTTTCGCAGCCCTGGACGACGAGGCATCGACGACCCTGATGGCCTCGATGACGCAGACCCGCCTCGAGCGCGGCGACGTGCTGTTCAACGAGGGCGACCAGGGCGACCGGCTGTACGTCATCCGCGAGGGCAAGGTGAAGCTCGGGCGCCGCAGCGCCGACGGCCGCGAGAACCTCGTGGCGATCCTCGGCCCCGGTGAGATGTTCGGTGAGCTCAGCCTCTTCGACCCCGGCCCCCGCACGATGACGGCGACCGCGGTCGCCGAGACCCAGCTGCTCGGCATCGGCAACGACGACCTCAACGGCCTGCTCGAGGGTCGTCCCGGCGTCGCCAAGGTGCTCCTGGCCGCCCTCGCCAAGCGCCTGCGCCGCACCAACGAGAACCTCGCCGACCTCGTCTTCACCGACGTCCCGGGTCGCGTCGCCAAGGCGCTGCTCGACCTGTCGGCGCGCTTCGGGCGCCCGGTCGAGGAGGGCATCCTCGTGGCCCACGACCTGACCCAGGAGGAGCTCGCCCAGCTGGTCGGCGCCTCCCGCGAGACGGTCAACAAGGCGCTCGCCGACTTCGCCACCCGCGGCTGGCTGCGTCTCGAGGCCCGCGCCGTGCTGTTGCTCGACGTCGAGCGCCTCAAGCGCCGCGCCCGCTGACCCTCGAGGCAGCCTCTCGCCGAGCTACGTCACTGGTCGCACCCTGCGACCAGTGACGTAGCTCGCGCGACGACCTCTCAGTCGCCCGCCCGCAGGTAGTCGAGCTGGGCTGCCACGCTCTGCGAGGCGGCTGGCCAGACCTCGCGGGGCACGTCGGCATACACCCGCTCGACCACGGCCTGCACCGGATCGGGTGCCGACGCCGCACCGTCCGCGAGCGCCTGGCGCACCTGCTCGAGCCGTTCCGCGCGGTGCGTGCGGTAGAACGCGACCATCGCCGACGCGTCGGGCACGACCGGACCGTGGCCGGGCAGGATCGCGGTGACCACGCCATCACCCGTCAGCTGCGCGATCCGCTCCAACGACGTGAGGTATGCCGCGAGCTCACCGTCCGGGTGCGCGACCACCGTGGTGCCGCGGCCGAGGACCGTGTCGCCGGTGAGCAGGGCGTGGTCGGCGGCGAGCGCGAACGACAACGAGTCCGACGTGTGGCCGGGCGTCGCCACGACCCGCAGGTCGAGGCCACCGGTCGTCACCGCGTCGCCGTCGGCCAGGTCGTCGTGACCGCGACCGACGGCGCGAGTCGGGGCACCGGTCAGCTCGGCGAAGCGGTCGGCCCCCTCCGCGTGGTCCGCGTGGCCGTGGGTGAGGATCGTCTGCGCGACGCGAGCACCCCGCGCGGCCACCGCGTCGACGACGGCGCGCAGGTGGCCCTCGTCGAGCGGACCGGGGTCGATGACGACGGCGTCCGTCGAGCCGGGTTCGAGGAGCACCCACGTGTTCGTGCCGTCGAGGGTCATCGGGCTGGGGTTCGGGCAGAGGATGCACAGGGCCCGATCGGTCACCTGCCCGCCGTGCCAGTCACCGATCGCCGCCGACGGCTCGGGCGGCCTCGCCATGCTCATCCGGGGAGGTCTGCCCGCATCACGAGTCCGTCACCCGTGTCGACCAGCTCGGGCTGCACGGGCGCGATCACCGGTGACTCGGCGATGAACGCGGCCGCCGACGGGGCCGAGGCGACCTCCTCGACCGCCACGACGGTGGGTGGCAGCATCAAGGCCCGCCCGTCACGCCAGGCCTCCAACAGCTCGGCCGGACGCACCCAGTCGGCCACGTCGGCCTCGGTGGTGTCGTCGTCCGCGCGTTGCCCCTGCGGCACGGCGGCGCTGAAGAACCGCGTGTCGTAACGGCGCGCCTCGAACTCGGGCGTGATCCAGTGAGCGCGGTAGCCGAGCAGGTCGGAGCGCAGCACGAGCCCGTGCTCCCGGAGCACCTCCGAGAGCGACGCCTCGCGGTCGAGCAGTCGACGGCGCTGCGCGTGCCAGTGCTTGCCGCTGACGTCGGAGATCACCTCGTCGGGCGACGGCCCGGCCAGCAGCACCCCTGACTCCTCGAACACCTCGCGCACCGCCGCGGCGACCAGTACCCGGGCCGTCGGCTCGTCGACCTCGAGCCGGGCCGCCCATTCCGCAGGGGTCGGACCGGCCCACGGCAGGGCTTCGTCGGCGTCGCGCGGGTCGACCCCACCACCGGGAAAGACCATCATCCGCGGCGCGAAGGCCATCGTCGCGACCCTGCGCAGCATGAAGACCTCGACGCCCACGGCACCGTCACGCACGAACATGACGGTGGCCGCCCGCTTGGGCGTCACGGGGCCCGAGGGGTCGGGTGCACTCAGCCAGGCGTCTGCCCGGGCCCGCAACGACGGGGAGTCGGCGATGGGGAACTCGCGCCTGACCACCCGGGGCTACTCGTCGGCGAGGGCGACGACGATCTCGACCTCGACCGGGGCATCGAGCGGCAGCACCGCGACACCGACGGCCGAGCGCGCGTGGATGCCGGCGTCGCCGAAGGCCTTGCCCATCAGCTCGCTCGCACCGTTGATGACGCCGGGCTGGCCCGTGAAGGCAGGGTCGGACGCGACGAACCCGACGAGCTTGACCACCTGGGTCACCTTGTCGAGGTCACCCACGATGCTCTTGACGGCGGCGATCGCGTTGAGCGCGCAGATCTCGGCGAGCTTCTTGGCGTCCTCCGGCGGCACGAGTCCGTGGCCCTCGCCGACCTTGCCGGTCTGCACGAGCGCGCCGGACACCATGGGCAGCTGCCCGGAGGTGTAGATCCGGCGGCCGTCCTGCACGGCCGGGACGTAGGCGGCCACCGGCTTGGCGACCTCGGGCACGGTCAGGCCGAGCTCGGCCAGACGATCCTCAACAGCACTCATGTCAGGCCTTCTCCCGCTTCAGGTAGGCGACCAGGCCGTTGCCGTCGGGTCCGGTGAGGACCTGGACGAGCTCCCAGCCGTCCTCGCCCCACTGGTCGAGGATCTGCTTCGTCGCGTGGACGATGAGTGGCACCGTCGCGTACTCGAACTTCTTCATGGGTTGCAGCCTAGCCACCGCTGGCAGGATGGTCGCATGGCCCGTGACCCGATCCAGGTGCTCGACGAGCGGGCCGCCCCGCCGACCCGCACCACGGCCTACGGCGACGACCCTGCCCAGGTCTACGACGTGCGCCTGCCCGAGCGCGTCACCCGCCGACTCACCGTCGTGGTGGTGCACGGCGGGTTCTGGCGGCCCGAGTACGACCGCACCCACGCCGGCCGCCAGGCGCAGGCCTTCGCCGACGCCGGCTACCCCACGGCCGTCGTCGAGTACCGCCGCGCGGGCATGCCCGGTGGCGGGTGGCCGGGCACGGCCGACGACGTGGCGCACGCGGTCACCGCGATCCGCCGCGACCCGGACCTCGAGCACCCCTGGGTGCTCGTCGGCCACTCCGCCGGCGGCCAGCTCGTCGCGTGGGCGGCGGCGCAGTCGTGGGCCCACGGCCTCCGCGGCGTGGTGAGCCTTGCGGGCGTCCTGGACCTCGCGCACGGGGCGGAGAACGGCGTCGGCGACGACGCGATCACGACGTTCCTCGGCGGCCGCCCGGCCGACGTCCCCGACGCGTACGCCGCGGCCGACCCCGTGCGGCTACCACCCGCCATACCCACCCTGCTCGTGCACGCACGCGATGACGACGTGGTGCCGTTCGAGCTGAGTGAGCGGTATGCCGCGGTGCACCACGGCCCCACCGTGCGCCTCACGCCCGTGGACGATGGCGGTCACTACGGGCTCATCGACCCCGAGCACCCGGCGTTCGCCATGGTCCTCGAAGCCGTCGACCTGCTCGCCTCCTAGGCTGGGCCCATGTCCGTGGCCACCCCCGACCTGTCGAAGGTCCGCCTGCACGTGGTGACCGGCAAGGGCGGGACGGGCAAGACGACGGTCGCCGCCGCCCTCGCGCTCGCACTGGCCCGGCAGGGCAAGCGGGTGCTGCTGGCGGAGGTCGAGGGGCGCCAGGGGATCTCGCAGACCTTCGACGTGCCACCGCTGGGGCATATCGAGACCCGCATCCTGCACGACCGCACCGGCGGTCAGCTGTGGGCCATCTCGGTCGACGCCAAGGAGTCGCTGCGCGAGTACCTCCAGAAGTTCTACAAGGTCGGCAAGGCCATGTCGGTGCTCGACCGGTTCGGCGCGGTCGACTTCGCGACGACCATCGCGCCCGGCGTGCGCGACGTGCTCCTGATCGGCAAGGTCTACGAGGCCGCCGGGCGACGCACGGGCAAGGGGCCCGCCGCCCCGACGTACGACGCCGTGGTCCTCGACGCCCCGCCGACCGGGCGGGTCGTGCGGTTCCTCAACGTGAACGCCGAGGTCGCCGACGTCGCCAAGGTGGGCCCGATCCGCTCGCAGGCCGACTCGATCACCCGCATGCTGCGCAGCCACACGACGGCCGTGCACGTGGTGACCCTGCTCGAGGAGATGCCCGTCCAGGAGACCGTCGACGCGCTGGCCGAGCTGCGTCGCACCGACCTGCCCCTCGGCGCGATCGTCGTGAACCAGCTGCGTGACCCGCTGCTCACCGACAAGGCGCTGACCTCGGTGCGGCGAGCCGGCAACGCGAGGCTCGCCAACGGCGTCGCGGCCGACCTGGCCACCGTCGGCGTGAAGGTCACCGACGGCATGGTCGCCGGGCTGCTGGCCGACGCCGTCCACCACGCCGACCGGATCGCCCTCGAGCGCGAGCAGGACGCCATCCTCGCCCAGGAAGGGCGGTTGACCGTGCGACTGCCCCTGCTGGCCGAGGGCACCGAGGGCGGCGGCATCACCGTCCTGGCTCAGGCCGTCGCCGACCAGAGGATGGTCTGATGCCGCCCCGCACGAGGACCGCAAAGACCGCGAGGACCGCGAAGTCCGCTGCCGCGTCCGGGGCGGCGTCCGCCTCCCCGAACGCCGCCCCGCTCGACCTCGCCGCGCTGCTCACCGACCGGGAGACCCGGATCATCGTCTGCTGCGGCGCCGGAGGCGTCGGCAAGACCACGACGGCTGCCGCGTTGGGGCTGTGGGCGGCCGAACACGGCCGCCGGGTGGTCGTCCTGACGATCGACCCGGCCCGCCGGCTGGCCCAGTCGCTGGGGCTGACCGAGCTCGACAACACCCCACGGCCGGTCGCGGGGGTGGGCGAGGGCGCCGGTGGCTCCCTCGACGCCATGATGCTCGACATGAAGCGCACCTTCGACGAGGTGGTCGAGCAGCACGCCACCCCCGAGAAGGCCGCGCAGATCCTGGCGAACCCCTTCTACCAAGCAGTCTCGAGCTCGTTCGCCGGCACGCAGGAGTACATGGCGATGGAGAAGCTCGGCCAGCTCCGCACGGAGGCCGCGCGCGACGGCCGCTGGGACCTCATCGTCGTCGACACTCCCCCGTCGCGGTCGGCGCTCGACTTCCTCGACGCCCCGAAGCGGCTCGGGTCCTTCCTCGACGGGCGGTTCATCCGGCTGCTCTCGGCCCCCGCCAAGGCCGGTGGACGGGCCGGCTTCAAGGTCTTCAGCCTGGGGGTCAACGTCGTCACGAACACCCTGTCCAAGGTGCTCGGTGGCCAGCTGCTCCAGGATGTCCAGACCTTCGTCGCCGCGCTCGACACCATGTTCGGCGGGTTCCGGGAACGGGCCGACCACACCTACGCCCTGCTCAAGGACTCCGAGACCGCCTTCGTCGTGGTCGCCGCCCCCGAGCGCGACGCCCTGCGCGAGGCCTCCTTCTTCGCCGGCCGCCTCGACGAGGAAGGTATGCCGCTCGCCGGGCTCGTCGTGAACCGCATCCAGCGGGTGGCCGCCCCCTCCCTGACGGCCTCGCGGGCCCTCGCGGCGGCGGAGCAGCTGGCCGACGCCGACCCACGGTCGGCGACCTCCGCGACGACCGAGGGCCTGCTCCGGTTGCACGCGTCGCTGGCGGAGACCGCGGCCCGGCAGGAGCGGCTGGCGGCCCGGTTCACGGCCGGGCACCCCGGCATACCGGTCGTGGAGGTGCCGGCGTCGGCGCAGGACATCCACGACCTCGACGGGCTGCGCGAGGTCGCCGTTGCCCTCACCAACCCCACCCTCCCCACCCCCACCCCCACCTGACCCGTCACGCGACCCTGACCCGTCACGCGACCCTGACCCGTCACGCGACGAAGTCCCTGGACCCGCGGGGGATGGGTCAGGGACTTCGTCGGGGGGTCCGCGGCGAGCGCGGCGTCTGTCGGTGTTCGGGGGGCAGCCGGTGGGGTCCGGTCAGGCGCTCTCGGCCTCCGCCGAGGCCTGGCTGCGGGCCTGCGCGAAGAGGGCGGCCCAGGACGTGATGTTGGGGCGACGCTTCAGCAGGGCCCGGCGCTCGCGCTCGGTCATGCCACCCCAGACACCGAACTCGGTGCGGTTGTCGAGGGCATCGGCGAGGCACTCGGCGATGACGGGGCAGCGCTGGCAGACGACCTTGGCGGTCTGCTGGGCGGCACCCTGGACGAACAGCGCATCAGGGTCGGACTTGGAGCACGAGCCCAACGGGGCCCAGTCGTCCATCCAACCCGTGCCGACGGGCTGACCGCTCGGCCGCTCAGGTGCGATAGTCATTCTCAGTGCCTCCAGATACTGCTGGTTCAGACGCTTCACCGTGCGTCTTATGTCCGTATCGACGTGTGGAAACGATAGGAACTGCAGGCACTCCGACGACATGGCCCATTCGTGTAGTTCTGGCATGACCAAAGGGACTAGTCATTCCGAACCATCCCGTCTCGCTCCATCGAGCCGTGCTCAAACTAGGCTGAAATCCGGCGAGACCGGGTCATTCCGTATCCGCGCTCGCGGGAAACCGGTCGTTCAAGGTTCGCCAGTTACCCTGTCCGCATGCAAGGACGCGCCACCAACCTCGGAAATGTCGTCAGTCTGCTCGGTGCCTTCATCGCCACAGCCATGGTCATGGGCCTGCTGGCGGCCGGTCTGCTGATCCCTGCGGTGGGCGCCACCGGCAGTGCCGCGACCTCCGGGGTGAAGATGTTCGACGACCTCCCGGGTGAGTTCACCGCCACCCAGCTGTCGCAGCAGTCGACCATCAAGGATGCCCGGGGCGGGATCCTGGCGACTCCGCAGCAGGAGAACCGCATCATCGTCAACCTCAACCAGGTCGCCCCGATCATGCAGAAGGCCCAGATCGCGATCGAGGACAGCAGGTTCTACGAGCACGGCGGCGTCGACCCCCGCGGCATCCTGCGCGCGGTGGCGTCGAACGCGCAGGGCGGCGACGTCCAGGGTGCCTCCACCCTGACCCAGCAGTACGTCAAGCTGACGCTGCAGGAGAACGCGCTGCGGGCCAACGACGAGGAGGCCGCCCAGGCGGCGGTGCGCAAGAGCGCGGCGCGCAAGATCCAGGAGATCAAGTACGCGGTCACCCTCGAGAAGGAGATGACCAAGGACCAGATCCTGCAGGGGTACCTCAACCTGGCCTACTACGGCGACCTCGCGTACGGCGTCGAGGCGGCCGCGCAGCACTACTTCAGCGTCAGCGCCAAGGACCTCAACCTCCCGCAGGCGGCGCTGCTGGCCGGCCTCGTGCAGAACCCCGGCAAGACCGACCCGCGCAACTACCCGGAGAAGGCCCAGGCCCGTCGCGACGTGGTGCTCGACCGGATGCACGCCCTGGGCATCATCTCGGCCAAGCAGCTCAGGCAGTCCAAGGCCATCCCCGTGCGCAAGATGCTCAAGCTGAAGAACCCGCTGAGCAACTGCGCCGCCTCGTCGCAGCCGTACTTCTGCAACTACGTCATGGAGTACCTCAAGGACATGGACAACCATGCCCTCGACGTGCTCGGCAAGACCCGGCCGGAGCGGATCAAGAACATCACCGGCGGCGGCCTGACCATCCAGACCACGCTCGACCCGCAGGTGCAGGCCGAGTCGCTGAAGGACCTCACCAAGCGGGTCCCGTTCGGCAACACCGCCCTCCCGAAGGACACGGCCGACAAGTCCAAGATCGGTCGCTCCCGGCTGGTCGGCAGCGCCGCGACGATCATCGAGCCCAACACCGGCCGGATCCTCGCGATGGTGCAGAACACCAAGTACCCCACGACCAAGGCCCAGCAGGGCGCCTACGGCTACACCGAGGTGAACTGGAACGTCGACGAGAAGTACCAGGGCACCACCGGCTTCCAGTTCGGCTCGACGGCGAAGATGTTCGCGATCGTCCGGGCCCTCGAGACCGGCATCCCGGTGAGCGGCACGATCCCGTCGAAGTTCGCCAGCCCGACCAAGGGCGCGGTCTACACCCCGAAGGAGATCGGCCAGTGCGCCCCGGGCGGTCCCTACACGATCCACAACGACTACGCGATCGGTGGCAAGCCGATCCCGCTGAAGAAGGCGACCGCTGACTCGATCAACACCGCGTTCGCGTCGCTGACCTTCAAGCTGGGCGCCAAGAACGTGCTCAACACGATGTCGAAGATGCACCTGCACTCCGGCTCGGGACCGAACCTCCCGTGCTACGCCAGCACCGTCCTGGGCACCGGTGACGTCACCCCCATGACCCTGGCGAGCTCCTACGCGATCCTGGCGAACAACGGCAAGTACTGCCCCCCGAACCCGATCCTGTCGATCACCACCGCCGACAAGAAGCCGCTCAAGATCGGCGCCACCACCTGCCAGCAGGTCATCGACCCCGATGTGGCCAAGGGTGCCACCCAGCTGCTCCAGGGCGTCATCCAGGACGGCACCGGCAAGGGAGCCAAGCTCGGCTCGCGGCCCGCCGCAGGCAAGACCGGCACCACCGACAAGCACGTCGAGTCCTGGTTCGTGGGCTACACCGTCCAGCGCGCAGCCGCCGTGTGGGTCGGCACGCCGTACTCCCAGCTCGGGATGAACGGCATCCGGCTGGGCGGTCAGTCCTACCGAGGGGTGTTCGGTGGCGACATCGCCGCACCGATCTGGAAGGACCTGGTCCTGAACGCGTCGGTCGGGCTGCCCGACCGCCAGTTCGACGACCCGAGCAGCAAGATCGTCAACGGCGACAAGGTCGCCGTGCCGTTCGTGGGCGGCATGTCGGTGGCGGAGGCCACGGCCCGGCTCAAGGACGCCGGCTTCCTCGCCCAGGTCGCCGGGCAGGCCAACAGCTCCTACCCGCGTGGCACGGTCGTGTACACCAACCCGAGCGGCACGGCGCTGCGCGGCACCACGATCAGCCTCTACACCTCCAGCGGCTTCGCGGGGCAACCGAAGCCCAGCAGCACGCCGACACCCACCCCGAAGCCGACCAAGACCAAGGGCCCGCCGCCACCCGGGCACTGACCGTCGCGAAGGGCCTCCACCACCCGGTGGGGGCCCTTCGTCGTCGGCGTGCGCCGCGAGCCCTGCTCCGCGGCCCGGCTCACCCCTGGGTGAGGGCCGCCTTCACAGCAGCGGCGACGCGGCCGCCGTCGGCACGACCGGCCACGACGCCCTGGGCGACCTTCATGACCTGGCCGAGCTGCGGCATACCCGTGGCCCCGGTCTGCTCGATCGCGGCGGCGACGATGGTCGTGAGCTCGTCGTCGGAGAGCTGGGCGGGCAGGTAGGCCTCGAGGACGGCGAGCTCGGACTCCTCCTTGGCCGCGAGCTCGGGGCGGCCCGCGCCGGAGTAGGCGGTGGCCGCCTCCTTGCGCTTCTTGGCCTCCTTGGCGAGCACCTTGAGCACCTCGTCGTCACTGAGCTCGCGGGCCTCGGTGCCGCTCACCTCTTCGTTGGTGATCGCGGTGAGGGCCAGTCGCAGCGTGCCGGACCGCACCTGGTCACGCTGACGGATGGCGTCGGTGAGGTCGCTCTGGACGGTGGCCTTGAGGCTCTGCTCGGTCATGGCCCCAGTCTCGCAGGCGGGTGGGAGTCCGACCTACCGAGATTCGGTTTGCAAGGATGGACGCGATGAACACGCACCTGGGCACCGCGCTGGGCACGGCGGCGGGCGTCGCCGCGCTGGGCGTGGCCGGCGTCGGCTACGCCGCCGTGGTCGAACGCAACTGGTTCGCGCTGCGCCGGTTCACCGTGCCCGTCCTCGCGCCCGGGGCGCGGTCCCTGCGGATCCTGCACGTGTCCGACCTGCACCTCGTGCCCCGCCAGCGGCGCCGTATCGAGTGGGTGCGTGGCCTCGCGGCGCTGGCACCCGACCTCGTCATCAACTCCGGCGACAACCTCGCCGCCAAGGACGCCGTGCCCGGTGCGCTGCACGCGATGGAGCCGCTGTTCGCGTTCCCCGGGGTGTTCGTCACCGGGTCGAACGACTACTACGCGCCGGTGCCCAAGAACCCCGCGCGCTACCTCACCCGCCGGCACGCCGACGCCCCGCCGGGACGCGGGCGGCTGCCGATCGGCGAGCTGCGGGCCGGGTTCCGTGCCGGCGGCTGGGTCGACCTCGACAACGCCCGCACGACGCTCATGGTGGGCGGGGCCGAGGTGGAGCTCGTCGGCACCGGCGACGCCCACATCCGCCTCGACAGGTATGCCGCCGTGGCCGGCCGCGCCTCGACGTCCGCCGCCGTGACGATCGGTGTCACGCACGCGCCCTACCAGCGGGTGCTCGACCCGATGACGGCCGACGGAGCCAGGCTCGTGGTCGCCGGACACACCCACGGGGGCCAGCTGGCCCTGCCGTTCTACGGCGCGCTGGTCACCAACTCCGACCTGCCGACCAACCGCGCGAAGGGGGTCTCCCGCTGGTGGCCGGGGGCCGGGGCGGCCCCGTCGTCCAGAGCTCCCGCGGATGCCGCGTGGCTGCACGTGTCGGCCGGGCTGGGCACTTCCCCGTACGCGCCGGTGCGGTTCTGTTGCCGCCCCGAGGCCTCCCTGCTCACCCTGGTGCCCGCCGCCCCCTGAGCCCGCAGCGAGGCGGTCGGCTGCGCGGCGGCATACCGATTGGGAGCGGCCGGGTGAGGTGGGCTATCCTTCACTGTCGCTGCTCCCGTCGAACTGGCGTGGGTGGCGATTGCCACGGGGTGTGGCGCAGCTTGGTAGCGCGCTTCGTTCGGGACGAAGAGGCCGCAGGTTCAAATCCTGTCACCCCGACCCATGTGCGCAGGTCAGCTGACCTGCGCGTGCCACGAGTCGCGCTCGTTCGAGCGGACCGCACAGCAGTGGGCCTACAGCGGCAGCCTGCCCAGGCCCCGACGCGGGCCTTCGCCGTGCTCGCAGGGAATCATGAAGGCCATCTGCCTTTTCGCTTCCTGCTATCGGTCGTCACCAGCCGCACTCCGTCGCGGTCTCGCGTGCAGAGGTCCGCGTCGCCCGTCAACGGCGACCAGTGCCTCGAAGGGTGAATGCCTCTTCGAAACGGCGAACCGCGAGGTCGCTGCCTTCCTCACCGGGCGCCGATGCGAATGCCTCCATCGCGACAACACCCTCGTAGCCGGTGTCGGCAAGAGCTGCTGCGACGACTGACCACCGCACCTCCCCGGTGCCCGGCTCGCACCGGCCCGGTACGTCAGCGATCTGCACCTCACCGAGGTACGGGCTACACCGCCGGATCAGGTCGACCAGGTTCCCCTCCCCGATCTGCGCGTGGTACAGGTCAAGGTTCATCCGCAGGTGTGGGCTGTCGACCGCCCTGACCAGTGCCAACGTGTCCTCAGCGCGCGCAAACGGTGTGCCAGGGTGGTCAACAGCCGTATTGAGATTCTCGATGACGAAGGTCACGTCGTGCTGCTCGCCAAGCTCGGCGACGCGCTCGAGCGTGCGCAAAGCCGCCAACCACATCGGGCCGGTGACGTGTTCGATCGGTCGTGAAGGTATGCCGCCCTGCCCGAGCCCGGTGCCGTGCAGGTTGAGGCTGGGCCTCCCCAGTACACGTGCGAAGGCGATCGACTGCTCTGCTGTGCGGAGAAGGTCGTCGGCGCCCTCCGGCGTGACCAGGTCGCCGGTCACATATCCGGTCATCGAGGTGAAGGTGGCGCGCGTCGCAGCCAGCGCCCCGGCATCCTTGTCCGTCCAATCCCAGATTTCGACGGCGAAGCCGCAGTCGTGCAGGCGCCGCACTCGATCGAGATGGGGAAGGTCGAGGTACACCATCTCCGAGCAGACCGCCAGGGTGAAGCTCATCGGGCCACCTCTGTCGGCACCAGGGACCGGTTGCCGGTCTCCATCGAGTCGATGCATGCCTGTGCGATCGCGAATGCGGCGAATGCCGCGTCACCGCCAACCGTCGCTGGGCGACCCTCCAGGATGGCTGCCGCGAACTCGTTGAACTCGCCGGTGTAGGCGTCGATGAGCAGGTCCGTGTCGCTGTGCGACGTACTGGCGACACGACCTGCCGCGTTGTGGAGGCGCAGCGACGACGTGGCGCCATCACCCATGGTCGCCATCCCTCTCGAGCCGAAGATCTCTGCTCTGACGTCGTATCCGTAGGAAGCCGCAAAGCTTGCTTCCGCGACGGCCATGGCGCCGTTGCTGTAGCGGATGACGACGACCGCCGTGTCGAGATATTGGCTGCCGCGAAAGTCGGGTGCGACCAGGGCGTCGGCGGTCGCGATCACGTCGACCGCCCGCGCGCCGGGATTCAGCCAGTTGAGGGTGTCGAAGTCATGGATCAACGTCTGGGTGAAGATCGTCCACAAGGGAACGGCACCGGGGTCGGCGGGCCCGCTGCCCGGATCGCGCGTGAGGGAGCGCATCAGTTGGACCTGCCCGACCTGACCCTTGTCGACGGCATCGCGCGCCTGGATGAAGTCTCGCGCGAAGCGGCGATTGAATCCGACCTGGAACACCACGCCGGCGGCTCCGGTTGCGGCTCGGGCTCCATCAACCTCGGCCAGGGTCATTCCAGCCGGCTTCTCGCTGAACACGTGCTTGCCCGCGGATGCCGCCATGGCAATGAGCCCCGCGTGCACCGTCGAGGATGCGGCGATGACGACGGCATCCACATCATCAGCGCCGATGATGTCTTCTGGCGAGGTGCTCGAGCGGGCACCGTACTGGTCCGCCACGACAGCCGCGGCCCCTGGCCGTGGATCTGCCACCGCCACCAAGTGGGTGTCCGGGACCCGCCGCGCCAGCACGTTCGCATGTGACGCGCCAATGCGGCCGGCACCTATCAATGCCACTCGAACAGGGGCAGAGGGCATGAGAACTCCTTCATGGTGGGGAGGCCGTGGCGGCAGCTCGGGCCGCCGACGTGGAGCTCAGGGGGTCGATGGGGCGTCCGGCTAGGCCGCGTGCACGCATGCCTGAGCACGGTGGACGTTACGGGTGATGACCCGCACGTACTCCTCGAACAGCGACGGGACCAGTTGATGGCCCATGTCGGCGTAGGTGTGGAGCTCGGCACCGGGCACGGCAAGTGCCGTGGCGTAGCCGCCACTGACGTCGATCAAGCGGTCCGCGAGGCCATGCAGCACGACGGTGGGAACGTTCACCTGTCGAAGGCCGGAGGTGCGGTCCGGAGCGCGGCGCACTGCCGCCATCTGTCGGTCCGCGCCCGCTGGGAAGTAGCACCGGTCGTAGGTGGCTTCCGCGTGGTTCCTGATCCACTCCGGGGTGTACTCGGCGAGGCCACCGATGCTCTCGCGCTGGATGTACTGGGCGATGGCGCCCTCCCGGTCCGTGGCGGGCTCCTGCTCGCGGATCGCCCACACCTCAGGGGCGCTCGCGAGGTGCTCGATGCTGGGTGTGGAGTAGACCGAGCACAAGCTGAGAACCCGCGCCGGGTGCTCGATGGTCAGCTGCTGGGCGATCATGCCGCCCATCGACTGGCCGACGATGTGCGCGGCCTCCAGCTCGAGCCCGTCGAGCAGGTCAGCCACGTCATTTGCCAGATCAGAGATCTCGTAGCGTCCCCCGGCCTGCCACTTGGTCGAAAGGCCGACGTCGCGGTTGTCGAAGAGGATCACCCGGAACCCCTGCTCGATGAGCAGGTGCCGGAAATCCGGGTGCCAGGAGGTCAGCTGGGCACTCTGACCGGCGATGAGGACCAGGGGTGGTCCTGCCGGGTCACCTTCGAGTTCGTAGTACAGCTGAAGGTCGGAGGTCTGCACGTGGGGCACGGTTGTTCGCTCTCGCTGAGATCGGCGCTGTGGTCGCTCGGTCAGGCAGACCCGCGGACGGGTCGACTGACCAGAGGGAGGGTCAGTGCGCAGCCAGGGGGAAGGACTGCTGACGCTGCTCGGTTTCGACCAGACCTGCCATGAGATGGACGAGCTTCTGCGGGGTCATGTCCTTGGCCCGCGCATCCGCCACCAGCGCTCCCCGGTTGAGGATGACGTAGTGGTCGGCGAGCTCCTGGACGATCTCGATGTCGTGGCTGACCAGGATCACAGCGGCGCCCGACTCCGCGAGCTCCTTGATGAGTGCGACGACGTTGCGGGTTTGGTGCACGCCCAGGGCAGCGGTTGGTTCGTCGAGAAGGACGATCTTGACGTCCTCGGACACCACCCGGCTGATCGACACCGACTGGCGTTGACCTCCGGACAGATCCGAGAGCGGCCGGAACATGTCGGTGAGGTTGACGCCGATCGACGCCAGGCGCCGGGCCGCGGCCTGCTCGGCTGCGCGACGGTCAAAGACTCGGATCGGGCCGACTCCGATGCGCGACGGCTCGTTGCCAAGCGCCAGGTTGTAGGCAGCCCCGAGGTTCTGGCACACGGCGAGGTCCTGCCACACCGTCTCCAGGCCGGCGTCCCGCGGGTTGTCGGTCTTCTGCAGATCGACGTCTTCGCTCTGGTTGATCAGAATGTCACCGCTGCTGGGCGGCAGCGTTCCGGCGAGGATCTTGATCAGGGTGCTCTTGCCGGCGCCATTGTCACCGAGCAGGCAGGTGACCTCGCCGTACCGGACCTCGAAGCTGATGTCGCGCAGCGCCTGGACGGCCCCGTAGTTCTTCGAGATGCCCTGGACCCTGGCCGCCAGCGTTCCCCGGCTGGGGGTGTCGAGTTGCATGTCACCGAGCCGGGCACCCTCGGGCCTCCCCTTCGCACCCTGGTCAGCCGTTGCGGCGGTGCTCCTCATGCGGGCGCGGTACCGGGCGTACTGGTCGGCAGCGAGCGCGAGAAGGAGGATGCCGCCCTTGGCGATCTGCTGGTAGTAGTCCGCGAAACCGAGGAACACCATTGCGGCGTCGATCGTGCCGAGCAGAAGAACACCGAGGAACACGCCCAGGGGTCGGCCGGCGCCGCCGTTGAAGGCCACACCACCGACGATGACCGCAGTCAGGGTCTCGAGCTCGAAATTGACGCCGATGTCGGCGCTGCCGCTCTGAATGCGGGCCGTCGTCAGGACCGCGACGATGCCCATGGTGACGCCCATGAACGCGAAGTCCGAGAGCATGGCGCGGTCGACATTGATGCCCTCACTACGGGCGGCTGCAGGGTTGCCACCGATGGCGAAGCGGCGAACGCCCCCGGTCGTCCTGGTGAGCAGGAAGGCGCAGGCCGCGAAGTAGATGATGGCGATGACGACCGGCGTGGGTACACCCGCGAACTTGCTCAGGCCGAGCTCGAGGAACGCCGTCGGGAGGCCGAATACGGCCAGCGAGTCCGAGAGCGCGTAGGCGAGGCCGAAATAGACGAACGACAGGCCAAGGGTGACGATGAGGGGCGAGATGCTGAGCAGGCGAACGGCCACGCCGTTGACCAGCCCCACGAGAGCGCCGACGCCCAGAGCTACGGCGACGGCGAGCAGCGCCGAGCCGGTGTCCCGCGCGACCAGGGCGCTCAGGACGCTGAGCAGGCTCAGCTGGCCCCCGATCGACAGGTCGACGTTGCCGGCGACCACCAGCCGCATCATGGCGGCAGCAGCGATCAGGAGGCTGGAGACGTTGAGGATGATCGTCTGCAGGTTGGCCTCGGTGAGGAAGTTCGAGGCCTGGGTCTGCACGTAGAAGCTGACCAGCACGATGAGGATCGCCAGGCCCCAGCGGGTGGATCCGCCACCAGGGTGAGCGGTTGCCCGGTTGCTCCGGGACAGGCGTCCGACCACTGGTCGGCGCGCGGCATGGTCCGAGGTGGACATCTCAGGTGACCTTTCCATCGAAGTACGCTCCGCGCGTGGCATACGAGGTGGTTCCGTAGAGATTGAAGTACGTGCCTTCGGCGGTTGCGTAGACCGATCCCGGGTTGGCGATCGACCTGTTGTACTGCTCGATGGCCGCTGGGCTGTCGATGGGGACCGCGGGCACGACGACGAGCTGCGGGATGTTCAGCCCCTTGAGCCATCGGTCTGACATGTCCGCCAGCAGCGTGCCCAGGATCGCGAAGTTGAAGGCGTAGGTGGCTTTGTAAGGGCCGCCGGACTTCACTTCTTTCACAGCCTGCGGGTCGCCGTTCACGCCGAACAGCGCCAAGTTGGGGTCCGAGCCGCGACCGGCGGCGCGCAGCGCTGAGAGTGCGCCGAGGACGAGGGTGTCGCCACCGTCGACGACGTTGACGTGAGGATCCTTCTGCAGGATCGAGGCCATCGCGGTGTTGCCCTTCTCCTGGGTCTCGGGATTGCCCGGGATGTCGGCCACGATCTCCACGCCTGGGGGCCTGCCCTTCATCACTTCGCGCCAGCCCTTGTCCCGTGGAGCCACGGCCTCGTTGTAGTCGAAGTTGAAGTGCACCAACTTGGCCCGGTTGCCCAGGTGCTTGGCGATGTAGTCGAGGGTTCCCTGAGCCGCCTGCTTACCGATCTCGTACTGGCTGGCGGTCATCTGGAGGTGAGCGGGCATGTTGAACGCAAATGTGCCGATACCTTGGCCGATGGCGTTCTTGATCACCGGCACCTGCGCGGCAGGATTCAGGTCCTGCACGAAGATCGTGCCCACCTGACGCTGAAGGAATGAGTTCATCTGGGAGACGGCCTTCGCGCTGTTGGACGCGTTCACGGACGTGAACGTCTTCAGGCCCAGCGGGTCGGCGGCGGCTGTCGCGGCGTCGGCGAACTGCTTGATCGCCCCTTCGACCTGGACCATGCACAGGCCCAGCTGGAAAGCCAGCGGCGACTTGGCCTCGGCCTTGTCGGAGCGGGTGAACTTGTCAGTCGGCCTGGTCGTCGTGGGCGAACCCACGGAACCCCCACCGCTGCCGCTGCCGCCACTGGCGCCGCCGTCATTCACCCCCGAGGAGCACGCGCCGGCCAGCCCGACCAGCGAGAGTCCGCCCAGTACTCCGGCCCCTCCCCGCAGCAATGTCCGCCGGTCGATGCCTGCCTGCCATTCGAGTCCACTGTTCTCGCCCATGTCTACCTCCATACCCGCCGCAGCTTGGTCGCTCATCATTAGCACGCGCTAACACCGAACTATTAGAGCGCGGTAATGGTCTGGTGTCAACGGTCTATTTCTTGGGCCCGGATCTGGCGCAAGGGCACGACTTCGCAGCGCTGCCAAGGCTTCTCGCGAAGCTGCGCGGCAGGGGGCTTGCAGCCCGAGAGCCCGCAAGCGCACCTGTGCTGCCGTCGCGGGCCGGCCGACAAGGACTACTGCGCAACCCCGTCACCGGCGGGAGCCTTCACGGCGGCAGTCCCCCAGCCTTCCGACCGGATGGACGCGCCCTCGGCCGACTCTGGCTTTCCGATCGACCTCTTCGACAGAGCGGTTAGAGCGCGCTACCATTCCACGTCAATCGAACGTCGTGACAGCCGAGCACCGAAACGGAGGACGTCATGCCGGTCACCCAAGCGGACGTCGCGGCACTGGCTGGCGTGTCGCGCCCATTGGTCAGCCTGGTGATGCGGAACTCGCCGCGCGTCTCGCCGGAGAAGCGCGAAGCGGTGCTGCGAGCCGCCGAGGAACTGGGATACCGCCGCAACACCAACGCAGCGCTGCTGGCCAGCCGCCGGGCGATGATCCTGGGACTACTGCTGAACGAGCCGACCAACCCGGTCTACACCCGTCTGCTCAAGATCTCTGAGACGCAAGCGGAGTCCGCCGGCTACGGTCTCCTGCTGACCGTCAACACCGTCGGACCCGAGTTCGAGTCCGAAGCGGTTGGTCGGCTGCTCGGCCACCGGGTGGACGGCGTGATCCTGCTGGGGACGCAGATGTCGACCAAGCACATCGTCGACCTGTCCGAGCAGGCGCCCGTAGTCGTCGTCGGCCGCAAGGTGATGGGCGTCGACGTCGTCTCGGTTGATGACCGGGGCGGAGCCAAACTGGCCGTTCAACACCTCATCGACCTCGGACACCGCGACATCGCACACATCGATGGCGGACTCAATCCTGGCTCCGGCACTCGTCGCCGGAGCTACGAACAGACGATGCGCAAGAACGGTCTGGCCGACCATGTCCGAGTCGCCCGCGGCAACAACACTGAACCCGGCGGTTTCGCAGCTGCTCAGGCGCTGCTGGCGGAACCGACCCAACCGACAGCCATCTTCGCATCCAACGATCTAGCCGCCATCGGCGTACTCGCCGCCGCCAAGGACCGCGGGCTGGCGGTCCCTGAGGACCTGTCGGTCGTCGGCTTCGACAACACCCCGCTCAGCGAGTTTGCCTACGTCAACCTGACCACGATCAACCAGCCGCCAGAGGTCGGAGCTGCCGCGGTTGAGTTGCTCATCGAGCGGATCGAGGACCCATCGAAACCCGTGGCGGCCCGCTTGTTCAAGCCCGAGTTGGTAGTCCGAGGCACGACAGCACCGCTTGGCCAGGGGTCCGCCACCAACACGGGCCTGGGCACCACCCACATACGCACCGCGATGGTGCCTCACCCGGTGGAGGACGGCTCGCAGTGACAGTCTTCATGATGGTCCCAGCGGTCTTCGGTGACTGCCCAGGCTTCACTTCCCGTCACCCCGACTGCTGAGTGAAGGGCCCTGATCTGCGGAAAGTGATCAGGTCCCTTTCTGCTGGGGATTCGTCGGGCTTACCTGGGGCATGACGACACCTGCAGTGGGCCGCCCGCACCTGGTGTTGAGGCGGCCGTTTCGGGGTCAGAGCGACAGCCGACACGATGATGACGAAGAAGAAGATGACGACGAGGACGCCAACGACCGCTGGGTGATGCCGAAAGGCTTGGCTGCTGATGCCAAAAACATACCAATAATGGTATGGTTTTGGCATTGGAGGTTGACCATGAGCTATCGGCAAGAGCTGCGTGACAAGGCGTACGACAACCACGGGGTCATCACCCTTGACGACGCCCGCGATGCCGGCGTGCCCGCTGTCGAGGTGCACAAGCTGGCCTCCCGGCGAGTGCTCGACCGTGTCGGAAAGGGGGTCTACCGAATGGTCGAGGTGCCCGCCGATGCTTTGACCGAATTTGCGGAAGCCGTTGCCAGCGCTGGAGCTGATGCAGCCCTCGCGGATGACAGCGTGTTGGCCGCTCACGGTTTGGCCCAGGTCAACGCACGCACCATCCGAGTCGCGACCCCTCATCGGGTGCGAGCACAGTTGCCGCCCACAGTGGAGCTCGTTGCGAAGGCGGTTCCACTCGCTGACTTGGACTACATCGACGGCGTACCGGCCATGGCTGTCACAGACGCCTTGCTCGCCAGCCGGGGGCGGGTGATGACCGAGCGCCTCATCGAGGCTGCGCGCGATGCCGCCCGCCGTGACCTCATCACCGAGGACCAGGCCCAGCATGTCATCGAAGAGCTGACCCGCCGGTGAGCACCAGCCCCGCCCAAGCGCCACGGGATCCCGGAAGCGTCGCTGAGTTGCAGCGCAGGCTGGGGGCTGAGGCAAGGTCCCGACAGAGCACGGTGGCCCGCCTGCAGTCGCTCGTAGCCAACGTCGCGCTGGGTCAGATGCTCCCGGATACTGCCGTCAAGGGCGGGACAGGCCTGAAACTGCGATTCGGCGACGCCCTGACCAGACAGACACCAGACTTGGATACCGCGCTGCGCGGCGGGCGAGCACAGTTCACCGCCGACCTCGAACGCAACCTCACCCGCGGGTGGGGCGGGTTCGACGGTGCCGTGCTCGTCCGTGAACAGCGCCCGCAAGCCGGGGTGCCACGTGCCTACGTCATGCAACCGCTCAAGGTGAAACTGCGCTTCCGACACAAGCCGTTCGTCACCATCGACCTCGAGGTCGGCGTCGACGAGCTGGGAGCCACTGACGAGCCCGTTGAGACCGCCCTACCGGACGAAGTCACATCGCTCTTCGCCAGTCTCGGCCTCGGTGTGCCGGCGCCGATCCGTGTGCTGCCGCTGCACCACCAGGTGTCGCAGAAGCTGCATGCCTGCACCGAACCGGGCAACGAGCGCGCACACGACCTGGTCGACCTGCAGCTCATGAGGGAGCACACCGATCCGGACGCGGTTGCAGCCACGACACAGCGCCTGTTTGCCTTCCGACGAGCCCACGATCTGGATACCGCCACAGTGGCGCCCGAAGCACGATGGGGGCAGCTTTACGAAATCGCCGCCGCGGGACTACCCGTGTTGGGCACGGTCGGCGAGGCAGCCAACTGGGCCAACAGCTACCTCGATGAGATCCGGGGCAGGCTAAGGGATTAGGAGAACGGGCACGTAGACGTTGAAGTCGCCCGCCCCTCGTGGGGCCGGACCTGCGACAGGTGAACGCCAAGAGCGGTGAGAAGGGGCTGCGAAGAGCCGCGACTCTGGATCCTCAGATTCCGCGTTGCGGCAGACCAGGAGGTCTGCGCATGAGAGTCCTGCCGCGACGGCCTTGCCCTGCTCGCGACGGCGGCTTTACCAGCCGAGGCGGATGGCGGGGAGATCGGCTCGGTCGTGGCGCACGGCCCGTTCCAGGGTTCGCCGGGCGGCGGCCATCTGGCGTTGACCCACGACGTCGGCCCAGTGTTGCTCAATGCGGTCTTGCACGCCGACGGCCAGCGCGACGACGTCCTGGCCGCGAGCGGTGAGAACCAATGGTTTGCTGCGTGCGTCGCCCTGCGCGGTGCCGTACTCGAGGTAGCCCTCATCGAGCAGGTGCTGAATGAGGCGAGCCGCCCCTTGCTTGGTCATGGCAAGGAGCGGCGCCATGGCGCTGGCGGTGTTGTTGCCGCTCAGCACGGCATTCAGCGCGTACCCGTGGACCGGACGCAGGGTGGGGTGGCCGTTGGCGTTGAGCTCGCCGTGGAGCTCTTCCAGGGCAACGGTCACGGCCATCGACAGCAGCCGGACCAGCGGGATCTCATGCACCCCGCTGAGGTTAGCGAGCCCGGGACCGCTAGCGCGGTGCGACACGTTGCCTCAGACCGTCCAGGGCACCTGGACCGGGCCACCGTCCCCGACGGTGGCGAGCGCGCCGGGTTTGCCGACCGTGATCGTGGTCGCAGGTTCACCGCCGGCCGCCGCGAGGACTCGCGCGACCCCACCGGGGAGAACGAAGCCATCGCCGACGCTGAGCTCGTGTGCGGTGTCGTCGACTTCCACGCACACCGTGCCGCTGACCACGACGACGAGCTGGTCGCCGTCGATCGTGTGCTTCGGTCCGGCGGCGCCCGCGGGCAGCTCGGTGTGCCAGACGGCCACGTCCATGGCCGGTGAGGTGCTGGGCGTGACGATGGTGCGCATGGTCGCAGCTGCCGTGGCGACGGTGCGGGCGGTGTCGAGAGGGATGTGAAGGGCTGTGGTGGACATGGCAGGCTCCTGAGGAAGATAGACAACGGCGTTGTCTGTATGTTGCGACGGTACACCCGAAGCTGTCGATAGACAACACCGTTGTCTGATAGGCCTAGAGCCGTGGCCGCCCCGTGGAGCAGGGCGCGCCCGCGACGTGGGCCGTGGAGCACCCGGATCAGTCAGGGGCGGGGCGGGCCCGATGACGGTCGGAACCTGGCTCTGACGGCTTCCCACATCAGGTCTGCACGATGGTGCCCACCCAGCCCCCTGGTCAGGTAGGCGGCGCCGTAGCCAGCCGCCGGCTCGGCCCATGCCGTGCAGCCGCCCGCGCCGCCCATGCCGACGTCGACCCGTCCGTTGGCATCGTCGACCTGGAAGCCCAAGGTCCAGGTCACCGGACGGTCGAGCACCAGGTCGTGACCCGAGGCCGCGGGCTCCACGTAGGCGCGCCACAGGTCGTGACCAAGGCGGGCTGCGACCAGTCCTTCGGGTCGGATCACGTCGTCATAGAAGGATGCCAGCGACACGGAGCGGGCGTGCAGGGTCACCGCCGGGAACGGCGTGYGCCGGAAGCGCTCCGAGTTCAGCACCTCCAGCTCGAGGAGGCCTGATGGTCGTCCCAGTGCCGGGCCCCACCGCGGGTCCTCCAGGTAGCCCGAACGCCACCGCCCAGTGGGCTCGACCAGCGTCGCCACACGCGCCAGGTCGCGCGGGTCGACGCGCAGGTGCAGGTCCCACCCTGCCGCCGCCGCAATGCGGGCGAACCGCTCCGCCAAGGGCTCCCCGACGGCCCGGCGCAGCACCTCGTCGAGCAGGTGGCCATAGGTCAGGGCGTGCTCGGCGACCCCGGCACCCGGCCGGTGGATCGGCGCAGCCGTGGCCAACAAGCCGACGAGCCCCTCACGGTCGTCGTACTCGACCGTCAGCGCCTGCTCGGGAAAGGCAGGCAGACCGGCTTGGTGGGAGAGCAGGTGCCGCATCGTCGTGTCGGACTTGCCGGCCTGCCCGTACGAGGGCCAGACCGAGGTGACCAGCTGGTCCAGTCCGAGCAGGCCGTCGGCCACGGCATCCAGGAACGCCAGTGCGGCGAACGGCTTGGCGACCGAGAAGGTCATCACCAAGGTGTCCGAGGTCCACGGCACGGTCCCGTCCCGGGTCCCCACGCCGTGGTCCACCACCACGACACCGTCGCGGACCACGCTCACGGCCCCGCCAGGCTCGTCGCCGCTGGCCACGAGTCCATCGAGCACAGCGGCGACCTCGATGCCCACGTCGCGTCACGCTACTCCTTGGCCATGGCGTCCCACAGGCCTCGTCCTGAGAGGGAGAGGTACCCGCTGCGGCGTGACCCGGCGCACCAACAGCAGTGCCCCCGCGGGTGTGGCCGCGGGGGCACCACTTCGGTCGCCGTCGCCCAAACATCCCCTGTGGTGCCAGACGACGACCGGACGGCTCGGTCCCCCGAGCCACGCCGCTGGACCCGGACCTGTGCCATCGAAGGTGGCGATTGCGGGTCCGGGCAGGCGCCAGACCCGATGGTATCCGCGCCACGCAGTCCTGCCCACCCGCGGCCTCCTGCCCACCCGCGGGTCCACGGTCCCGGAGGGTCACCGCGCGAGGTCGCTCCGGGCGCGGGTCGTCAGCGCAGCCTGTCCCAGTCGAGGCGACCGGTCCACGTCGGCACGACCAGGGCCGCTGACAGCAGACACCCCACCAGCAACGCCCAGACGGAGAAGAAGTCGGGACCCATCCGCGCGTCCGCGACGTTGCCGGACGGGTCCTGCGGGTCGTAGACGACCTCCGGGCGGTCGCCCACCCGGGGCTGGGGGTCCCACCGGTAGTTCCCCACCTCCGCGGTGACCTCATGCCCGCCGGCGTCGTGGAACCTCACGACGACGTAGCTGTCCCTACGCTCGTGGTGCACCTCCACGACGTCACCGGTGGCACGAAGGCCGTGGTCGCGCAGCGAGGCGGCGGCCCGCTGCGCGACGACTGCGCCGACCCCGCACCCGAGCATGACGAGCACCAGGAACCCCGCGACCACCTTCCGGCTGTTCACGAACGCGACGAACGGGTTCGGTTTCTCGCGGGGCACCAGAAGACCCTAGCGACGGTGCGGCGCGTCGAAGCCCCAAGCGACGACCCCCGCCGCCGGTCGAGCCGTCAGCGGACGATCTTGAAGTTGAACGTCGCGGTGCCGAGAGCGCCCATGAGACGCAGCCAGACGGGGAGCAGCATCTCGGTGCCCCGGGCGGTGCTGAGGTCGCCGAGGTCGATGACGTCGGTGTGCCCGAAGCTCTGGAGCAGCTCGGTGACCATCGCCTTGGCGGCCTGGTCGTTGCCCGAGACGAAGACCGACGAGTCCTGACCGAGGTCCTTGGGGTTGACCATCAGCGCGGCGGTCAGCGTGTTCAGGCTCTTGACGACGCGGGCCTGCGGGAAGGTGCGCTGGATCTGCTCGCCCAGCGAGTCGGTGTCCTTCACGAAGAGGGTGGGAGGGAAGCCGGCCGAGAAGTCGAGCGGGTTGGAGATGTCGAGGATGACCTTGCCGGCCAGGTTGTCGGCACCGGCCTGCTCGAGGGCCGGGATCGCTCCGGGGCCGCTGGTCGCGTTGACGACGAGCTCCGCAGCAGCGGCGGCCTCGGCGAAGGTGGCCAGGGCCGCCCCGGAATGGGCGGCGAGCCAGGCGCTGAAGGGAGGATTGCCCATGCCGTCGGACTCGCCGCGGCTGCGCGTGGCCTCGGGGTCGCGGGTGCCGACGACGACGTCGTGGCCGAGCTCGAGGAGGCGGCCGGCGAGGGCCTGCCCGACCATGCCGGTGCCGAGGACTGCGATCTTCATGGTGACTCCTGGTTGCGAAGGGAGCGGCATAGGGTAGACAAGTCTGTCTACCTCGCGGTGCAACCTAACAGACAGATCTGTCTACTTGCAAGGTATGCTGCGTCGTGACCCGTCCGCACGCCGCCAGGAGGAGCTCGATGGCCACCGCAACCTCGCCGCGCCCCAGCGCCGCTCGCGAGCGCATCCTCGACACGGCCTTCGCGCTGTTCTACGCCCGCGGCATACGGGCCGTGGGGGTCGACCTGATCATCGCCGAGTCCGGCGTGGCCAAGGCGACCTTCTACAAGCACTTCCCGGCCAAGGACGACCTCGTCGTCGCCTACCTCGGCAAGGTCGACGGCGTCTGGTCCGGCCAGCTCCACGAGGCAGCCGCAGCTGCCGGGGAGGATCCCGCAGACCAGCTGGTCGGCCTGTTCGACGCCCTGGGCACCGCGTGCCGACGGGAGGGCTACCGCGGGTGYGCCTTCATCAACGCTGCGGCCGAGTCGCAGCCGGGCACCCCGGTCCACGACCGCACCGTGGCGCACAAGGACGCCGTCCGCGTCTGGGTGCAGGGACTCGCGGAGCAGGCCGGCGCCCCCGACCCCGGCGGCCTGGCCCGCTCGCTCACGCTGCTGCTCGACGGTGGGCTCGCCAGCGGCGCGCTCGACGCCAGCCCCGATGCGCCGCAGGCCGCGAAGGCCTCGGCCCGAGCCTTGGTGGACGCCGCGGTGCGACGGCAGGTCGAGGCCGGCTGACCTCGCTCGGCGCGCCCAGCGCCAGGCCCCCGCGCGCCGGGAACGACCGGTTCCGCACTACGGGCCGTGCAGGTGCAGATCACTTCCTGCAGGGTGCCGGCGGAGGTCGCGGTACAGGCGCAGGTCATCGCGCAGCTGGGGCGGGACCGGCAGCCGGCGAGCGGTCAGCTCGTCCGAGTAGAGCTCCATCACCCGGAGCAGCTCCTGGCGGGCCGACAGCAGGAGGCTCGGGGTCACGGGAGACATCCGTCGCGCGGCGACCTCGTCGCGGGCCGCGCGGACGTCGCCGGCCATCTCGGCCAGGGTGCGGCGTGGTCCTGGGACGGGGGCAACGGTGTCGGTGTGCATGGTGGGACGACCTCAGCTCGTCGCGGACCCTTCGGGCCCGAGCGCGATATCAACGACCCTACGCCGGTCATCCCCGTGGTCGGCGTCCCGGGGTCACGTTTCGAGGACCGCCTCCGTCGCGGCCACGGCACCCCGCTCGTGGAGGTCGGCCAGGGCGCGGGTGTAGGCGTCGGTGAACCGCGGGTCGTCGGCCAGGTCGCCGAAGAGGTCGGGGTCGCGCAGGAACGCGCACGGGTCCTCACGCTGGGCCGCGGCCCGCGCGACGACGGCGTCCTTGCGCCGGTCCACGACCTCGATCGGGCTGCCCTGCTCGTCCTGCCCCTCGGCATACCGGGCCCAGGAGGCGACCACCAGCGCGGAGACGTCGATGGCACCGCCGGTGCGCAGGTTGTGGCGGATGACGGGCACCAGCCACTTGGGGATGCGGTCGCTGGACTCCGCGCACAGCCGCGTGAGCGGGTCGCGGATCTCGGGGTTGGCGAACCGCTCGAGCAGCTGGCGCCGGTACCCCGCGAGGTCGACCCCCGGCACCGGCTGGAGCGTCGGGCTGGCCTCCTGCTCCATGAAGGTCGCGAGCATCCGGACGAACAACGGGTCCTGACAGACCTCGTGGGCGTAGCGGTACCCGGCGAGGTAACCGAGGTAGCACATCGCCTGGTGGCTGGCGTTGAGCAGCCGCAGCTTCATCAGCTCGTAGGGAACGACGTCGTCGACCAGCTGCACGCCGGCGTCCTCGAAGGGCGGGCGCCCCTGGGTGAAGTTGTCCTCGAGCACCCACTGGCTGAACGGCTCGCAGACGACCGGCCACAGGTCGGTCACGCCGAACTGGTCGGCGAGCCGCTCGATGTCCTGTTCGGTCGTGACCGGCGTGATCCGGTCGACCATGCTGTTGGGGAAAGCGACGTTGGCCTCCATCCAGTCCGCGAGGTCGGGATCCTTCAGCCGGGCGAACGCACAGATCATCCGCTTGGCGACGTCGCCGTTGTCCGGCAGGTTGTCGCAGCTCATCACGGTGAACGGCGCCCGCCCCTCGGCACGGCGACGGGCCAGGGCGGCGACGACGTAGCCGAAGACGGTGTGCGGCACCGCATCCGGCTCGAGGTCCTGCCTGATGTCCGGGTCGTCGGCGTCGAAGTCGCCGGTCTCCTGGTTGACCAGGTAGCCGCCCTCGGTGATGGTCATCGACACGATCCGGGTGCGCTCGTCGACCAGGCGGTCGACCACGTACGCGCGGTCGGCAGGCGCGAAGACCACCTCGACGATGGAGCCCACCACCCGCGCGGACCACGTGCCGTCAGGGTGCTTGACCACCAACGTGTAGAGGCCGCGCTGGGCGTCGAGGGTGTCGATGATGCGACGGTCGTGCGGCAGCACGCCGACCCCGCAGATACCCCACTGCGAGCCCTGGCCCTGGTTCATCAGGGTGTCGAGGTAGACGGCCTCGTGCGACCGGTGGAAGCCGCCCACGCCGAAGTGCACGATGGACGCGGTGACCTGGGAGCGGTCGTAGGTCGGCTGGTCGACCGACTCTGGCACCACGGGCAGCAGGGTGGCCCCGGCCGCGGCACGGTGGTGGACGGTGTGTTCGTGTGTCACGGGAGTCGTCCTGACCGTCGGTTACTTGATCGCGCCCATGGACAGCCCGCGCACCAGCTGCTTCTGCGCGACCCACCCGGCGAGGATGACGGGCAGCGCCGCGATCGTGGCAGCCGCGGAGAGCACCGCGAGGAACTGACCGCGTCCGTCGACGAAGCTGCCGAGGAACGGAGGCGTGGTCCGGGCCGCGTTGCTGGTCAGCAGGGTGGCGAGGAAGTACTCGTTCCAGCTGAAGATGAAGCTGATCAGCGCGGCCGCGGCAACGCCGGGCAGCACCAGCGGCAGGACGATCCGCACGATCTCGCGGTAGACGCCGGCACCGTCGACTCTGGCCGCCTCGACGATCTCGAACGGCACCTCCAGGAAGAAGGACCGCATCATCCAGACGGTGACCGGGAGGTTCACCGCACCGTAGACGACGGCCAGCATGTAGATGTTGTCGAGCAGGCCCAGGTTCTTGAGGATGATGTAGAGCGGCAGGACCACCGCAGCCATCGGCATGAAGCGGGTGGAGATGAAGAAGGACAGGGCCCCCTCGACGTTCTTCACCCGCCGGATGCTGAGGGCGTACGCCGCCGGGATGGCCAGCACCACGGCGATGATCGTCGCGGTCACCGACGCGGTGACGGAGTTGAGCAGGTAGCCCTTCATCCCGCGGTCCATCGCGAGCTGGTAGCCGGTGGTGACCGGGCTGAAGAACACCTTGGGGTGGATGGACGAAGCGATCGACTCGGGCTTGAAGCCGTTGATGATCATCCAGAAGACAGGGAAGAAGAAGACCAGGACGAGCACCCACGTGAGTGCGGTGACGAGGCCTCCCCGGGCAGTGCGTGTCATCGACTTCCTCCAGCCATGAAGACCTTGAACAGGGTGCGGAGCGCGATCGTGGCCACGATGATCGTGAGCACGACGGTGATGACGCCGTATGCCGCGGCCTGACCGACGTCGAGCCCGATGAAGGCGCGCTCGTAGAGCAGGTAGGCGAGCGTCTTGGTGCCGCCGGTGCCCTTGGTCAGGATCGCGATCGGGTCGAAGACCTGGATGATGATGACGGCACCCAGCAGGACGCCGATCTCCACGTACATCCGCAGGTGCGGCAACGTGATCCAGGTGAAGACGCGCCACGGGCCGGCGCCGTCGACCTGCGCCGCCTCGAGGATGCCCCGGTCCTGCCCCTGCAACCCGGCCAGCAGGATCAACATCATGAACGGCGTGAACTGCCACGTCAGGACGATGACGACGGCCAGGAGCGGGTGCTCGGTGCTCCACGAGACGACCGGCAGGTGCAGGGTGCGCGAGAGCCAGTTGAGCATGCCGATGTTCGTGTCGAACATCGAGTACTTCCAGATCAGTGCCGAGGCCGCCGGCATGATGAGGAACGGCGTGATCATCAGCGTGCGGGCCACGGCTCGACCGTGGAACGGGCGGTCCAGCAGGAGCGCGAACACCAGCCCGAACAGGAGCGAGCAGATGACGGCCGAGGCGGTGATGACGACGGTGGCGACGATCGACGGCCACAGGTCACCGGACGACAGGGCGGTCCCATAGTTCTTGAACCAGGTGAAGCCCCGGTCGTTGGGGTAGAGGAGGTTCCACTTGATCGTCGAGTAGCCGACGGTCGTGAGGAACGGGATCTGGGTCAGCAGGATCAGGAAGATGACGGCCGGCAGCAACAGCCACCGTGCGGTCCACACCTCCTTGGAGGTGGTCTTGACCCGCCGTTTGTCGGTCGCGGTCTGCGCGACGACGGTGTCGAGCTCGGTGACGGCCATGATGGCAACTCCCTGGTCGTGGGGTGGACAGGTATGGGGTGCGGGCAGTGCTTCTGGGGAGGGTGCCGGGGTCGGATGGGAGTCACGACCCCGGCACCCTGTTCTTCCATCCGTGCGAGACCGGACGGAGGTCCTCAGGAGCGGGCGGCCACTACTTGTGCGCGTCGCCCGCCTTCTTGGCGATGCTCTGGCACTTGCCCAGGGCGTCGTCGACGGTGCCTCGGTTGGCGAGGTAGTCGGCGACCAGCTGGGCGCACTGGTTGCCCACGTCCTGGAACTCGGGGATGGACACGTACTGGATGCCGACCCAGGGCTGCGGGTTCACGCCCGGCTGCTTGGGGTTGACCGTGCTCATGACCTCGAGGGTGATGGGTGCGTAGGCAGCAGCGGCCTTCTTGTACTCGGGGATCTCGTACGTGGAGGTGCGCGAACCGGGCGGCACGTTGGACCAGCCGATCTTGTTGCCGACGAGCTTGATGTAGTCCTTGCTCGTCGCCCACTTCACGAAGTCGATGGCGGCGGCCTTGTTCTTGGTGGTCGCCGGGATCGCGAGGTTCCAGCTCCACAGCCAGCCCGACTCCTTGGTCTTGTCGACAGGCATGTGGGCGTAACCCATCTTGCCCTTCACGGGAGAGTCGTCCGCCTCGAGCATCGACGCAGCCACCGAGGCGTCGGCCCACATCGCCGCCTTGCCTTCCTTGAGTGCGGTGAGGCACTCGTTGAAGGAGTAGGAGACCGGGTCCTTCTCACCCGAGGTGTCGAGCAGCGTCTTGTAGAAGGTGATCGCCTGCTTCCACTCGGGGGAGTTGACGGTGGCGTTCCAGTTGTTGTCGTACCAGTTGCCACCGAACGTCTGCACCACCGTGGTCAGCGGTGCGAACAGGTCACCCCAGCCGGGCTTGCCGCGCATGCAGATGCCGGCTGTCGAGGCGGAGTTGACCTTCTTGGCCGCGTCCGCGACCTGCTGCCACGTCGGGTTGGCCGAGAGGGTGACGCCCGCCTTGTCGAGGATCTCCTTGTTGTACATGAGGATCGACGACTCGCCGTAGAACGGCACCGCATACTGCTTGCCGTTGTTGGAGATCGCCTCGCGCACCGGCGGGAGGAGGTCGTTGACGTCGTATGCCGCGTCGGACTTGAGCGGGTCGGTCAGGTCCACCAGCCAGCCGTTCGCACCCCACTGCGGGGTCTCGTAGGCGCCGATCGTGACGATGTCGTACTGACCGGCCTTGCTGGCGACGTCGGCGGTGACCGCTGCGCGCAGGTCACCCTCCTCCATCACCTGGAAGTTGATCTTGGTGCCGGGGTGAGCCTTCTCGTACTCCCCCTTGAGCTTCTCCATGTCCTTCATCTGGCCGTTGTTCACCGTGGCCAGGTTGAGGGTGACGTTCTTGCTGTCGCCTCCGCCGCCGCCACTGGATACGTTGCCCGACGAGCAGGCCGCCATGGCGAGCGCGGCTGCCACCACGCCCGCACCCGCGGTCAGGGCGCGCTTCGAACAGAGCATGCCTAACTCCTTTGGTAGGTGAGCCTCATGTTGCTGGGTCCTGGTGCCAGGTCCCGTTGCTGGGTCCCGCCGGCCGCGGGGGACGAGGTGGGCTCACCTGGTCCTGGCCGCGGTGCCGGGATGACGCTCAGCGTGGCCGCCAGGACGGCGACCGGACAATGACGCCTTCGCCAGTCTTTCGATACTTTCCCTAAGCGCTCATCTGAGCAGGCCCCTTCACGCCTGAGCATCCGTGCGGCAGACTGTCGTGGCGAACCACTCTGACCCCATGACCCAGCAGGTGGAGGTGAGGACTTCGTATCAGTCGACAGGCACGCCGCGGCGCCTTCTCGCGGGGATCCCCACGTCCGGGTTGGCCGAGGACAGGGTCGAGTCCTCCGCCGGGCACCCGAGCAGCCCCTATCCCGGCGCCCCGCGCCGCGAGGTGATCCCGCCCCACCCGCAGCACGCGTTCCGTGCACTCACCCATGACTTCCCCAGTGAGATCTGCGGGTGGGGTGCCCACCCGGAGTATGAGATCCACCTGATCACCAAGACGCACGGCAGCTTCATCGCCGGCGACCACGTGGGCACGTTCGCCCCGGGGCACGTCAGCCTCATCGGGCCGCTGCTGCCCCACGACTGGGTGAGTGACCTGCCTCCCGGCCAGGTGGCCGTCGACCGTGACGCCGTCATCCAGTTCACCGACGAGTGGATCAGGCAGTGCATGCGGCTGATCCCCGAGCTGCAGGAGATCGACGACGTCCTGGCGCAGTCAGCCAGGGGCATCGTGTTCTCGGGCGCCACTGCCTGGCGGGCCGCCGAGAACATCCTCGAGGTCGTGCGCACCGAGGGCACCGAACAGGTGGCCAGCCTGTTCCGCCTGCTCGCGATCTTCGCCCAGTCCCCCCTCGACGAACGCGAGGTCGTGGCCAGTGAGTGGCTCGGTCGCCCGACCGACCCGAACTCCCTCAACGCCGTCGAGGCGGGCCTGGCCTACATCTTCGAGAACCTCACCGACGACATCCGCCTGTCGACGGCGGCCAGGCTCGCCTACATGTCGGAGCCCACCTTCTCCAAGTACTTCCGCAGTGCGACGGGCATGACCTTCAGTGCCATGGTCAAGAAGCTCCGCATCGCCCATGCCCGGCGGCTCCTCGACACGACCACCGCGTCCATCGCCCAGGTGGCGGAGCTGAGCGGCTACCGCAACATGGCCAACTTCAACCGGCAGTTCCTCGCCGAGGTGGGTGCGACCCCCACGGCGTACCGGCGGCTCGAGTCGTCGCAGAAGCCGCCGGCCGAGGTGTTCAGCCTGGGGCTGCGGGCCCGCGTCGGCGCCGGCGCGCACGGCTGACCACGCGGCATACCTCGCTCGGGGTGGTCGCGCGCTCGCGCGCCCGCCGCGGAGGGCAAGAAACGATCGACGAGCGCACGGTTCCTACCGATGGCCGCCGCACCGGCCCCGAACAACTCGGTATCCCCTGGCCCACGTGGACTGGTAGACAGCCGGGGTGCACACGACACCGGACTTCCCTGACCTGCTGCGACTGCTCGACGAGCGGTCGGGCGCCTTCCTGGCGCTGGTGGCCGCCGCTCCGGATCTGGACGTCCCGGTACCGACCTGCCCGGGATGGACGCTGTTCGACCTGGCGGAGCACGTCGGACAGGGGCGCCGCCGCTGGGCGACCATCGCCGCGGCCGGCCCCTCCGACGAGCGACCGGCGGGCACGGCGCCCGACGAGGCACCCGGCGCGCCGCGTGAGCGTGACGCGCTGCTCGCGTGGTTCGAGGAATCGGTGGCCGAGCTCGACGCTGCCCTGCGCGCGGCCGGACCCGACCGCGGGTGCTGGGCCTGGTGGGACGAGTCGCAGTCGCCGCTGACCGTCGCCGCCGTCGCCCGCCACCAGGTGCAGGAGCTGGCCGTGCACACCTACGACGCCCAGGTCGCCGTCGGCGCACCGCAGCCGATCCCTGACGAGGCGGCGGTCGACGGCGTCGAGGAGTTCCTCTCCACCTGCAACGCCACGACCTACCCGTGGCCCCATGACGCGGCGACGCTCGACTACGTGGCCACCGAGGGCCGCGCCTGGCGGCTCTGGCTCTCCGAGGACGGCGCCCGCTTCGCTCGCCTTCCCGACGCCGGCGCGAAGGACGCCGCAACCATGACGGGCCGGGCCTCGGCGAGCGAGATCGTCCTCACGATGTACGGCCGGATCCCGTTGGAGACCCTGGAGATCACCGGCGACCGGGCCGTGCTCGACGGCCTCGTCGAGTGGATCCCCGGGGAGTAGCGACGGACGGCTGGCGTCGCAACGCGTAGGTGTAGGCGCGCACCCCGACCCCACCGGTCAGGGTCACTGTCGTGAGCACCCGGTCGTAGCCCTCGCCCTCGAACTCGTCGAGCCGGGGCCAGTGCGCCTCGAGATCGTCAGACCTGAACAGCAACCCCGGCACCTCCGGTCCGCGGTCGTCGAGGACGATCGCGGGATAGCCGATGGCTGCACCCCACCCGTCCGGCAGGAGCGTGCCCCTCGCCGTGGCCCGCTCCCAAGTGCCGACGATCCCGTCCATCACGTGCGCGTTGGGTCGCCCGGGCGCGAGCGTCCCGTACACGAAGAGCCCGTGGACCGACGGGGACATCAGCCCCGGAGCACCTTGTCCATCGCCTTGCCCTTGGCCAGCTCGTCGACCAGCTTGTCGAGGAAGCGGATCTTCTGCATCAACGGGTCCTCCACCTCTTCGACCCGGATCCCGCAGACCGACCCGGTGATCAGCGAGGCTTGCGGGTTCAGCGTGGCCGCCCCGAAGAAGTCCTCGAACGTGGTCTCGTCGGCCAGGTGCCGCGCCAGTGCCGCGTCATCGAAGCCGGTCAGCCACTCGATGACCTGGTCGAGCTCGGCCCGGCTGCGCCCCTTCTTCTCCACCTTGGTCACGTAGTGGGGGTAGACCGCGGCGACGCTCGTCGTGAAGATCCGGCTCACCTGCGCGAGCCTAGCCGCGATGGGCGAGGATGGGGGTATGCCGGACATCGCACCTTCACCGGGCGGCGTGCGCATCGCGCGCATCGTCACCGCAGGCACCCTCGACCGACCCGAGGGCACGCTGACGCTCGAGAACAACACGTGGGTGATCGGCGACGACAGAGAGTGCCTGGTGATCGACGCGGGACACGACGGCCGCGCCATCGTGAAGTCGATCCCCCGCGAGCAGCGCGTGCAGGGCGTGCTCGTCAGCCACGGGCACTTCGACCACATCGACGCCGTCGGCGAGGTGTGCGACGGCACACGGGCGCCGGCCCACCTGCACCCGGATGACCGGTTCCTCTGGGACGAGCTCTACCCGGTGACCCCTGACGCGTCGCTCGCCGACGGCCAGGTGCTCACCGTGGGCGACGTCGAGCTGCACGTCATGCACACGCCGGGCCACACGCCCGGGTCGTGCTGCTTCCACGCCCCGGCCCTCGGTGTCGTCTTCACGGGCGACACCCTGTTCCCCGGTGGGCCCGGCGCGACGCGTCACGACTACAGCGACTTCGACACCATCATCGAGTCGGTGCGCACCAGGCTGTTCACCCTGCCCGAGGACACCGTGGTGCTCCCCGGCCACGGCGACTCGACCGTGATCGGGGCCGAGCTGCCCCACCTGCAGGAGTGGGTCGACCGACGCTGGTGACGCGTCAGGAGAACAGCAGCACCCCGGCCAGCACCAGCAGGACGGCAGCGCCGTAGATCATCAGTGCGGCAGCCGCGACGGCCACGAGGCTGTGGCTCAGCCACCACGTGGGTTCATGGTGGGCGACGTGCGGGTGGGGGACGTGCAGGTGGGCGAGTGCTGTGCGCATGGGCGCACCCCCTTGTGTCGGGTTCCGGCCTCCTTCGAGGGTAGAACGCCTCGCTGAGGTGTCCAGTGCGCCACGCCGGGACCCTCGACGCGCGCCAAGGGTCCCGCGACGGCTCAGCCCCGGTAGTTCTCCACGGTGCGGGCGTCGCGGACCTCGGCATCGGCCGGGTCCTCGCCGTACTCACGCTTGGCGCGACGCTGCCGCAGGAGGTCCCAGCACTGGTCGAGCTCGACCTCGAGGGTGCGGAGTCGCTGGTTCTCCTCCTCGACGCTGATCTCGCCCGCGCCCAGCTTGCTGCGCAGGCCGTGCTCCTCGTCGATGAGTCCCTTGATGTGCTGCTGGATGTCGATGTCGTCGGCCACGTTCTCACTATGGCATCGCCCCCTGTCGCTGGCGAGGGCGCACTGGTTTCATGGACGGGTGGCACCCCGAGGTGTGCCGAGCCGGGAACCGCTGACCTGCATGGTGGTCGGTGGTGGAGAAGTCGACGCCCTCGGTCCCGCGGTGGCTGCGCTCGACGCGCCGCTCACCGGTACCGCCGTCGTGCTGACCCGCCTGCGCCAGCCGACGCCGGTGGCTGCCGAGGTCGTCCACGCCCTCGTGGACCTGTTGCAGGACAACGGATGCAGCCCGGTCATGGTCGGAGCGAGCGTGCAAGCCCACGACCGGGACCGCGGACACCACTCGGTGCAGGAGCTCGCCCGGCTGGCCGGCCTCCACGGGCGCACCCCGTCAGGCGCACGGTACGACGTCGTCGACCTCGGCAGCGAGCTCGTCGCTGCGCCGGTCCCCGACACCAGCGTGCTGTCCGGCCGCCTCGTCTCGAGGAGGTGGGCGGAGGCGTCGGTCCGCGTGGTCGTCGGCCGCGCCGTGACCGACCTGGCCGACGGGTATGCCGCGGGCCTGGCGACACTCCTCGGAGCCGCGCCGGAGGTGCCCGGCGCGGAACCCGCCGACGTCGCTGCTGACCTGGTGGCCCACCTCCCCCCGGGGCTCGCGGTCGTGGACGCCCTGGCTGCGAGCGTCGGGCCCGACGGCGGACGCCTCCCCCAGCTCCTCGACAGCCGCACCCTGGTCGTGGCGACCGACCTGCTCGCCGCCGACGGCGCCACCGCGGCCCTGCTGGGTCTCGACCGGTCGGTCTCGCCGCTGTTCGCCCGTGCCCTGCTCGCGGTCGGGTCCCGCCCGGGGCGCACCGAGGGTCGGCAGACCCCGCTCGACGGCGCCCACTCAGCTCATCCGCTGGCCCGGGGTGCAGCGCGGTCGGTGGCACTGGAGCCGCGGCTGGCACGAGTCCTGAGTGCTGCCACCGGCGGGCCCGACGAGGGCGCCTCCGCCGCCGACCCCGTGCTCTCGGCGGTGCGGGCGGTCCTCACCCCGTTGGTCGCGGCCGCTGACGACCCCGCCGGACACCTGCCACTTGCTGCGGTCCTCAGCGCGGTCGGTGCCGGACGGCAGGGCTTCCTCGCCTGGTCGACAGGCCTCGACAAGGGCTCCGTCGACCGACGTGAGGTGCCCCTGGGACTTGACCCCGCGGCATACCCGGTCGGCGCGTATGACGCGCTCCCGGCGTTCTTCGCGCCGTTCGACGCGATGGTGGAAGGGCTCCCGGAGAACGCCGACGGGATGCGCTGGCGCCTGGTCGACGGCGCGACCCTCTTCGAGGTGGCGCGGGAGGTGCGCGCCGACTTCGACGAGTGGGTGGCCCGGGTGGACGTCGCCGCAGGGATCAGCCTGATGGCCGACTACCTCGGTGGTCGACGGGTCACCGTTTCCTCGACCACCAGCGGCGGGACCACCCGCACGCGGCAGGCCGAGCGGAACCTCTACCTGCCCCAGCCCAACTACCTTGCGGCCTGGGGCGGCGAGCCGATCGACGTGTGCAAGATCGAGCTGGTCGAGCGCAGCGCCGACCGGCACCGCCTCACGTGGCGCACCGTGAGCAGCCCCAACGGTTCCGCGGAGTTCGACGACGGCAGCCTCACCTTCACCCGAGTCGCCGGCGCCACCCGGGTCGTGGTCCGCGGGCGACAGCTGTTCGCCCTGCCTGCGAGCTGGGCGGGCATCGACCTGGCGGCCGTCCCCGAACTGCGAAACCCGTTGCTGGAAGAGGCCTATCGGCGATTCTTCACGACGACGTTCGACAACCTGGAAGCCTGCTTCGAAGGCCGGGAGTTCCGGATCGGGCGACCCCCGATGGACCCCACCGAGCCCCTCCTCACCCAGGCCCTCGACCTCGTCCTCGGTGCTGTCACCGACTGGGTCGGCGACGGATCCGACGGCCCCCGGGCGGGCGCGGCGGGGAGGCCGGCCGGTCCCGAGGTCGACGCCCAGGGCTTCCGTCACGTGAGGGGGACTCGGTGAAGGTCGCCGTCACCGGAGCCACCGGGATGGTCGGCGGACAGGTCGTGGTCGCGGCCCTGGCCGCCGGGCACGACGTGTTGGCGGTCACCCGGCCGGACCCCGACCGCGACCGGACGCAGGTGAGGGTCGGCGGGGTGACCGTCCCGGCTGCGACCGCGGGCCTCACCGACCCGACCGCCCTGCGCCACGCACTGGACGGGTGCGACGCGCTCGTGCACTGCGCTGCCGTCTACGCCTTCGGCGAGACGCGGGCCGCCGAGTTCGGCCTGGTCAACACCGACGGCACCCGCGCCGTGCTGGAGGCAGCCGCGGCGGCCGGCGTCTCCCGGGCTGTCGTCACGACGTCGTCCGTCACCCGGGGGTCGAGCCTGCTCCCGCGGGCCCGCTCGGAGCGCGACCACCTCGGGGCGGAGCCGGCACCCGCCTACTACGCGAGCAAGGTGGCCCAGGAGGACGTCGCCCTGGAGACCGGTCGACGTCTCGACCTCGAGGTCGTCCTGGCCCTGCCCACCGTGGTCCTCGGTGGGCCGTTCACCCGCCTCGCGCCCAGCAACGCCATCGTCCTGCGCTACCTCCTCGACCCGACCCGCAGCACCTTCCCCGGCGGCTGCAACGTCGTCGACGCCCGCGACGTCGGCGCTGGTCACGTCTGCCTGCTCGAGCGCGGGGAGGCCGGCGAGCGGTACCTGCTCGGGGGCGAGGACGTCAGCTGGCGCATGCTGCACACCCTCGTGTCCGACCTCGCGGGGCTCCCTGGCCCGTTCGCGGAGCTGGACGCCGGCAGCGCGTGGGCCGTGTCGGCGGCCACCGAGTGGTGGGCGCAGCTGCGTGGCACGACCCCGCTGACGACGCGCGAGGAGGCCTCCACCGTGGGTCGCTTCTACTGGTACACCTCGGCCAGGGCCCACGAGCTCGGGTATGCCGCGCGGCCGGCCCGCGCAGCGGTGGCCGCCTCCCTGGCGTGGTTGACGGTGAGCCCGGAGCTGCCCCGGTGGGCCCGCGAGAGTCTGCGGTTGCAGCCCGAGGTGCGCGCCGCCCGCGAGCTCGTGCCGGCGCCGCTGGCCGAGGCGCCCGGCGTCAGTCCGCGACCTCGACGGTCACCTCCAGCATGGCCTCGTCGCCCCCGCTGACCGTCACGCTCCCGACGTACTGCTGACCGGGCTGCACGACGGCCTCGTCGAGGTCGGCCGTGATCCGGACCTGGTGCTCCTCGCCGGCCGGGATGGTGACGTGGTCGGGGTCGACCTCGAGGCTCAGCGCCACCACGGTGCCGGTGGCATCACGCAGGTCGCTCGCCTCCAGCTCGACCCGACGGGCCCTGGGGTGCCGGTTGACGACGGTGACCGTGCCCTGGGCCGTCTGTCCCGCTGCGGCTCGCAGGTGCACCCGAGACCGTCGAACCCCGTCGTCCGGCTCCGCGGGCGGGGCCGCAGGTGCACTGTTCCTGGCCGCACCCGCGCCACGGTGCACCCGGGTGCCACCGGCGGCAGAGGCGTCGCTGATGATGCGCGCCGCGCTGCGGGTGCCGAGGGCCATCAGCTCGCTGGCGTAGTCGAGCCCCAGCGCGCTGGCCTCGCGCCAGTAGCGTGCGCCCTCGCGGCTCATCGCGTCGAGGTAGGCCTTGCTGGTCGTGGACCGGTCCACGTCGCCGGACAGGGCCGCCCTCCCCAGCTCGAGCGACTGCTTGGCCAAGGTCGACTGAGACTGCAGGGCCTGGCGCGCCAGCTCGGTGATCCGGGCCAGCGTCTCGTCGGTGCCGTTCGTTTCTGTCATGGCTTCTCTCCTAGCAGCAGCATCCGCAGTCACATCCCACGTCCACGGCGTCGCACTCGGCAGGCAGCACCACGACCGCGACCCGCTGCGGACGCGCACAGCCCTCGAACCGGACGTCGGCGTAGGCGCTCACGCAGGACTCCACATCCTTCGTGCGGCCTCTCGTGCCGACCACCACGTCAACGGGCTCCCGCGCCGCCGTGGCCCGTGCCGCCTTGGCCGCGACGGCGTCTGCCGCCGGGTCCTTCGTCGCGTCCTGAGCGACTGCGTCGGCGCTGCGGTTGGTCGACGAGCCGTCGTCCTTGGCGCCCCTGGTCGAGATGAGCAGTCGCACCACCCGGTCCTCACACGGTGCGAGGACGAGCTTCTCCTCCTCCAGGAACGCGCGGACCTCGAGGTCGCCGTCGCAGCCGTGCCACGGCCCCACCTCCAACGAGACCTCCCGCTCGCGGCGCCACGGGTTGTGCAGCCGGAACGGCACCACCCGCACCTCCCCGGACCGGGCGCGGACGATCACGTCAGCCTCCAGGACGCAGCAGTCGCACACGTCCCCGCAGCCGCAGCGGTCAGGACACCCGCACCCCCGCCGGCCACGGTGGTCCTGCACGCCGTCGTGGTCGTGCACGCCATCGTGGTCGTGGCCGTGGTCGTGGCCGTGCTCGCGGCAGCCGCCCGACCCCCCACAGCCGCAACCCCTTTCGGCAGGCCCGTGGTCAGGCCGTCGGCCGTGCTCGGCGTGGTGTTCATGGTGGTGCCCCTGGTGGCCGCCGTCGGACCGGCGCCCGGGAGCGCCACCGGGCGCACGCGGCATACCGAGCCCGGCGGCCTCGACGACCGGGGACCAGGCCTGCTGCCACTGGTCCCACGCGGTCGCCGACTGGTCCATCCACTGCTGCACGGCGTCGGCGAAGCCGACGCGCAGGGAGGCGAGGTACTCGGGTGCGGTGGTGCTCATGGTGATCACTCCGTGGGGTCGCGAGGCAGGATGATGACGTCGAGGTCGGCCGTGCCGACGGGGAGCCGTGCGGTGTGCCGCCGGGTGGGGTCGAGCTCCGTGGGGGCGCTGATGGTGGCGCCGACCACCGTGGTGGTGCCGGGCTCGGCCGTGGTCGACCCGGCCAGCGTGAGGGTGAGGTCGGGGCCCGGGTCGGGACCACCGTCATCGGTGCGGGCGCGCACGACGGCCGCCAGCGGGATGGCGACGTTGCCGTCGTTCGTCACAGTGAGCGTGACCGTCGTGTCGCCCACCCCTGCCAGCAGCCGCCGGGGCGAGACGCGCAGGGAGAGGTCGGGCTCGACCCGCAGCACCGCCTCGCGACGGATGCCCCCGACCTCGACCTCGGCCGGGTACTCACCCGGTGGGGTGTCCGGCTCGAGCCGGAACGACACCGGCACCTGGGCCGTGGCCCCGGGGGCGATGACCGCCGACCCGGCCCCGGTGAGGGCCTGTCGACCGCTGCGGTGCAGGGTCAGCCCGCGGACCGCCACCCGCTGGTCGACGGCGTTCTCGACGGACACGGTCGTCCTGAGCAGGCCCGGCGGACCGGTGAGCACCAGGGCGCCGTCGGAAGTGGCAGCCACGGTCGCCGCAGCGTCCTTGGTGGCCTCGCGTGCGGTGGCCTTGCGTGCGGTGGCCTTGCGTGCGGTCGCCTTGGCGGCCTTGGGCTGCCCTCGCCCGGAGGGCTTGGCAGGGGCGGGCGAGGCGGCAGGCGCGGGTCGGCGGCGGGCGGTGGTCATCAGGGGCTCACAGGTCGATCACGACGGGGCCGTGGTGCTCCGGGCGGATGTGGGTCGTGGAGCTGCCACGGACGGTGAGAGCGAACAGCTCGAGGCCGAGCACCGACCATCCCCACGTCTGCTCGTAGGGCGTGCAGACCTCGGTCGCCGGCGGCGGGCCGAGCTCGAGCCGCACGCAGGTGTCGACAGCCACCGGCTTGAGGTCGACGGTCGAGCTGGACGTGACGTCCGAGGTGGAGTCGATGCTCGAGGTCGTGGTGACCGTCGAGGTCGTGGTGACCGGCTCGAGGGTGATGGTGGCGTCGCTGTGGACGGTGTTCTCGCCGTTGTTGGTGTTCGTGGTGCCGCCGGCGAGGGTCAGCTTCATGTCGTCGAGCCCGGTCAGCGTCGAGGTCACGTCCGCGGTGACGTCGGAGCTGAACGTGTTCCCGCCGAAGACGGTGGTGTCGATCGTGTAGTCGGCCATCAGAGAGCTCCTGCGGGAGGTGGTGCGTCGGGACTGACGAGGTAGGAGTGGTGGAAACCCAGGCGTGGGTCACCCCAGGCGGCCAACCGCGGGTCGAACTCCTGGAGCTCGGGCATGACCACCCGGTCGCGGACCTCCAGGGACGGGTAGTCGTAGACGGTGATGTGGTTCTGTCCCCGGTTGGCCGTGAACAGCAGCGTCTGGTCGGCCGAGAGCTGGCAGGCGTAGATGCCGTCCACCAGGGCACCGCGGCTCACCCGCAGCGACTCGGCATACAGGTGGGAGTTGCTGAAGAAGTTGCCGCGCATGACCGACTCAGCGACGGTGTTCGCCGACTGGCGGGTGAGCGCCAGGCTCTCCAGCGCGCCCGGGTGCTCGTCGATCATCCGGTGTCGGCTCAGGGTCAGCAGGTCGACGAACACGACCGTGTGGCTGCCGCCGGTGCAGAAGATCAGCTCGGAGTCGGAGATCGTCACGTCGGAGTTGATGTGGCCCGGCAGGTCCCGGTCGGCAGTCCAGTGGCGCACCACGCGCCCGTCCTCGGCATCGATCTCGAAGGCGTACTGGCGCAGCCACGCCATGCCCCAGTGCTCGTAGTCGGAACGGTCAGCGGCGTTGACCCTGAACGAGATCGCGTAGAAGACGTCCAGCACCGGGTGGCAGACGACGTGCCAGCACGTCGTGGGCAGCGTGACGCGCCGGACCTCCCCCGTCACGGTGTCGAGGATCCCGACCTCCCTGGCCTCCCCCCGAGTCGGGTGGTCCATGCCGCCGTAGACGATGTAGCGGCCGGACGCGGTGCGCTTCATGGCGTGCGGGATCTTCAGGCCGTGGGGTGCGACCTGCTCGGCCTTGGTCAGTCGGTTGACGTCGAACTTCCACAGGTGCTCGCCGATCGACGTGACGAACTGGGTGTCGTCGAGCCAGACGAGGTGGGTGCTCCCCTTGATCGTCGTGTCGGGCACCTCGAAGCGCAGCGTCGAGACGCGGTCGGCCTCCTCCAGCGTCGCGAGGTCGTAGAAGAGCAGGTGCTGACCGGTGTTGCCCAGGAAGCCGATCCGCCGGCTCGGGTCGACGCTGGGTGCGTGGCCGCCGGACGCGCCGCCGAAGTACGTGACCTTGTAGGCGTGGTCGCCGGTCACCGGGTCGTAGTGGAACAGGCACACGCCCGCCCTGCCCTCGAGACCGTTCAGTCCGTTGCCGTCGAGGGCGACGTGAAAGGCATATGGGTAAGTCCGCACTGGCAGCCCCGGCCCGCTCTGATACCCCAGCGGACCCGGCGGACCGCCGTTTTCACGGTACTCGGGGTCCAACGGCCTCGAAAGACCTCAACGACCACCCACTGAGACCAACCACGCCCATCGGCACCCAGATGCCCGTAATGGCCGGAATGCCCTTGCGGGGCTTGGGGATCAACTGCGTCGGCGGGGCCCTCAGCCCTTCAGGTCGGGGAACTGGTCGTCGCGGAACTCCTCGGACAGGGACGTCCCACCCTCGAACGCGTGCTGCTCGCGGTCGCGGAGCTCCACCCGCCGGATCTTGCCGGAGATGGTCTTGGGCAGCTCGAAGAACTCGATCCGTCGCACGCGCAGGTAGGGCGCGAGATGGCCTCGCGCGTAGCCGAGGATCGCCTTGGCGGTCTCCGCATCCGGCTCCCAGCCGGGCGCGAGCGCGATGTAGGCCTTGGGCACCGCGAGCCGGGTCGGGTCCGGAGCCGGCACCACGGCGGCCTCGGCCACGGCCGGGTGCTCGATCAGCACGCTCTCCAGCTCGAACGGCGAGACCTTGTAGTCGCTCGCCTTGAAGACGTCGTCGGTGCGTCCGATGTAGGTGATGTAGCCGTCCGCGTCCCGCTGGGCCACGTCGCCCGTGTGGTAGTACCCACCGGCCATCGCCTCGGCCTGCCGCTCGTCATCGCCGAGGTAGCCGGTCATGAGGTTGACGGGGTGCTTCGAGAGGTCGAGGACGATCTCGCCCTCGTCCGCGAGCTCTCCCGTGAGGGGGTCGACCAGGGCCACCGGCACCCCCGGCATCGGTCGGCCCATCGACCCGGGCTTCAGCGGTTCGCCGGCGATGTTGCCGACCTGGAGGGTCGTCTCGGTCTGCCCGTAGCCGTCGCGGATCACCAGGCCCCACGCACGCTCGACCTGCGTGATGACCTCCGGGTTGAGTGGCTCCCCGGCCGCGAGGAGCTCGCGGAGCTCGCCCTTCCCGCCGCTGAGGTCGGCCTGGATGAGCATCCGCCACACCGTTGGGGGCGCACAGAAGGTCGTCACCCCCGCCCGCCGGATCTGGTCGAGGAGTGCAGCGGCGTCGAACCGCGCGTAGTTGTAGACGAAGATCGTCGCCTCCGCGATCCACGGCGCGAAGAAGCACGACCAGGCGTGCTTCGCCCAGCCCGGCGAGCTGATCGCGAGGTGGACGTCACCGGGCCTGGCTCCGATCCAGTACATCGTCGTCAGGTGGCCCACGGGGTACGAAACCTGTGTGTGCTCAACGAGTTTCGGCTTGCTGGTCGTGCCCGACGTGAAGTACAGCAGCAGGGGGTCGGTGGTGGCGGTGATCGTCTCGAAGGGGTGCGGCTGCACGGCATACGCGTCGGTGTAGGTGTGCCAGCCACCGGCTTCGGCCACGCAGACGCGCAGGTAGTCGCCGGGCACCTCGTCGAACTTGGCCGCGTCGGCGGGGTTGGCCACCACCACCTTGGCGCCGCCGCGGTCCACCCGGTCACGCAGGTCGGCCGGTCCGAGCGCGGCCGTGGTCGGCATGATCACCGCCCCGAGCTTGAAGACCGCCAGCATGGTCTCCCACAGCTCCACCTGGTTGCCCAGCATGAGGAGCACCCGGTCGCCCTTTCCGACCCCGAGCCCCGAGAGCCAGACCGCCACCTGGTCGGAGCGGGTCGCCATCTCGTCGAAGGTCAGGCGCCGCTCACTGCCGTCCTCCTCGACGATCCAGAGGGCGGTCGCGTCGTTACCCCGAGCGATCGCGTCGAACCAGTCGATCGCCCAGTTGAAGCGTTCTCCCACGTCGGGCCAACGGAACTCGCGCAGTGCCCGGTCGTGGTGGCCGGAGAGCGCGACGAGGGTGTCACGCGCTTCGCGGTATGCCGCGGTGCCGGGGGCCGTGACGTGGGGAGCGGGGGTGCTGGGCGAGTCGGGTGCCATGCACCCGACCCTGCTACGCCTGGCCGATGTCGGCAAGCAGTGCGGTGTACCAATCGGTCGCCGGGTCGAAGGCCTTGCCACCCTTGATCCGGTCGAACTCGATGGCGCGCAGCGTGTCGTCCTGGTCCTCGTCGTGCCCGATGACCCCGGACTCGCCCCGCAGCGCCGCATCGACGGCATACCTCGTGCAGTCCCGGATGAGCGCGAGGTCGGCGTCGTTCGCTGCGGCCGACCGGGCGAAGTAGCCGCTCTTCTGGACCAGCACCTTGTCGGCGCCGAGCTGGTCGGCGAACTGCTTGGCGAACCACGCGCCGGGGTTGACCTTGTCGAGCTGCACATGGCCGAACGGGTCACGCGGCACGTCCTGCCCCGCGGCCTCCATCGCGGCGACGATCTCGGCGACGCCGGCACCCTCGGAGACGAAGAGGTTCACGCCGTCGAGGTCGTCCATGAGGGTGCGCAGCCGGGCCGCCTCGCTGTCGATGTCGAGGGGCTGCTCCGGCACGTAGACACCGTGCACGTCCCACCGCTGCGGGGAGTTCTCGAGCCAGCCGCTGAACTCGGTGCCCTGGACCCACTGGTGGTGCGCCTGGGCGGTGGCGGCAGTCAGCCACCCGCAGTTGCGCCCCATCACCTCGTGGACGATGAGCATCCGAGGGTTCGAGGAGTGCTCGGCGATCACGTTGCGAGCGAAGACCGCACCCTGCTCGGCCGCCGTCCACGCGCCCAGTGACTGCCTGATCGGGATGACGTCGTTGTCGATGGTCTTCGGGAGCCCGACCACCGTCAGCTCATAGCCGTTGGAGTGCAGGTATGCCGCGAGGTCGGCGGCCGTGCCGTTCGTGTCGTCGCCGCCGATGGTGTGCAGGACGTCCACGCCGTCACGGGTCAGCTGCTCGGCGGCGACGTGCAACGGGTCCTGCCCCTCCTGGACCAGGCCGCGCTTCACGCAGTCCTTGACGTTGGTGAGCTTGACCCGGCTGTTGCCGATCGGGCTGCCGCCGAACCGGTGGAGCAGGTGGGCCTTGGCCCGCACCTCGTCGGTGACCTCCACCGAGTCGCCGGTCAGCAGGCCGGCATACCCGTTGCGGTAGGCCATGATCCGCACGTCGGGAGCGACCTCGGAGTAGCGCTCGATGAGTCCCCCCACAGCAGAGGAGAGACAGGGCGCGAGGCCACCGGCGGTGAGCATGGCGACGGTCTTGACGGTCATGGCGCCCACTCTGCCGTGTCGGGGGTGGCACGGCCAGCGTGGTCTCACGTCTGGTGCCGGAGTCCTCCCCGCGGCTCAGCCGATCGACATGACGGCGCCGGCTCGCTCCCACCGCAGGACGGCCAGGAGGGACGACGTCGGCAGGCTGATGCATCCCGCGGTCCCGCCGCCGGTGTCGACGTGGAAGAAGATCGCGGATCCCTTGCCCGGCGTCCGTGACTCGTTGTAGCCGACCACCTGTGCGTAGTTGTACGCAGGGGTGTTCAGGAGCTCCTCCGCCGAGTCCCACCGGCCGGAGGCCGGCTTGCGCTGGTGGGTGTTGTAGAGGCTCGACTGGCTGTCGTCGACCCAGACGTCGTTGCCGTCGACGCGGAACCAGCCCTGGGCCAGGCCCGGGTTGGCCCTCGCCCCGAACCCGCCACGCAGCGGGTAGGTGCCGGCGGGCGTCTTGAGGTCACCCTCGCGCTTCGACCAGCTCACGCCGTTGCGCCCGACGTGGCCGTAGAACGGACCGAGGTCGCGGACGTAGCCGGTCGAGGTCCGGTGGCAGGCACGGACGGTCGCGCTGGACCCGGACGACGTGACGAGCACGACCTGCGCGGCCCGCACGCCCGACGGCACCTTGCACGTCGCGGCAGCCGGCGTCGGGGTCGCCTTGGCGGTCAGGCGGGGGCTCGGCTTCGGGGTGGCGGTGCGGGTGGTGGGCTTGGGCGCCGGCCGGGTGGTGGTGGTGGTGGTGGTGGTGGTGGTCGTGGCGCTCGTCGTCGTGCTCGGTGTCGTGGTGGACGAGCTCGAGGACGACGTCGTTGCGGACGAGGAGGTCGGAGCGACCGCCTGCGGATCACCCCCGCAGCCCGCGACCAGGGTCGTGGCGACGACGGCGGCGACGCCGAGCGCCCCGGGCAGCCGGCTCCGGCTCATCGGTCGAAGTGCTGGTAGTCGGGGTGGTTCCAGAGCCCGCCCCAGCGCAGCCCCTGGCTCGTGAACGCACGCACGGCCGCGCTGCCGCTGGAGGAGAAGACGCCGGCCGCCGGCCCCCGGCGACTGAGGAAGTAGCGGTTGGGGTAGACCGTCCCGTCGTCGGCGACATAGGGGTTCTCGAAGTCGTTCACGTCGATGGCCGTTCCGTAGGCGTGCTTGCTGTAGACCTTGCTCGCCTCCTGTCCGCCGACGTAGCGACAGTTGAAGGCGGACGTGTTGTCGGCCGCCATCGCGGCGTAGTCGTTGGCTCCGGGACCCTTGGGGTTCTTGCCCCAGGTCGAGTCCATCGGCTTCATCTGCCGGATCCGGAACTGCACGGAGTAGAGGCGCGTGAAGGCGGCGGCGGTCTCGTCGGCGATCGATGCGTTGACCACGATCGCGCCCCGTGAGCGCTTGCCGTCGAATCCCCAGAAGTTGACTCGCACGTAGCGCAGCTGGGCGCGGCCGACCGGGCAGCCCTGCGTCCACGAGACGCCGACCATGCGGTTCCACACCGCGTCGGGCACCGGGGCGATCGAGGCGTTCGCCCCGGCCCCGACCGCTGGGTCGTTCGTCGGGAAGCGCACCGCGGGCTCCGCACCGGCCCGCGGCACCGGGGCCAGCGTCGTGACCGGCGAGGGCCCGCCGGAGCGGGAGGGAGGCGGCTTCGGCGTGCTCCTGGTCGTGGACGTCGAAGGCGTCGCGGCGGGGCTGGCCGTCGTGGCCGACGGCGCCACTGTCGTGGTCGTGGACCCGGTGGTCGTGGTCGCTGTGGTGGTCGCCGACCCAGGGCCCGACGAGGCGGCGGAGCCGCCCGGGTCACCCCCGCAGGAGGCGAGGGCGAGGCACACGAGCGGCACGGCATACAGGGGACGAGTCGTCATCGGGCACCCACTGTGCCCTGTTCGTCCCCTTCGGGGCCAGTCCGCGCAGGTCGGGCGCTCAGGTGCTGGTCACCCGTGGGCGGCCCCGGCCTCCTTGCCGGGCCCCCTTACCGGCCTCCTTGCCCGGCCCCCTTCCCGGCCCCCTTCCCGGCCCCCTTCCCGGCCCCGTGCTCGGTCAGGTGCAGGGGCGGGCGACCGTCGGGGTCGGCTGCTGGGGTCGAGGCGGCAACGGTGGCACGTCGGCGGTGGGGGTCAGCGCGGTGAAGGCATTGCCGATCACGAGGTCGAGCGAGGCGTCGGTGCGGGTGTCCTTGACGAGCTGGGCCCCCGGGACGTGGCCCTGGAGCAGGGCRGCGGCGAGGTCGCCCTGCTCGCCGTAGCGGATCACGGCCGTGCCCAGCTGCATCGTGCGGAGGGGGTCGTTCGACACGTCCTTGACCTTGAACCCGCGCGCCGCGACCGCGTCGGCGACGACCTTGGCCAGCCCGGTCTTGTAGGTGGTGTTGTAGACGTTGACCGTGACCTCGGACGGGATCGGCTTGAGCCGTGGAGGGATTGCGACCATGTCCTTGTAGGCGAGACCCACGACGACGTCGACCGAGGTTCCCTTGCGCGAGTCGGCGAACAGCTTCGCGCCGGGGATCTGGGAGGCGGTCAGCAGGGCCTGGTCGAGGCCGTCGGGGCCGTGGTGCACGACGGCCGACTGGGTGACGTACCAGGACTCGGGCGCGTTGCTGATCCCGCCGACGGTGAACTTCCGCTTGGCCAGTCCTGACGCGACCAGCCCCGCGACGCCGTTGCGGCCGGTGGCGTTCATGACGTTCACGGTGAACGACGCCCGCGCGGGGGCAGGCACGACCACGGGGTTGCAGCTGGGTTTCGGGGGCGCCGGGGTCATCCAGCCCGCCGAGTAGGCAGCGGTGATGCTCGCGGTGCCGAGCAGCACGCCGGGGATGGTGACGAAGAGCATGACCTGGCGCATCCGGTGCTTGCGCCACAGCTGGCTCGGTGTGAGGTTCTCGTCCTTCATGGTGGCCCCCTGGCTCGTGCTGCTCGAGTCCCAATGGTCACACCAGTCACATCAGTCACACGTTACGCGACACGCAGGCGACACGTTTCGTCACCGACCCGTGATCGCCCGGTCGCGGGTGGCGGTGCGCGAGGATGGCCCCCCATGACCTCCCTCGTCCGCCCCATCGAGCGCCGCGTCAGCCGCCGCGTCGTCGGTGCCGCTGCATCCGTGCTGCTGGTCGTCCCGCTGGCTGCCGTTGCCGGCTGCGGCGGACCGGACCGGCTGGAGGGCACCGTGGTGGCCGTCGCCGACGCCGGCAAGGGCGGTCGGCCACTCGGCGGCGGCTGGGTCGCGGCGTTCGGCGACGACGCCCTGCTGGGGTTCCTGTCCGGGGCCGGCATCGACGTCCCCAGCAGCGGTGACCTGCCCTACGTCGGCGGACGGGTCCTGCACGACGACGTCGCGCGTTCGGGCGGGAGCCTGGCGGCGATCGACCAGGACGGGACGTTCGCGCTGACGGTGACCGGGCGGCATACCGTGTGCCGCATCGTCGAGGCTCCCCAGGTGGATGTCCTGAAGGGCTGCGCGGTGGTGGACCTCCCGGCCCGGGGCAGGCTCACGCTCTCGGCCGGGGAGGCCGGGCTGCGGGCCACCCTCGACGACTGAGCCCCGACGTACGACTGAGCCCCGACCTCAGACGACTGAGCCCCGACCTCAGGCGACGACGGCGAGGTCCTTCGCGACCAGCTCGGCGACCTGCACCATGTTGAGCGCAGCACCCTTGCGCAGGTTGTCGCCGCAGATGAAGAAGTCGAGCGTGTTCGGGAAGTCGAGCGCCTGCCGCAACCGACCGGCGAACCGGGGGTCGGAGCCGACGATGTCGGAGGGCGTCGGGAACTCCCGGCTCTCGGGGTCGTCCAGCACCACCACCGCCGGGGCCTCGACGAGCGCCTGGCGCGCCTCGCCCACGTCGATCCGGCGGGCGAACGTCGCGTGCACTGCCACCGAGTGGGTCGTGATGACGGGCACCCGCACACAGGTCGCCGAGACACGCAGGTCGGGCAGGCCCAGCACCTTGCGGGTCTCGTTGCGGATCTTGAGCTCCTCGGAGGTCCAGCCGTCCTCGGCCGCGGTACCGATCCAGGGCACGACGTTGAGGGCCAGCGGCGCCGGGAAGGGCGAGACAGTGCCCAGCTCGTGCTCGATGAGCCGCCGGACGTCGCCGGCCTGGTGTCCCAGGTCGCGGTGTCCGGCCACCACCTCGAGCTCGTCGTAGAGCCGCGCCATGCCGACCCGCCCCGCACCCGAAGCCGCCTGGTAGGAGGCGACGACCAGCTCGGTCAGCTCCCAGCCGGCGTGCAGCACCCCGAGCGCGTCGATCATGGTCAGGGTGGTGGCCCCAGGGTTGGCGATGATCCCCTTGGGTCGGTTGCGGATCTGCAGCGGGTTGACCTCGGGCACGACGAGCGGGATGTCGGGGTCGCCCCGCAGCGCCGAGCTGTTGTCGATGACGACCGCCCCCCGGCTCGCGGCGATCGGGGCCCAGTGCGCAGCCACCGGCGCCGGCACGTCGACCAGCGCGATGTCGACGCCGTCGAAGAACTCCGGTGACAGCTCCTGCACGACGACCTCCCGACCGCAGACGGTCAACACCGTCCCGGCGTCGTCGGCTGCGGCGGCGGCGCGGATGTCGCCCCAGATGTCGGCTCGCATGCCGAGCACCTGCTGGGTCACCGCCCCCACGGCCCCGGTGGCACCGACCAGGGCAAGGCTCGGGCGCGGCGCCTTCGAGGCGAGTGAGGTCACCGGCCGGTGCCTCCGTAGACCACGGCTTCGCCTTCCGCGGAGTCGAGGCCGAAGGCCGAGTGCACCGCCCGCACGGCGTCGTCGAGCACGTCGGCCCGGGTCACGACCGAGATGCGGATCTCCGAGGTGGAGATCATCTCGATGTTGACGCCCGTGTCGGCCAGGGCCTTGAAGAAGGTGGCGGAGACCCCGGGGTGCGACCGCATGCCGGCTCCGACCAGCGACAGCTTGCCGATCTGGTCGTCGTACTGGATGGACGCGAAGCCCACCGACTCCTGGACCTTCTTGAGCGCGTGCACGCCGGTCTGCCCGTCGGTCTTGGGGCAGGTGAACGAGATGTCGGTCAGCCCGGTCTCGGTCGCCGACACGTTCTGGACGATCATGTCGATGTTGATCTCGGCGTCGGCGCAGGTCTGGAAGATCGCCGCGGCCTTGCCCGGGTGGTCCGGGACGCCGACGACGGTGATCTTGGCCTCGCTGCGGTCGTGTGCGACACCGGCGATGATCGGGGCTTCCACGGTGTCTCCTTCAGCTGGTTTGTCCGTGACGATGGTGCCCTCCTTCGCTGAGAAGGAGCTGCGGACGTGGATCGGGATGTCGAAGCGACGGGCGTACTCGACGCTGCGCAGGTGCAGCACCTTCGAGCCGGAGGCCGCCAGCTCGAGCATCTCCTCGTTGGAGATGCGGTGGATCTTCCTGGCAGCAGGGACGATTCGCGGGTCGGCAGTGAAGACGCCGTCGACATCGGTGTAGATCTCACAGACCTCGGCGTTGAGCGCCGCGGCCAGCGCGACCGCTGTGGTGTCGGTGCCACCACGGCCGAGCGTGGTGATCTCCTTGGTGTCCTGGCTGACGCCCTGGAACCCGGCGACGATGACGATGTGCCCCTTCTCGAGCGCGTCGGTGACGCGTCCGGGAGTGACGTCGATGATGCGCGCCTTGCCGTGGGTCGAGTCGGTGATGACCCCGGCCTGGCTGCCGGTGAACGAGCGCACGGTGTAGCCGAGGTCGGCGATCGCCATGGCCACCAGGGCCATCGAGATGCGTTCGCCCGCGGTCAGGAGCATGTCCATCTCGCGCGGTGGTGGTTGCGGGCTCACCTCGTTGGCGAGGTCGAGGAGCTCGTCGGTGCTGTCGCCCATGGCCGACACCGCCACGCAGACGTCGTTGCCGGCCTTCTTGGCCTCGACGATCCGCCGGGCGACGCGCTTGATGCTCGCGGCGTCGGCGAGCGAGGAGCCGCCGTACTTCTGGACGACGATGGGCACGGTGCTTCTCCTGGGACCACGGCGGGCAGGTGCGGATGGCGGGTCAGTCTACGGCTGGCGCACAGTCTATCTGCCGTCCTCATCGTGGGACGGCGGTGTCGTATGCCGGACGCGCGGGTGAGTACGAAAGCGGAGGTCCGGAGCCACCCCCGCCGCTAGCCTTCGCGCATGAGCATCGAGGTGCAGGGGGTGCGGCGGGCGTTCGGGGACGTGCTCGCCGTGGAGAACATCAGCCTCACGGCAGAACCGGGCGAGGTCACCGCCCTGATCGGTCCCAACGGTTCCGGCAAGACGACCCTGCTGCTGATGCTGGCGACCCTGCTGGTCCCCGACCAGGGCCAGATCCGGGTGGACGGGCTCGACCCCGTCACCCAGCCCACCGAGGTCAGGGCGAAGATCGGGTGGATGCCCGACGGCTTCGGCACCTGGGACGCGCTCACGGTGCGCGAGGTGCTGCTGACCATCGCCGCGGCATACCGGATCGCACCGGACCGCGCGCGCACCCGCGCCGACGAGCTGCTGCACACCGTGCACCTCGAGGACCTCGCCGACCGCCGCGCCCGCGTGCTGTCGCGTGGACAGAAACAGCGGCTCGGGTTGGCCCGGGCGCTGATCAACGACCCGACGGTGCTGCTGCTCGACGAACCGGCATCGGGCCTCGACCCGCGCAGCCGCATCGAGCTGCGCGACGTGCTCCGCTCGTTGGCCGCCCAGGGGAAGACCGTGCTCGTCTCGAGCCACATCCTCACCGAGCTGCAGGAGGTCGCCGACCGCGCCGTCATCGTGGCGCGGGGACGCAGCCTCGAGACGCAGAGCCTCGACTCCGGCTTCATCGCCACCGCCACTGCGTCGTGGCGGATCGACTCACTCGACCCCGAACGACTCGCGACCTGGCTGGAGGAGAAACACGTCCCGGCCACCAGGGTCGGCGGAGGACTCACCGAGGTGGAGGTCGCCGGGGAGGAGAACGCCGCCCGCCTCCTGGCCGACCTCGTCGGTGACGGCATCCGCGTGGTCGCGTTCACCCCCAGCCAGGGCGCGCTCGAGTCCGCCTACCTCGCAGCGACGGAGGACCGGCGATGAGCTGGCACGGCATCAAGACCATCGCAGCCCTCGAGCTGCGCCAGCGGCTGCGCACCTCGCGGTGGCCGATCGTGTTCGGGATCTGGGTGCTGCTCATCGCGGGCACCTCCCTCCTGTCGTACTGGGCCACCAACGACCCCGACCTCAGGTCGGGCTCCGCGATGTACGACATCGTGGTGTTCTTCGTGCTCGGCCTGTCGATGCTCATCGTGCCCTCGCTCACCGCCACCTCGGTGAACGGCGACCGCGAGCACGGCGTCCTCGCCACCCTCCAGACCACGCTGCTGACGGAGTGGGACATCGCGCTCGGCAAGCTGCTGTCGGCCTGGGTCGTGGCGCTGGCCTTCCTCGCGACGGCCCTGCCGTTCCTGGCCTGGGCGTGGTTCGAGGGCGGCATCTCCGGCGGGCGGATCGTGCTGTCGCTGCTCGTTCTCGTGCTGGTGCTGGCCGTGGTCTGCGCGATCGGCCTGATGTTCTCGACCCTCACCGCACGCCCGGTGTCCTCCGCGGTGCTGACCTACCTCACGATGGGAGCCCTCGTCTTCGGCACGACGATTGGGTTCGGGCTGAGCGCCTTCCTCGTCACGCAGGACGAGCAGCAGCAGGTCTACGGCATCCCGGACTCCTGGTACACCGAGCACCAGCCGCCCGCATTCGACCCTGCCGACCCCAGCCTGACCCCCGACCAGCTCGAGCAGATCAAGAAGAGCCAGCTCGAACCCACGCGGGCCGACTGCGTCACCTTCACCCGGAGGTCGACGGTCGCCCACACCGAGCGGATCTGGTGGATGCTGCCGCTCAACCCCTTCGTCGTGGTGGCTGACGCAGCGCCGTCGGAACCGCGCAAGGACAACGGCATCTACTCCAGCGGGTTCACGCCCATGCGGTGGATCAGCGCCGGCGCCAGGGCTGCCCGCAACGGACCCGGCACCGTGCACGACGAGTGCAGCAACTACGTCGCCTCGTCAGAGGGCAGCTTCAGCGGCACCAACGACGACCCCCTCGACAAGGCGCTCGACACCGCGCCCGTCTGGCCGTACGGGCTCGCCTTCCTGCTCATCGCCGGGGCCGGCGCGACCGCGCTGGCCGGCAGCCGACTGCGCACGCCGATCCGTCGCCTGCCCAACGGCACTCGGATCGCCTGAGAGCTCACCACCGCGAGACGGTATGCCGCGTGGCTCAGGCGGCCACGCGGCATACCCGTCTGCGCCCTGCGAGGAACCTTTGCTAGCAAGGGTTCCTCGGTGGTGGACAGGTTGCAACGTGTCCGCCTGCGAGTTTCCTTCGCTAGCTGTACTGACCTGACAGGTTGGTCAAGCGGGTGATGGGTGGCTTGTTCTCGCAGGCGGTGTGGGGTCGGTGGTGGTTGTACTCGTGGATCCATGCTGACAGGGCGGCTCGTCGCTCGGCTTCGGATTCGTAGCAGCGGGCGTAGCCCCACCCTTCGGCCATGGTGCGGTGGAAGCGCTCGATCTTGCCGTTGGTCTGTGGGCGGTAGGG
>NZ_JBFUCW010000015.1:0-125869 GCF_056405035.1 Pedococcus sp. P2_A3 | reverse complement strand
CCGGCATCCACCGGGGCGACCACGGGGCCACCGCTGTCGAGTACGGCTTGATGGTCGGACTCATCGCGGTCGTGATCGTGGTCTCCGTGATTGCCTTCGGGCACAACGTGAGTGACCTCTACAACGTGCCGTCCAGCATCTTCAACCCGTAGGACGCGCCCGGTGGGCGCACCTCCACTCGTCTGACCTCAAGCAAGGGAATCACATCGTGGGACGCAGAATCGTTGCCATCTTCGCGGCCGCCGTCGTGGCACTGGTCGGCGTTGTCGCCGTGTTGATGTACGCCAAGGGGGCTGACGACCGCGCCATCGCCGCGCAGGACCCCACGTCCGTCTACGTGGTCAAGTCCGTCGTCCCCGCGGGCACCACGCTCAAGGACTCGGTGCAGAGCGGACTCATCATCAAGACCTCGGTCGCGGCCAAGGGCGTTCCGCTCGGCGCGCTGACCGGGGTGAACGGTTCGAACGGTGGGCTCTTCGCCCTCTCGGACATCCAGCCCGGCGAGTACGTGCTCAGCGACCGCTTCGGCACGAAGCCGGTCGGCCAGAAGGCCATCGACGTCCCGGCTGGTCAGGTCGCGGTCTCCATCGCCCTGGCTGACCCCGCGCGCGTCGGCACCTTCCTCACGCCCGGGTCCAAGGTCGTCCTGTTCGACACCTACACCCCGACCGAGACGGCCGCGAAGTCCGGCGCCGACACCACCAAGCTGAGCCAGCAGACCCGCGTCCTGCTCGACGACGTCCTGGTCATCGCCATGGGTGAGGCCTCCCTCACGCCGACGCAGGCGCCCGCCAACGGCGAGGACGCCGCGAGCGGCAGCGCCCCGGTGCGCGGCGCGCTCATGACCGTCGCAGTCTCCCCGGCCGACGCGACCCGCCTGGTGCACGGCATCCAGACCGGCAACCTCTACGCGGCGCTGCGTGGCACGGACCCGAAGATCGACCTCGGTAAGGTCATCTCCGAAGCCACCCTCTTCTCCGCCAAGTAGGAGTGCGCCATGACCCTCTTGTGGGACGCCGACCCCGGCGCCACCGAGCGCTACGACTTTGCCGTGGGATCCATCGTCCGGATCGACAACCAGGCCGCCATGGTGCGGGCGCTGGGGGAGAACCCGGCCGAGCTCCTGGTGCTCATCGGCCCTGAGGTCGACATGGATGCGGCCTGCACGTTCTCCGAGCTGTGCCGGGTCGAGCGCCCGGAGCTCGGAGTGATCCTCCTGCGCCGCCGGATCGACGTGGCAGTGCTGGGACAGGCCCTGCGCGCGGGCATCCGTGAGGTCGTCACGGCTGACGACGTCACCGGCCTGGCCGACGCGGCTCGCAGGAGCCGCGAGCTGTCCACGCGGGTCACCGGCCACGCCGGAGAGGTGGCCGCCGGGACCAAGACCGCCCGCGTCGTCACCGTCTTCTCCGCGAAGGGTGGCGTCGGCAAGACGACCTTCGCGACCAACCTGAGCGCCTACCTGGCCGCCACTGGTTCGCGGGTGCTCCTCATCGACCTCGACCTCGCCTTCGGCGACGTGGGCATCAGCCTCCAGATGCTGCCGCAGAACTCGATCATCGACCTGGTCAGCATGGCCGGCAACATCGACGAGCAGGCCATCAACGCCGTCGTCACCAAGCACGACAGCGGTCTGGAGGCGATCAGCGCGCCGGCCGAGCCGAGCGACGCCGACCGCGTGCCCGGCACCACCGTCGCCGAGCTGATCCGGGTGGCCAAGCGCCACTACGACTACGTCATCCTCGACACGCCTCCGGCCTTCACCTCCCACGTCCTGGCGGCGTTCGACGACAGCGACCTGCTGATCCTCATCGCCACCCTCGACATCCCCGCGGTGAAGAACCTCCGCCTGACGCTCGACACCCTCGACCTCCTCGGCAACCGCAAGGACTCGCGTCTCGTGGTGCTCAACCGCTCGGACGCGAAGGTCGGCCTGCGGCCCGAGGACGTCGTCGCCGCGATCAAGCAGGACATCGCCGTCATGGTGCCCAACAGCACCGCTGTGCCCGCCTCGGTCAACCGCGGCGTGCCGATCATCCTCGACGAGCCCAAGCACGCGGTGAGTGTGGCCCTGCGCGACCTCGCCGACCGCTTCATCCGCCTGCCCGACGGCCCCGCCGTGGGCACCGACGCCCCGGCTGCTGGCCAGGCGTCCCCCAAGACCAGCCGCTGGTCCCTGTCGCGTGGAGGTAACCGATGAGCCTGGCCGACCGGCTCGAGAGCGTCCGTCGCAGCCAGCAGACGACGACGGAGGCCGCCGCGTCCCCCGCCGCCAACGAGCGACCGCGTCTGGTCGACCCGTTCGCCACGGTGAAGGCCAGCGTCCACCAGGCCCTGCTCGACTCACTGGGCCCGCAGCTCTACGACCCGCACCTCGACCAGAACGAGCTCGAGCAGAAGGTGCGGCACACCCTCCAGGACGTCATCGACCACGAGGACACCCCGCTCTCGCTCGCGGACCGTACGCGCATCTCCCAGGAGGTCTCCGACGAGATCCTCGGTCACGGTCCGCTGGAGCCGCTGCTCCGCGACAGCGAGATCACCGAGATCATGGTCAACGGCCCCGACCAGATCTACGTCGAGCGCGCCGGCAAGCTCTACTCCGTCGAGACCCACTTCAGCTCGGACGCCCACCTGCGGCGCACCATCGACAAGATCGTGGGTCGCGTCGGCCGTCGCGTCGACGAGGCCAGTCCGCTCGTGGACGCTCGTCTGCCCGACGGCTCGCGTGTGAACGCGGTCATCCCGCCGATCGCCCTCGACGGGTCGCTGCTCACCATCCGTAAGTTCGCGACCGACCCGTTCACGGACAAGGACCTCATCGCCTTCGGCACCTTCACACCGCAGGTGCGCGACTTCCTGTCCGCCTGCGTCCGTGGCCGCCGCAACATCATCATCTCCGGTGGTACCGGTTCCGGTAAGACGACCCTGCTCAACGTGGTCTCGTCGTTCATCCCCGACGACGAGCGCATCGTCACCATCGAGGACGCCGCCGAGCTCCAGCTCCACCAGGACCACGTGCTGCGCCTCGAGTCCCGCCCCGCCAACATCGAGGGCCGTGGCGCCATCCCGATCCGTGAGCTCGTGAAGAACTCGCTGCGTATGCGCCCCGACCGCATCGTCGTCGGTGAGTGCCGTGACGGCGCCGCCCTCGACATGCTGCAGGCCATGAACACCGGTCACGACGGCTCGCTGACCACGGTGCACGCCAACAGCCCGCGCGACAGCCTCTCCCGCCTCGAGACCATGGTGCTCATGGCCGGTGTCGACCTGCCGGTGCGGGCCATCCGCGAGCAGGTGGCCGGCGCCGTCGACATGGTCATCCAGCAGGCCCGTATGAAGGACGGCTCGCGTCGCGTCATCGCGATCAGCGAGGTGATCGGCATGGAGGGCGAGATCATCACCATGCAGGACCTGTTCACCTTCGACTACAGCGCGGGGCGTGACGACCAGGGTCGCTTCAAGGGCGTGCTCAAGAGCAACGGTCTGCGCCCCAAGTTCGCGGACGACCTGAAGGACCAGGGCATCGACCTGCCGGCAGACCTCTTCATCAAGGCGTTCTGATCATGCGTGGTGCTCCGCGCGTCCTCCGGGCGCTCCTGACCGCAGGGGTGGTGGCCCTCGTGGCGGCCGCCCCGGCGGCGGCCGCCGACAGCCCGGCTGTCACGGTCACCGGCATCGAGGTGAAGTCCGACAACCTGATCGGGCTCATCTCCGCCTCGTCCGGCGCTGACATCGACCCGTCCCTCACCGTCACGGTGGCCGGGAAGGCCTACCCGGTCGACGCGATCACCAGCGGCCAGGGGTCGCCCGTGACCCGGACCGCCGTCATCGTGGTCGACACCAGCGGCTCGATGGGTGCCACGGGGATGGCCACGGTCCGCTCGTCGGTCGCCGCCTTCCTCAAGAGCGTCCCGGACGACGTGCGCATCGGTGTCGTGTCCTTCTCCGGCAAGGCCGTGCTCAACCTGGCGCCGACGGGCGACCAGGGCAAGGTGCAGACGGCCGTCAACGGCCTGACCGCCAAGGGGGAGACCGCGTTGTATGACGGCGTGAACCTCGCGGTGAAGACCCTCGGCACCAAGGGTGAGCGCAGCATCCTGCTCCTCAGCGATGGCGGTGACACCGCCAGCACGTCGACGCAGGCCGCGACGGTCGCCGCACTGAAGGCCGGCAAGGTGCGCGCGGAGGCGGTCTCCTTCAAGTCGACCGACAGCAACGTCGCGGTGCTCAGCAGCTTTGCCAAGGCGGGTGGCGGCACGGTCGTCTCCGCGGCCAACGCCGGCAGCGTCCAGAACGCCTTCACGACGGCCGCCAAGACCTTGGCGTCCCAGCTCAGCTTCTCGATGCCCCTGCCCGTGGGTGTCGGCGGGGCGCAGAACGTCAAGATCGCCGGCCTGTCCGGCGGGAAGCCGTTCTCGACGACGGCGCTCGTGGACTTCGGGGCCGGCGTGGCCGCCCCGACCAAGACGGCCTCGGACAAGTCCCCGATCGTGGGTCCCACCGAAGAGGTCGTCAAGGCGGCCTCGCCCACGGCGACCCTGCCCATCCTGGGTGTGTCTCCGACCCTGGGCCTGGCCATGGGTGCGGTCTTCCTGGCGCTGATGGTGCTGGTGATCGCGCTGGCGAGCTCGTCCTTCAAGTCCGGTCGTCGGACCCGCGTGGAGAACATCGACCGCTACGTCGCGGCAGGGAACGCCGCGCTCGGCAAGGCCAAGTCGCGTCCGAACGTGATGTCGGAGAACCTCGTGTTCCTCGGCGAGCGGATGATGGAGGGCCGCGAGTCCACCAGCAAGACGATGGCGCACATCCAGCGGGCCGACCTGCCCCTGCGTGCCGGGGAGTGGTGGGTGCTGCGCATCGTCGCAGTGGTCGCGACGGTCGCTGCCTCGATGGTCTTCTTCCGCGGTGGCCTCCTGGTCACCCTCGGTGCTGCCGTGGGCGGTCTGGTCGTGGGCATCTTCGGCCCCGCCTTCGTCCTCCGGTTCCTGTCCAACCGTCGTGGCAAGAAGTTCGACGGCCAGCTGCCCGACGTGCTGACCCTCGTGGCCAGCAGCCTGAGCACCGGGTTCTCGCTGCCGCAGGCCCTCGACGCCGTGGCCAAGGACTCCGCTGACCCGGCCGCCAAGGAGTTCTCCCGGGCGCTGGCCGAGACCCGCATCGGCTCGGACGTGGCCGACGCCCTCGAGCGCATGTCCGACCGCATGGACAGCGACAACATGCGCTGGACGTCGATGGCCATCAGGATCCAGCGAGAGGTCGGTGGAAACCTCGCCGAGACGCTGCGCACCACGGCCAAGACGCTGCGCGAGCGCGAGGAGCTCCGTCGGCACGTGCGGGCCCTCTCGGCGGAAGGCCGGCTCTCGGCCTACATCCTCGTGGCGCTCCCCGTCGGCATCTTCTTCTACACGATGAAGACGAACCGCTCCTACATCGAGCTCCTCTGGCTGCGCCCCATGGGCATCGCCATGATCGTCGCGGGTCTCATCTCGCTCGGAATCGGCATCTTCTGGATGCGCAAAGTCGTGGATGTGAAGGTCTGATGGGAACCATCCTGCTGGTCATCGCCCTCGTCGCGGTCGGTGGAGCGCTGCTCACCCTCGTGCTCGCCACCACCCTCGGCGCCGCCCAACCGACCGGCGTCGCGCGGTCGCTCGACCTCATCGAGCGCACCATCGACAAGCGCGAGGTGGGCAAGTCCGACCTGCCCGTCATGGAACGCATCGTCGCCCCGATGCTCAACCAGACCCGTGCCCTGGCCCAGCGGCTGTCGCCCACCGGGGCCAACGACCGCATCGTGCGCCGCCTCAACCTGGCCGGCAACCCCGGCTCTTGGACGGTCGAGCGGGTCATGGGCGCCAAGGGCATCGGCCTCCTGGTCGGCGCGGTGCTCGGCTTCCTGCTGGGCGGCCAGCTCAGCCTGCGCGGCCTGGTCATCTGTGCCGCGGCGGCTGCGGCGGGCTTCTTCCTCCCCGACCTGCTGCTGATGAACACCGGCCAGAAGCGTCAGGAAGAGCTCCAGCGCGGCCTCGCCGACGCCCTCGACATGCTCACCGTCTGTGTCGAGGCCGGTCAGGGCTTCGACGCGGCGCTGCTCCAGGTGGCCCGCGCCACCACCGGTCCCATCTCGGGTGAGTTCGCCCGTGTGCTGCAGGAGATCCAGATCGGCAAGTCCAGGGGCGATGCGTTCTCCTCGCTGGCGGCACGCACCACGGTGTCAGAGGCCAAGACCTTCGTCAGCGCCCTGGTCCAGGCCGACCGGCTCGGCCTCCCCATCGGCAACGTGCTGCGCGAGCAGTCCAACCAGATGCGTCTCGTCCGCCGTCAGCGGGCCGAGGAGAAGGCGATGAAGGTGCCGGTGAAGATCCTCTTCCCGATGCTCCTGTGCATCTTCCCGGCCCTGTTCATCGTCATCATCGGTCCCGGCGCCATCCGCATCGCCGACACCTTCGGCAACATGCACTGAGGCCATCAGGCCCGCACGACGAAGGACCCCGCCGCTCGGCGGGGTCCTTCGTCGTCGTGGTGAGCTCGTCGTGGTGGTGAGTTCGCGGCATACCGCGTCGTCGGCGGGCGGGTCCTCGGTATGCCGCGTCGTCGGCGGGCGGGTCCTCGGTATGCCGCGTGGCCCCGGTCAGTGCCGGGCGTGGCCCACGGACTCGGCCTTGACCAGCCCGAGGCGCAGGGCCGACATCACCGCGGACGCGCGGTTGTGGGCGCCGAGCTTCTCGTAGACCTTCGAGACGTGGGTCTTGACGGTCGACTCGCTCATGTACAGCTTCTTGGCGACCGCGGCGATCGAATCGCCGGCGACCAGGCGGTCGAGCACCTCGGCCTCGCGGGGGGTGAGGCGGGGCTTGTCGCTGGAGTCGCGACGGCGCAGCGCCTCGGCGAGCCCGGTCGCCATGAACGCGTCGGGTGCCACGGCGGCCCGACGGACCGCGGCGATGACCTCGTCGGAGGGCGCGGACTTGAGGACCAGGGCCGACGCGCCCAGGTCGAGCGCCTCGAGCAGGGTCTCATCGTCGTTGTGCATGGTCAGGACGACGATGCCGAGCCGGGGCGACGCCTCGCGTGCGGCGCGGGCCAGCACGAGGCCGGAGCCGTCGGGCATCGACACGTCGACGACGAGGACGTGGATGAGGCTCTGGGCGAGGACGGTTCGGCCTTCGGCGATGCCACCGGCCTGACCCACCACGGCGAGGTCGGGCTCGCTGTCGATCATGCGGCAGACGGCTTCGCGGACGAGGGTGTGGTCGTCGATCACCACGACGTTGATGGTCATGAGGGTTGGGGGATCCTTTCGTTGGACAGCGTTGCGGAGGGGGCTGCGCCACGGGCCCGCATTCGCATGCGGAGGGCGACGCCTTCAACGCCGAAGGGTTCGATGGAGATCTCCCCGCCGAGGCTGAGCAGGGGGTGGTCGCCGAAGTCGCGTTCGGTGAGGGTGCTGGTGCCGTCGTGGGCCATCCACAGCTCCACCCGGGGGGCCGCGACGTTGAGGCGGACCTCGACCGTCTTGGCGTTCAGGGAGTGCCGTGCGTCGGCCAGCATCCGCAGGAACAGCCGGTAGATGAGGACCTCGGTGTGGGCCGGCAGCCGGAACCCGGTCTCGCTGAGGTGCATGCGGGTGGTCACTCCGGACGACGAGCCGAAGTTCTGCAGCCGGGCCCCGATCATGGCGCCGAGCCCGGTGTCGGGGCGCACGGCGATCCGCAGGTCGGCGATGTGCAGCCGCAGGTCGCCCAGCACGCGGGACACGTCCACGCGGAGGGCGTCGAGCTCGTCGGCGATGGGGGAGTCGAGGCCCCGCGCCTTGCGGCGGACGGCGTCGATCCCGAAGCCCAGCGCGACCATCTCCTGGGCGATGCCGTCGTGCATCTCGCGGGCCAGCCGCTCGCGCTCCTCCAGGCCGGCCCGCTCACGCAGGCCGGCGAAGAGAACGGAGAGGTCGATGTTGGCGGCATGCCGGTCGGCCACGCCCTGGGCCGCGATGAGGTCCTCCTCGCGGAACGGCGTGACGAGGGGCCGGTCGGCGACCAGGAGGCCGAGGCGGTCGCCCTTGTCGTCGTTGAGCGGCACGACGATCACCGAGCGAGCGACGAGGTCGTCCTTCCACTCCGCGAGGGTCGCCTCGCCCCGGCGCCAGGTCCACGCCAGGACGGAGTCCTTCTCCATGGGGTCGGGCCAGGGGGTGCGGTCGGCGCCGCGGATGGCGAGCGGCACAGCGGGGTCGTCGCCGTAGCCGACGAGGATCGCGCTGCGCGCCGAGCGCATCTGGTTGCTGAGGTCCTGGAGCGCCATCTCGGCGGACCCGGGTGCGTCGAAGCCGGTGTCGAGGGTGTCGGCGAGCTCGTGGAGGCGGCGCAGCAGCAGGCTCGCCTCGGCGGCCACGTTGGCGTCGGGCAGCACCTCCTCGGGCTCGAGCTCGCGGGACCACGCCCCGAGCAGCCCGAAGAGCACGGCCAACAGCGAGGCCAGCGTGATGAGCTGGGACTCAGGGGGCGTCAGCCGGTCGAGCCACCACGCGGTGGAGAGCCCGACGACCAGGCCGACGAGCGGGGCCGAGAACGCGCCGGTCCGGGCGAACCGGGTGCCTGCGTGGTAGGCCGGGATGAGGATGAGCAGCTTGGACCACGAGCCCTCGCTGCCCATGCCGATCCCCGCGGAGACGGCGCCGACGGTGAGCAGGGCGATGAGCTGGGTGTGGCGGAACGCGCCCTGGATGACGGTGAGGTAGGCCAGGCTGGCCGCCGCAAGGTCGAGGGTGACGACGAGCAGGATCCACGGGAGCGCCGTGACGAGGCTCTTGTCGATGTAGGCGAACATCGCCGCCACGAGGGCCATCGACAGCCGGAGGCGGGTGGACACGGCAAGGTGGGGCAGCCAACGCATACACGCCTCCCGTCTCACGTCCCCGGCGCCCAGCAGTTGTCCACAGGCCGTGCCCCAGACTAGTCGTGTCCACACGCTTGTGCTGCCCAATCCCCCGCAACACTCCAGTGGGCTCACGATGTGGCCCATGTCGCCTCCGCCCCCGTGGTCCGGCCCGGTCGGCGCGCGGGGCGCCGTGGCTGCCCTCGCCGACCTCGCGCTCCCGGTCGGCTGCGCCGCGTGCGGTCGCCCGGACCACCTCGTGTGCCCCGCCTGTCGGGCCGAGATCGGCGCCTCGCTGTGGCCCCTGGGGCCCTCCTCCGTGCGTCCACAGCCCGCGCCGGCGCAGCTCCCGCCGGTGCACAGCTGCGCCCCGTATGCCGGGGCGCTGGCTGCCGTCGTCGCCGCCTACAAGGACGACGGGCGACGGGACTGCGCCGACCTCCTCGGTGGCCTGCTGGCGCGCTCGCTCGACGCGGCTCTGGCCGGGTGTCCCCAGCTCGTCGGCCTCCTGCGGCGCGGTGACGGACCGGTGCTCGTCGTGCCGGTCCCCTCCTCGGCGGCGGCCCGTCGCAGCAGGGGGGACGCCCCCTTGGTGGCCCTCGTGGACCGTGCCCTCGACGGTTTCGGCCCGACCGAGGCGCTGCTCGCGGACGCCCTCGAGCCGCGCCGCCGGGTGGCCGACCAGGTGGGGCTGGGAGCCCGCGAGCGGGTCGTCAACCTCGAGCACGCGCTCGCCGTGCGGCCGCGCTGGGACCCCGTGGTGGAGGGCGCGTCCTGCGTCGTGGTGGACGACGTGCTGACCACTGGCGCGACCCTCGTCGAGGCCGCGCGAGCGCTGCGGGCGGGGGGCGCGGCTGTCGTGGTGGCGGCCACGATCTGCGCCACGCAGCGGCGGTCGAGGGGGCCGCACCCGCCGCGGTGACCACGGCGTGAGACGGCCATGGGGCCGCGCGGGACCCGCTCGCCCGGGGGCGAGCGCGCGCACAGCTGGCGTCCAGCAGACTCTGGGTGAACGCAGGACCAAGTCCCTGTGTCGCAAACCTCCGGCGTGGTCTACCGTCGGTACATGGCCCCCCTGGCCCCCGTGCACGTCACGCGAACAGGGCGCCTCGGACGCGGTCCGAAAGGCGCTCTGCGGCAGGGAGCGGAGCCGCACGACCCGCCCAACACCGGGTGCTTCCGCACACCCACTCGGAGGTGCTGCCGCGGCTGACCCCCGGGCTGCGCAGCCCGACCCACACTCCCGCCGAACCCATGGAGGAACACCGTGGAGATTGTCGTCACCGGACGCCACATGCAGGTCTCAGACCGATTCCGTGACCACCTCGACGAAAAGCTCGCCAAGATCCCGCAGCTCGCCCCCCGGGTGCAGCGCGTGGATGTCATCGTGAGCCATGAGCCCAACAAACGACAGGCCAAGGCCTGCGAACGGGTCGAGATCACCTGTCACGTGAAGGGCCCCATCGTGCGGGCCGAGGCATGCCTTGACGACAAGTACGCGGCGCTCGACCTGGCGCTGGACAAGCTCATGGAGCGGTTGAGGCGGGCCCAGGACCGCAGGCGGGTGCACCGCGGCCGGCACGCACCCGAGTCGGTGGCCGCTGCCACCGCGCGGATCCAGGAGCCGGGCGAGCTGTCGGGCGAGGACCACGTGCACGACGGTGTCGACGGCGACGGCGACCGGTTCGGCGCGCAGGGCAACTCGCCGGTCGAGATCCGCGAGAAGATCCACGCGACCGTGCCCATGGCGCTCGACCAGGCGGTCCGCGAGATGGAGCTCGTCGGCCACGACTTCTACCTCTACCACGACGAGGACACCGGTCAGCCGAGCGTCGTCTACCGCCGTCGCGGGTGGTCCTACGGCGTGATCCACCTGGACGTCACCGAGGACGACGGAGCGCAGCGCAAGGTCTCCTGACCTGCGACGACGACGACACCGGGCGGGCCCAGCAGGGCGTTTCGTCCGGTGTCGTCGCCGTCCCGTGACAGTATGTGCACGTGTCGAATGGGGCTGGTGGAATGGGCAGCGGTGCCGACCCGATCAGGGTCGTCATCGCGGACGACCACGTCCTCTACCGCCGCGGCCTCCAGATGGTCGTCTCGCAGGACGACGACATCGAGATCGTCGGCGAGGCCGGTGACGGCAAGGAAGCCGTCGACCGCACCGTGGAGCTGCTCCCCGACGTCGTCCTGATGGACGTGCGGATGCCCCACACCTCGGGCATCCAGGCCTGCCAGACCATCAAGGCCCTCGTGCCGTCGACCAAGATCATCATGCTGACGATGTCCGACGAGGAGTCCGACCTCTACGAAGCGGTCAAGGCGGGGGCGAACGGCTACCTCCTCAAGGACGTGCCGGGCGAGGAGATCGCCGACGGCGTGCGCGCCGTCTTCAACGGCGACTCGCTGCTGTCGCCCTCGATGGCCTCCAAGCTGCTGGCGGAGTTCGCGCACATGAGCAAGCGCCAGGGCGAGCGGCCCACCGGAGTGGGCGCCCCGCGGCTGACCGACCGTGAGCTCGAGGTGCTGCGGCTCGTGGCCCGCGGGCTGGCCAACAAGGAGATCGCCCACCAGCTCTTCATCTCCGAGAACACCGTCAAGAACCACGTGCGCAACATCCTCGAGAAGCTCCAGCTGCACTCGCGGATGGAGGCGGCCATGTATGCCGTTCGCGAGAACCTCCTCGAACCCGGCGAGTGACCTGCGACCAGGTGTGACCAGCGACCCGGTGCGGTTGACGCGAGCCCAGGCGCGACGCATTGCGTTGGCAGCACAGGGCTTCGCCGAGCCCCGGCCTGCCCCCGGCACGGTCACGATGCGCCACCTCCAGCGCGTCATCGACCGGGTGCAGATCATCCAGATCGACAGCGTCAACGTCCTCACGCGGAGCCAGTACCTGCCGTTCTTCTCGCGGCTCGGCCCCTACGACACGGCGCTCCTCGACCGCGCCCGCGACCGAGCGCCGCGACGGCTGGTGGAGTACTGGGCCCACGAGGCGAGCCTGATCCCGCCGACGACCTGGCCGTTGCTCGACTTCCGCATGCAGCGCGCCCTGCACGACTCCTGGGGCGGGATGCAGCGGGTCGCCCGCGAGCACCCCGAGCTGGTCTCGGCGGTCCTGGCCGAGGTCACGGCGCGCGGACCGATCACGTCGCGGGGCCTCGAGGCCGCGCTCGAGCACGACCTCCCACGCCAGCGCGACGAGTGGGGCTGGAACTGGTCGCTGGTCAAGAGCGCCGTCGAGCACCTGTTCTGGGCGGGCCAGATCAGCAGCGCCGGTCGCACCAGCCAGTTCGAGCGACGGTATGCCGCGCTGGAGCGGGTGCTGCCCGGTCACCTCGCCGCCGCGGTGGCCGACCCGGCAGCCCGGCCGCCGCATGACGTCGCCTTCCGCGAGCTCATGCTGATCGCGGCCCGGGCCCACGGGGTCGGGACCGAACAGTGCCTGCGCGACTACTTCCGCCTCAAGCCCGAGCAGGCCCGGCCGGCCCTCGAGTCCCTGGTGGCCGAGGGTGCGCTCGTGCCGGCGACGATCGAGGGGTGGAAGCGCCCGGCCTACCTGCACCCGGAGGCCCGCCGGCCGCGCAGGGTGCACGCGCAGGCCCTCCTCAGCCCGTTCGACTCGCTGATCTGGCAGCGCGACCGCACTGCCGCGATCTTCGGCATGGACTTCCGGCTCGAGATCTACGTGCCGGCGCCACTTCGGGTGCACGGCTACTACGTCCTGCCGTTCCTGTTCGGCGACGCCCTCGTGGCGCGCTGTGACCTCAAGGCCGACCGCGCCGACGGTGTGCTGCGGGTGCAGGCCGTGCACTGGGAGGTGGGCGCCCCGGCCGAGGCCCGACCGGCTCTCGACGACGAGCTGGCGCTGATGGCCGGCTGGCTCGGTCTGGCAGGAGTCGCCTGACCCGGGTGGTGCTCGTGGCGGGATCCGGGCGGGGGTTGTCCGGAATGCGGTGTCGGCAGTCCTCGACTGGCAGATAGCATGCGGCAGTGACAATTCCCGCCAGCTCCGCCGACACCGTGGCGACGAGCCACCCCCGCCCCGGCCGCATCCACCGGGCCTGGTGGGTGGCAGCCGTGATCCTGGGTGCCCTGGTTGCCGCAGCGGGTTTCCGGTCGTCCACCGGTGCCCTGCTCGAGCCGCTCGAGTCCGAGTTCGGCTGGTCGCGCGCCACCACCTCGGGTGCGGTGACGGCCAACCTGGTGGTCTACGGGCTGACCGCGCCGTTCGCCGCGGCGCTGATGGAACGGTTCGGGCTGCGGAGGGTGGTCTGCCTCGCCCTCGTCCTGGTGGCCCTCGGCAGCGGGCTCACGACAGTGATGACGGCACCGTGGCAGCTGTGGCTGCTGTGGGGCCTGTTCGTGGGGGTCGGGGCCGGGGCGATGGCGCTCGTGCTGGGCGCCGTCGTCGCGAACCGGTGGTTCGTCGAGTCGCGACGCGGCCTGGTCACCGGGGTGTTCTCCGCAGCGGGTGCCGCCGGTCAGCTCGTCTTCCTCCCGGGCATCGCAGCCCTGGCCACCGGACCGGGCTGGCGGTGGTCGGCGCTCGTCGTCACCGGCGCGGCCCTGCTGCTCGTGCCGCTCGTGCTCCTCGTCGTCCGCGACCGGCCGGCCGACCTCGGCCTGCGGCCGCTCGGCGCGCACCACGGTGAGGCCCTCGACGAGCCGGCCACGCGGCATACCGGGTCGCAGGTGGGGCCGGCCCGGCTGGCCGTCCGGACGCTGCGCGAGAGCGCGCGGTCGCGGACGTTCTGGATCCTCGTCGGCACCTTCTGGATCTGCGGGTGGTCGACGAACGGGCTGATCGGCACCCACTTCATCCCCGCGGCCCACGACCACGGCATGCCCGAGACCACGGCGGCCGGGCTGCTCGCGCTGATCGGTGTCTTCGACCTCGTCGGCACGATCGCCTCGGGCTGGCTCACCGACAAGGTGGACCCGCGGCTGCTGCTCTGCGGCTACTACGGGTTTCGCGGGCTCTCGCTGCTCTTCGTGCCGGCGCTGCTCGGCCCCGACATCCACCCGAACCTGTTCATCTTCATCATCTTCTATGGCCTCGACTGGGTGGCCACCGTGCCTCCGACGATCGCCCTGTGCCGCAGGCACTTCGGCGTCGCCCGCTCGGGGGTCGTCTTCGGCTGGGTCTTTGCGTCCCACATGGTCGGGGCCGGCGTCGCGGCCAGCTATGCCGGCTGGGTCCGCCAGAGCACCGGCGACTACTTCACCGCGTGGCTGACGGCCGGTGGCCTGTGCCTCTTCGCCGCGCTCGCCTGCCTGGCCATCGCCAGGTCGCCCGAGCGGGGGTCGTGGAGCGCGGAGGGCGAGAACGCCGAGGTGGGGGCGGTCGCCTGACCGGCTGGCAGCCCGGTGCTGCACTGTGGGCACGGCCGTGCTTGGCTGGACGCATGACGGACATCGTGGTTGCCGACAACCCGGCCGAGCACCGGTACGAGGCTCGGATCGACGGCGCGCTCGCGGGCTTCGCCGCCTACCGGTTCAAGGGAGCCCACATCGTCTTCACCCACACCGAGGTGGATGACGCCTTCGCGGGGGAGGGGGTGGGCAGCGTGCTGGCCAAGGGGGCGCTCGACGACGTCCGGGCCAGGGCAGAGCACGACGTGGTCGCGCTCTGCCCGTTCATCTCCGCGTGGATCGCCCGGCACCCCGACTACCAGGACCTCGTCGCACCCTGAGGTGCGCCGACCTCCCGAGGGTCACGTGCGTTCCCGGGGACGAGGGTGGTCCCGGTAGTAGTCGCGCCAGATGAGGCGGTGCACCGGCACGAGCCGCGGCAGGTCCCGCAGCCCCGGGATGAGGGGCAGGAACATCAGGCCCAGGGTGAGGACCATCATCAGGGCCCACACCTCCGCGTCGGCGTTCTCAGAGGTCGAGAAGGGCGGCACCTGGTACCAGAACGTGTAGAGCCACATCCAGGGCTGGCCGGGGTAGTTGCCCGTCTCGTTCATCATCCCCCACTGGTCGCCGCCGAGGTGCTGGGCACGGGCTGCGTCCTCCAGGTAGGCGCCGTCGCTGAGGAGCAGCAGCGCTCGGGTCTGGTCGCCGCCGTAGAAGTTGCCCGACGACGTCAGCTGGCCCTCGAGTCCCCCCGAGCGTGCGACGTCGAGGAAGGACTGGGTCAGCACGGGCACCGGGCCGTAGCTGCCCCGGGCGACCGCTGCCGGGTTGCCGTCGGGCGCCTTGCCCAGCGCGTCCGCATAGGCCGTGGCCCAACCGGTCCGGGTGCCTTCGTCGGCACTGCGCCACGTGGCGAGGGCGGACGTGGTCGGCGCGTCGGTCCGCGCGGTGGTGAGCGGTGTGAGGACGAGGTCCGCCGAGTTCACGGGGATGCGCACGCCGCCCCACTTCTGCAGCGGCACGCCGACGACCTTCTGGCCCTCGGCTGCGGCGTTGTACGGCGCGCCGTACGCCGCGCTGGTGCTGGTGCCGGCCAGCTCTGCGGTCGCCGTGGCGACGACGTCCCCGGGGGCACCCTTGGCCCACCCGGCCATCGTGATGGCGGGTTCGTCGGGCGACGAGAACAGGGCCCCGAGACCGACGGTCAGCAGGGACACCGCGACGAGGGCGGCGACATACTCCTTGACCAGGTCGTAGGGGCGCGTCGGGAACGAGTGCGAGTCGCGGGTGCGGCCGGCGCCCAGGCGCCGCCCACGTTGCGAGCCCGGCCTGGTGGGGGTTGCGGTGGCCATCTCAGTCACCTTCCTCGGCGTCGATGGGAGGCACGACCCCGTGCCGTCGCACGAGCACGATGTGCAGGACCGTGATGACACCGACGGCCAGCGGCAGCAGGACCACGTGCCACAGGAGCATCTGGCCGGGGTTGAGCACGTTGAACCAGGCACCCACCCCGATGGAGTTGATTCCGTCCTTGGCTTCCGCGCTGATCCACTGGGAGTCGAAGTTGGACTGGGACAGGTACCCCGTGAACGCCGTGCCGATGGAGGTGAGGAAGGCGACCACCCCGGTGACCCACGTCAGCAGGCGGTTGCCGCGCCAGGCGGCCATCCAGAACTTGCCCCAGAGGTGGATGACCATGAAGCCGAAGAAGAGCTCCACGCTCCACAGGTGCAGCGAGTTGACGAAGTGGCCCAGCGACGACACGTGCCACCACGCTGCGCCACCCACTGCCAGCGCGCACCCGGTCACCACCACGACGGTCAGGGCGGCCAGGGTCAGGACCCCGAAGACGTAGATCCAGGACGACACGTAGACCGGCTGGCGGTCCGGGAGGGCCTGACCCGGCGGGACGGTGCTCGCGATGCGCTCGCGCAGCGCGGCGGTCCAGCTGTCGTCCGGCCGGCGGACCCGTTCGGCGCGAGGAACGCTGGTCATGACCGGTCTCCGCCGCTGTCGTCGTGGCCATCCGGGTCCACGGTGCCGTCGGTGTGGCGCACCGGGCCGGGGGCCTCGACGTGCGCTCGACCGAACGGCACGAGGATCGCGACGACGAAGAGCACGACCATCGTGACGATGATCAGGAGGTTGGCCAGCTCGATGCTGAACCACCCCCAGGACAGCACGTGACCGCTGGGACCGAAGACCACCGTTGCCATCTGGACCATGTCGACCTCGACTCGCGAGCGGGTTGGCCTGAACTTCACCAATGGCTCAGGGTGTGCCTCCGACGACGCGCGGGACAGGGCCTTAGGTCCCCCCTGTGGCCCGCGACGGCATACCGGTGGCTCGTCCTGTGGGGCAGGCTGGAACCGGGGCGGGGCCCGGCACGTTCGGCGCTGGGGGAGGGTTCCCCCGCCCGCGCGTCCACGGTCGTGCGCCGACTCGACTAGCCTAGGTCGGGCCGTTGCCACCGGGCTGTCCACGGCTGCGACCTCCGGGCGTAGCAGGAGATCAAAAACGTCCGGGCGTAGCAGGAGATCAAAAACGTCCGGGCGTAGCAGGAGATCAGAAAACTCAGGAGATGTTGCGTGTCCAAGATCGTCGAAAAGCTGCTGCGTGCCGGTGAGGGGCGCATCCTCAAGAAGCTCCACGGGATCGCCGCCCAGGTGAACTCGATCGAGGAGGACTTCGCCGCGCTCACCGATGCCGAGCTGCGGGCCGAGACCGACGTCTTCCGCAAGCGGCTGGCCGACGGCGAGACCCTCGACGACCTGCTCCCCGAGGCGTTCGCCGCGGTGCGGGAGGCGTCCAAGCGCACCCTCGGCAAGCGCCACTTCGACGTGCAGCTCATGGGTGGCGCCGCACTGCACCTCGGGAACGTCGCCGAGATGAAGACCGGTGAGGGCAAGACCCTCGTCGCCACGCTGCCCTCTTACCTCAACGCACTCGAGGGCAAGGGCGTCCACGTCGTCACGGTCAACGACTACCTCGCCGAGTACCAGTCCGAGCTGATGGGTCGCGTGCACCGCCTGCTGGGCCTGGAGACGGGCGTCATCCTCGCGTCGATGACCCCCGAGCAGCGCCGCGCCGAGTACGCCAAGGACATCACCTACGGCACGAACAACGAGTTCGGCTTCGACTACCTGCGCGACAACATGGCCTGGTCGGTCGACGAGCTCGTGCAGCGCGGCCACAACTTCGCGATCGTCGACGAGGTGGACTCCATCCTCATCGACGAGGCCCGCACCCCGCTCATCATCAGCGGCCCGGCCGATGCCGCCACCAAGTGGTACACCGAGTTCTCCAAGATCGCCCAGCGGCTGACCCGCGGCGAGCTCGAGTCCGGTGAGGGCGACTACGAGGTCGACGAGAAGAAGAAGACCGTCGGTGTCCTCGAGGCCGGCATCGCCAAGGTCGAGGACTACCTCGGCATCGACAACCTCTACGAGTCCGTCAACACCCCGCTCATCGGCTACCTCAACAACGCCATCAAGGCGAAGGAGCTGTTCAAGCGCGACAAGGACTACGTCAACATGAACGGCGAGATCCTCATCGTCGACGAGCACACCGGCCGCATGCTCGCCGGGCGTCGCTACAACGAGGGGATGCACCAGGCGATCGAGGCGAAGGAGGGCGTCGAGATCCAGAACGAGAACCAGACGCTCGCCACGATCACCCTGCAGAACTACTTCCGCATGTACGACACCCTGTCGGGCATGACCGGCACGGCCCAGACCGAGGCCGCCGAGCTCAACTCGATCTACAAGCTCGGTGTCGTGCCGATCCCCACCAACCGCCCGATGATCCGCAAGGACCAGGCCGACCTCGTCTACCGCACGGAGGAGGCCAAGTTCGCCGCCGTCGTCGACGACATCGCGCAGCGGTATGCCGAGGGGCAGCCGGTGCTCGTCGGTACCGTCTCGGTCGAGAAGAGCGAGTACCTGTCGGACCAGCTGCGCCGCAAGGGCGTCCCGCACGAGGTCCTCAATGCCAAGCAGCACGAGCGTGAGGCCGCGATCGTGGCCCAGGCCGGTCGCAAGGGCGCCGTCACGGTCGCGACGAACATGGCCGGTCGAGGCACCGACATCATGCTCGGTGGCAACCCCGAGTTCATGGCCGTGGCGACCCTCAAGCAGCAGGGGCTCGACCCGGTGGAGACCCCGGAGGAGTACGAGGCCGCCTGGGACGCCGCCCTGGCCAAGGCCGAGGAGGCTGTCCAGGCCGAGCACGACGAGGTGACCGAGCTCGGCGGTCTCTACGTGCTCGGCACCGAGCGCCACGAGTCGCGCCGCATCGACAACCAGCTGCGCGGCCGGTCCGGCCGCCAGGGCGACCCCGGTGAGTCGCGGTTCTACCTGTCGCTGCAGGACGACCTCATGCGGCTGTTCAACGCCGCCATGGTGGACCGGTTCATGACCACGGCGAAGATGGAGGACGACGTCCCCATCGAGTCCAAGATGGTCAGCCGCTCGATCCAGAGCGCGCAGGGCCAGGTCGAGGGCCGCAACTTCGAGATCCGCAAGAACGTCCTCAAGTACGACGACGTCCTCAACCGCCAGCGCACGGTGATCTACGACGAGCGTCGCCGGGTGCTGGAGGGCGAGGACCTGCACGAGCAGATCCGGCACTTCATCAACGACGTCGTGGGTGGATACGTCGACGCCGAGACCGCGGAGGGTTTCGCGGACGACTGGGACCTCGACCGCCTCTGGAACGCGCTCAAGACGCTCTACCCGGTGTCGGTGACGCCGCAGGACGTCCTGGCCGCGGCGGACGGCTCCCTGACCCGTGACAGCCTGCGTGAGGTCATCACCTCCGACGCGCACCACGCCTACGACGAGCGCGAGGCTCAGCTCGGCGAAGAGGTCATGCGTGAGGTCGAGCGCCGGGTCGTGCTGTCCGTGCTGGACCGCAAGTGGCGTGAGCACCTCTACGAGATGGACTACCTCCAGGAGGGCATCGGCCTGCGGGCGATGGCCCAGCGCGACCCGCTGGTCGAGTACCAGCGTGAGGGCTTCCAGCTCTTCGAGGCGATGAACGAGTCCATCAAGGAGGAGTCTGTCGGCTACCTGTTCAACGTGCAGGTGGACGTCGACCAGCCCGAGCAGCAGGTCCCGGCCGTCCAGCCGGTCAGCGTCTCCGACATGCTCGCCGGGTCGGGGCTGGCCGCGGCCGACACCGCGGCCGACACCGCGCCCGTCGAGGCGACCGCGGGGTCCAGCAACGGTTCCCACCCAGCCGACGAGCTGGTGTCTGCCGAGACGGCTGCGGCCTCCGCGGAGAAGCACCCGACGTTCCGGGCCAAGGGCCTCGAGCAGCCGGAGCGTCGTCCCCAGCAGCTGCAGTACTCCGCGCCGAGCGAGACCGGCGACGTGGAGCACCGGGCTACCGGGACCGTCAACGACACCCTGAGCCCCGAGCAGCTGAAGGGTGCCTCGCGCAACGGACCGTGCCCGTGTGGCTCGGGCAAGAAGTTCAAGATGTGCCACGGGAAGCCGTGAGGTAGGCCCGAGGGCCACCTCCCCCGGGCGGCGTCGGCACCTCTGGCGCCGTCGCGATGCGGTCAGCCGATCTGGAGGGCCTCGACCCGCCAGCGCCCGTCGAGGCCCACGAGCCGGAAGGCGAGCGCGCGGACGCGCCCGCCGTCGACCACGACCGCGCTCGCCTCGGCCACCCCGTCGGCCGGCTCGCAGACCCGGACCCCACGTACCACGGTCCGCCGGGTCGACCCGGCTCCGCGCCTGGCTGACACGGCTGCCCGCCGTGCCACCACGGCATACACCTCGGGGGTGGTCCAGCGCAGCACCTGTGGCGCCGGGCGGGCCCCGGCCATCACCTCGACCAGGGCCTGGGCGATGTGGCCGGCCCAGGGTCGGGGATCCGGGAGGTCGTCGCGTCGGGTGGGCCGTTCGCCGAAGAGCTGTTCGTCGGTCATCGTGTCGAAGTCGACCGCCAGCGCGTCCTGCACGTAGCGAGCAGGTCCGGAGTCGGCGGGCACCCACGACTCGAGCTCGCTGAGCACGGGCGGCCTGGTGCGGGGAGCCGGGACGATCCGCAGGGGAGTGAGGCGCCCGGCCGCTGGCATGCCGTGGGCGGCTGGCTCGGTGGCGCTCACGGGCGGGCCCCGGTGGCGTGGTCGGCCGACCGACTCGACTCGGGCGCCCGCAGCACCTGCCCCGGCAGGAGGAGGTCCGGGTCGGGGCCGATGACGTGCCGGTTGGCGGCGTACCAGTGCGGCCAGGCCGCGGCGACCTCGGCGTCACTGGCGCCGGGGCCGAGGTGGCGCCGCGCGAGGTCCCACAACGTGTCACCCCGGCGGACCACGACGTCGCTGGCGTGGGGCACGCTGCCGCTGGTCACCAGGCGGGTCACCGGCGCGGCTGCGCCGGCCGGTCTCGACGGCGTCCACCCGGGTCCGGCTGCCACCGGTGCGGGGACGGCAGGGGGAGGGGCGACAGCAGGGGCGGCGACAGGGGGAGGGGCGACGGTGGCGGCGCCGGGATGGAGGGTCACGACGAACCCTGGCACCCGCTCGGGCACGGCGCCCTCGCCCACCGCGGTGCCGGAGACCAGGCTGCCGCCGATCGCCGCGCCGACCAGCACCGCGGCGATCCTGCGCACCGCGGCGGGCGCCCAGGCGTGGGCCCACCGCCGGGACGTCTCGCCGCACCGGCCCGGCAGGTGCGCGGCGAGGGCGATCGCCGTGACCACCACCAGCCACGCGCCGATCAGCGCACAGGCGGCCAGGACGACGAGCACCACCGCCTCGTCGAAGCTGGCGGGACCCGGCTGCCGGACGCCTCGCCAGGCACCGCGGGTTGCCTCCAGCGCCAACAGCTCCAGGACGACGATCAGGGCGAGGGCGCCGATCGACCGCAGGCCCGCGCCGACCGTGCGCCCCGGGGCCCGGCACTCTTCAAGGATCATTCGGCTGCCCCCCGGTCTTGCCATCGTCGTTTACGTTCAGTTGCCTTTGTTTGCGGCGCGTTGACGGTAACAACGTCGGTCGGCTGTGGCAAGGTTTCGGTGCACCGGGCCGAGACGGAAGCGGCCGGTCCAGACGAGAAGGGGGAAGGCCGTGCGGTGGGACGACCTGTTCGCAGACCTGGGGGCGCAGTGGGACGCGGAGGCGCGCCGCGAGCTCGACGGTGAGGTGGCCGACCGGACCAGGCGCGAGCGGGCGCTGGTCGGACTGTCCGACCGGCTCGCCGCCGCCCGGGGTGAGCCGGTGGCGCTCACCCTGCGCGTCGTCGGTGCGCTCGCCGGTCGGGTGCTCGAGGTCGGCGACGGGTGGCTCGTCCTGGCGACGGACGCCGGGAGCCGCGCGCTGGTGCCACTCCCGGCCGTGACCGGCGTGACGGGGCTGCCCCCGCGCGTCGACGGTCGCGGTGAGAGCCGCCGGTTCGGGCTCGGCTACGCCCTGCGCGGACTCAGTCGTGACCGCTCAACCGTGCTCCTGACGGACCTGGACGGCGTGGTGCTGAGCGGCACGATCGACGCGGTGGGCCGCGACGTCCTCGAGCTGAGCGAGCACCCACCCGACCTGCCCCGGAGGGCGGAGAACGTCACGGGGCGTCGTCTCGTGCCGTTCTCCGCGGTGGTGCTGGTGCGCCCGGGCCTGTCGGCCGGGGCGCGGACGGGTCAGTCCTGACCCTGGCCGAACGGGTGGGCGGCGACGAACGTCTTGGTCTCGCTGTACATCCTCTGGATGTAGCCCTCCAGCTCGGCGACCTCGACCCGCCACTGTCCACGGCCGCCGACCTTGATGGCGGGCAGCTCCCCGGACCGAACCAGGGCGTATGCCTGAGCTGACGAGATGTCGAGAACTTCCGAGACCTCGGAGAGCTGAATGAAGCGCTTTGACACGGACTTCCCCTCTTCTTCCGCCAGTCGGCTTGACTGGGAGCAGACCTTTCCTTGACCGAATTTTTACCATGTTCTTGTGGCTGCGTCTGGTGGATGGACAGATTCTGGCATCTATAGCCGTTTGGGGGAGTTGGCCTCCCGACCTTGTGGATGACCCACGAACCTGTGGACTGAGCAAAGGGTGACCTGTTCGGTCGCGCGATCATGACCGCTTCGGGAGCACGGGTCCTCGACCCACGCCCGGGCAGAAGTTGCTGAACAGACGCTGATGGAAGCGTGCCGACGAAGGGGGACCATTCGATGACTGACCTGCCCGTACCCAAGGCTGTCCGGCTCCAGCGTCCGGGATGGCGGGACGTCCGGCTGCTGTTCGGGGTGCTGCTCGTACTGGCCTCCGTGGCCCTGGGCTCGCTCGTCGTCGCCCACGTCGACGACCGCACTGCCGTGTATGCCGCCCGCCAACCCCTGGTGCCGGGACAGCGGCTCACCGAGGACGACCTCAGCCGGGTCGACGTCCAGCTCGGGGCCCAGCAGTCGCGGTACCTCTCCGCGACCGCGCACCTGGCCCCGGACCGGTTCGTGCTCCGCCCGGTGCCTGCCGGCGAGCTCGTCCCCGCCGCGGCCGTCGGCGACCGGGCCACGGTCGGCGTCCAGCCCCTGGTCCTCACCGTCGGGGCCGGCTCCGCCGCCGCCCTGCAGGTCGGGTCCGTCGTCGACGTGTACGTCAACCGGGTCGACCCGGCGGCCGGCCCCTCGGCGGGAGGTTTCCAGGGTCCCGAGCTCACGCTGGAGGCGGTGTCCGTGTCGAGCCTGCCGCGTGGCTCCAGCGGCCTGGGCGGTGGCTCGAGTGCCGATCGTGCGGTGCAGGTGATGGCGCCGACGCCCCGGATCAAGGAGATCATCGCCGCCGTCGACCTCGGGGCGCGGGTGACCGTCGTGCCCGTCGCCGGGTCGAGCCTTCGGGTCGAGCAGTGACCCGCGCGGTGCTGGCCGCGCTCGACGCCACGTGGGAGTCGACCCTCGTGGCTGCGGTCGAGGCGACAGCCGGGTACACGGTGGCGCGCCGGTGTGCCGACCTCGCCGACCTGTTGGCGGCCGCTGCCGCCGGTCACGGCGACATCGCGCTGGTCTCGGCGGACCTGCGCGCCTTGGACCGCCCCGCGCTGCACGACCTGGCCAGCCACGGGGTCGAGGCGGCAGGGGTGGTGGGGCCGGGCGACGAACAGGGTGAGCGCCGGCTCCGCCAGCTCGGCCTCGAGGTCATCCTCCGCGCCGACCTGCACAGCCACGAGATCGACGACGCCCTCGACTCCCTCGAGGCGAGACGGGTCGCGACGCGCGAGGTGGCGACCGGGCAGACGGATGGCGATGGTGCCGGTGAGGACACCCCACCGCCGCCGCGGGCGACGGTCATCGCTGTCTGGGGCCCCACCGGCGCGCCCGGTCGCACGACCGTGGCCCTCAACCTGGCCGCTGAGCTCGCCCTGCGCGCGCCGACCCTGCTGGTCGACCTCGACACCCATGGTGCGTCGGTCGCGCAGGCCCTCGGCCTGCTCGACGAGGCGCCCGGTGTCGCGGCCGCGGCGCGTGCCGCCGACCAGGGCGGGCTCGACCTCGCCGGCCTGTCGCGGGTCGCCCCCGAGGTGAGCCCCGGGCTGAGGGTGCTGACCGGCATACCGCGACCGCAGCGGTGGACCGAGCTGCGGGCAGCCTCGGTGGCGCACGTGCTCGCCACCGCGCGCGGCCTAGTGCGCTTCGTGGTGGTGGACTGCGGCTTCGCGATCGAGGACGACGAGGAGCTCTCCTACGACACGCTCGCCCCGCGCCGCAACGCGGCCACCCTCACCGCCCTCGAGGAGGCGGACGAGCTCGTCGTCGTGGGCACGGCCGACCCGATCGGCCTGCAGCGACTGGTGCGCGGGGTGCAGGACCTCGCGTCAGTGCCGTCACCCCCCGGGCGGGTGGTCGTCAACCGGGTCCGCGCCGCCTCGGTGGGGCCGCGACCGGAGCAGCGGATCACMGAGGCCCTCAGCCGGTTCGCGGGTCTGGACGACCTCGTCTTCCTGCCCTTCGACCCGGCCACCCTCGACGGTGCGGTGTTCGCGGGCACCACCGTGGCCGAGTTCGCGCCGCAGTCCGAGCTGCGCCGGGCCATCGCCTCGCTCGCCGATGCGTATGCCGCGCCGGTGCCCGGGCGTCGGCGACGCCGCCGCTGAGCCGGTGGTCGGCGGACGCGTCAGGAGCTGAACAGGAGGGTGAGCCCGCCGACCGTGTAGCCGACCATCAGCACGAGGAGGGGCACCTGGCCGAGCACCGCAGCACGACGGGGGAAGAGCGTGATCGCGCGCTCGTGGGCGGCAACGACGCTGAGCACGTGGCCGCTGATGATCGCCACCACCTGGATGCCGGCCACGAGCCCCGGGGCGATGAGTGCTGCCGAGGGGGAGACCCCCGCCGTGCCGAGCCAGTTGGCGCCGGTGCCCAACGGGTCGCTCATCTTGGCCAGGCCGTTGGTGCCCTCCCAGACCCACAGCGACCAGTAGTGCGCCACGAGGTAGCCCGCCGCGATGGGGATGAGCGAGGGGGCGAACGCCGCGGCCACCCCTCGCACGCCGACCCCGGCCAGGCGCGCCGACAGGGCGGCGGCGGCATACAGGGAGGCGGCGACGACGAGGCTGAAGGCGACCAGGGCCACGGTCTCCCACACCCGCGCCGGGATGCTGGAGGACTGCACGAACGCGTACCACCGGGTCTCGCCGGAGAACCCGTCGTAGGCCGTCGTGCCCAACATCACCGAGGTCACGGCGAGCAGGCCCGGCGCCGCCTCGAGCTGCAACGGGCCGTGCAGCGGTGTCCGCAGCACCCAGCGGCCGTCGGCGCGTCGGCCGAGCAGGCTCAACGTGCCGTAGAGCGACGACCAGGCGGTGAACGGGTCGCCTCGGCGCAGGTAGGGGGTCCCGAAGGTCAGGGCGAGGACCAGGCTGATGATGAGGTAGCCGAGGACGGCGATGCGCAGCACCGGTTGGTCGGCGTTGTTCGGGGCGATGAGCTCGAGCCAGGCGAAGGCGAGCAGCCCGGTCGCCGCAGGCCAGTACCCCAGGCGGTAGTCGGCGAGGGCGAAGTCGTCCTCGATGCGAGCCGCCCGCAAGATGCCGGCATGCAGCCACCGCACCGGGTTGACGAGCCGCCAGATGCCGCCGACCAGCATGGATCCGAAGGCCAGCCCCACCCACAGCCACACGTAGACCACCGATGGCACCGGGTTGTTCGCGTCGTCCTTGCCGAAGACCAGCGCCATCAGGGTCCATGCCGTGATGGCGAGCGACAGGATGACGAACAGCCCTCGGATGGCGGCACTGTCGAGCGCGAGGGCGAGGGGCATGGGGAGCAGGCGCCCGTCACGGGCGTCGAGGCGTGGCTGCTTCCACAGCGCCCCGAGTGCCACGAACGAGACCACGAGGGCGAGCCCTGCACCGATCAGCAGGAGCGTGAACGGCAGGGGGAGGTCTTCGCGGGAGCCGACGCCGTGGGCGGGGACCAGGCCGGGCAGGACCGTCGCGGGCAGGACGGTTGCTGGCAGGGCGGTGAGCGCGGCGGGCGTCACCGGACGGCGATCTTCATCAGCCGCAGCTCCGGTTCGTGCGTCTCCACCTCGTAGACGCCGGGCTGGTCACCGGTGAGGGTGACCGTCGTCGGGGTGCCCGCGACGAGGTCCTTCTCCACCTCGAAGCCGTGGATGTGCAGCTGGTCGGCGTGGTCGCTGGTCACGGTGAGGGTCAGCTGCTCGCCGACGGCGAGGTCCACCGTGGTCGGCGCGGGGGTGACCTTCGACCCCGTGACGGTGATGACGATGGTCCGACCCGCCGGGCTCGAGCTGCTCGACGAGCTGGGCGAGCTCTCGGACGTCGACGAGGTGGAGGAGCTCGTCGAGGAGCTGGTGGTCACGCTCGGTGCGGCGTCGCCCCCGGAGCCCCCGCACGCGGCGAGCGTCAGGGCGAGAGCCAGACCTGTGGCGCACGGGATGGGCGCGCGCAGGGTCATCTTCGTCACGAACCCGAGTCTAGACAGCGCTTTCTGACACGATGAGCGGGTGCCTGACCGCCTGAGCTCCCTCGACGCGTCGTTCCTCTACCTCGAAGAGGCGACGACACCGATGCACGTGGGTTCGGTCATGGTGTTCGACCCCCCGAGCGACGGATTCGACTACGACCGGCTCGTGCAGCTCATCTCCACCCGCATCGCGTTCGTGCCCCGCTACCGCCAGCGGATCCGCCAGATCCCGGGCCGGTTGGCCAACCCGGTGTGGGTGGACGACGAGAACTTCGACGTCACCTACCACGTGCGGCGCTCGGCCCTGCCGCGTCCGGGCAGCGACGAGCAGCTGCAGGAGTTCGTCGCCCGCATCCAGCCGCGGGCCCTCGACCGCCACCGCCCGCTGTGGGAGGTCTACCTGGTCGAGGGGCTCGCCGAGGGGCGCTTCGCCATCGTGACGAAGTCGCACCAGGCGCTGGTGGACGGCATCAACGCCGTCGACATCGCGCACGTCATCGTCGACGGCGACCCGGCGGCCGAGGGTCTGGTCACCGACACCTGGCGGCCCTCCCGCGAGCCGAGCGACATCGAGCTGCTCACCGGCGCCCTCGTCGACGCGGTGCGCCGCCCCAGCGAGGTCGTCGAGAACATCCGCGGGGGCATGGTCGACGTCAAGGCCGTCGGCACGCGCGCCCTTACTGCCGCAGGCGATGTCGTGTCGACGCTCGCACGCACCGCGGCGCGACCTGCCCCGCACTCACCCCTCAACGCCCCGGTGGGGGAGGCCCGCCGCTACGTCATGATCGGCACCGACCTCGAGGACTACCGCAAGGTGCGCAGCCGGCTGGCTCGGGGCAACTACGCCGACGACGTGTCGATCAACGACGTGGTGCTGGCGACCATCTCCGGGGCGTTCCGCACCTGGCTGCTGACCCGTGGCGAGTCCGTCCACTCCGGGACGACGGTCCGGGCGATGGTGCCCGTGAGCGTCTACGACGAGGACGCGCGACACGTCGGCAGCCGCCTCACCGCCTGCTTCGTCGACCTGCCGGTGGGTGAGCCCGGCCCGTCGATGCGGCTGCACCAGATCGCGTTCGCCATGCGCCAGCAGATGGAGGGTGGACAAGCAGTCGGTGCCGAATCCCTTGCCGGACTAGCAGGTTTCGCACCACCGACGCTCCACTCCCTCGGCGCCCGCCTTGGGAGCGCCGTGTCACGACGACTGTTCAACGTGGTCATCACCAACGTGCCCGGCCCCCAGCACACCTTGTATGCAGGCGACGCACGGATGCTGTCCACCTACCCCGTGATGCCCCTCGCCAAGGGACAGGCCCTCTCGATCGGACTGACGTCCTACGACGGTGGGGTCTACTACGGCCTCAACGCCGACCGCGACTCGATGCCCGACATCGACGTCCTCGGCCAGAGCATCGTCGACTCCCTCGGTGAGCTGCTCGACAGCCACCGCTCCAAGGCGCGATGACCCCGGCGCAAGCGCCCGATGCGGCTCGACCGGCAGGCCGTCCGCGCCGTGGCCTCGTGCTCGGCGGCGGCGGGGTGCTGGGCGCGGCGTGGATGGTGGGCGCGCTGACCGCGCTCGAGGCCGAGCTCGGCGTCGACGTCCGTGACTTCGACGAGTTCGTGGGCACTTCCGCGGGCTCGGTGCTCGCCGGGCTGCTCGGTGCCGGTGTCTCGGTCGCCGACCTCCTCACCCACCAGCTCGAGGGCGCCATCGACGCGGGGCCGCTGGCCGGCTACGCCTGGGACTACGAGAAGGACACCGGTGGTGACCGGCCCGGACTGCCCAAGGTCGGGTTGGGGTCGCGAGAGCTGTTGCGGCGCAACGCACTCCACCTGCGGCACCTGCCTCCGACCGCGGTCCTGTCCGCGATCCTTCCCGAGGGGCGGGGCAGCATCGAGGCGGTCGGGGCCATGGTCAGCCACGTCGTCCCCCACGGATGGCCGACCCGGCGTGGGGTCACCGTCGTGGCCCTCGACTACGACACGGGGGAGCGGGTGGCGTTCGGGCGCGACGGTGCCCCCTCCGTCGACCTTGCTGCCGCCGTCATGGCCTCGTGCGCGATCCCGGGGTGGTACCAGCCGGTGCGCATCGGTGACCACCGCTACATCGACGGGGGCGCCTGGTCCTCCACCAACCTCGACCTGATGGCGGGCCTCGGCCTCGACGAGGTCTACGTGCTCGCCCCCCAGGTGAGCTTCGTCCGCGACGCGCCTCGGCACTGGCGCACGCGGGTGGAGCGCCAGTGGCGCAACCGGGTCACGCTGCGGGTGCTGCGCGAGCTCGCCAAGGTGCACGACGACGGCGCCGAGGTGACGGTGCTCGGCCCCGGCGAGGAGGACCTCGAGGCCTTCGGCGCCAACCTCATGGACGTCAGCCGACGACCTGCGGTCATCGCCACCTCGCTGCGCACGTCAGCGGTGGCCCTGCACGACCCAGCACCCCTGCCAGACCGCACCGACTACGAGGACGTTGGATGACGCAACGACGACAGGGGACGACCCGATGACCCAGACGAGGATCTACGTGCCGCTGCTGCCCGACGCGGTGCGCCGCCTCGCCGCCGAGCGGGAGATCGGCCCCGCGCCGGTGGCGGCGTTCGGTGTCACCGAACGCATCGAGCGCGCCGACCCCACGGGTCAGGAGGAGGAGTGGGAGTATGCCGCGCTGACCGAGGCCGCCGAGGCCGCAGCACTGCTCCAGGGCACCACCGTCGCCAAACGTGTGGTCGCCGCCGCAGACGTGGACCCCGGCACGGTGTCGTCGGACGGCTCCCGGGAGTCGCTCGGTGCGGTGACCGTCTCCGTCGGCGTCGCCCTCAGGCAGGTCGTGGCGTTCCACGTCGACGAGGAGGTCGGCGACCAGGGCATGGAGGACCTGCTCTGGTACGACGCGACCGAGCTGGACGAGGTCCTGCGCCTGCTCTGAGCGACACCGAGCGCGGGTGTCGTCAGTGGTCTCCTGTCCTGGTCAGGAGTGCGCGGCCAACCACGGGTCGACCAGCGCGTGGAACGCGTCCGCGCGGTCGCGACGTACGCAGTGCCCAGCGCCCTCGACCACCCGGATGTCGACGTGGGGGTTGGCCAGGGCAGCGGCACGTGCGCGGACGGACGGCGAGACCGGTCCGCCACGCTCGGCGAGGAGCACCAGCGTCGGCACCGTGATCGCAGCGACGATGTCGTCCCAGGGCTCGAGCAGGCTGGCGATGCCGAGGGCGAGGAAGTCGAGGTCGACCTGGGCCTTGGAGCCGACCCAGGGGCCGAGCTCGACGGCCGGCCAGGTGGGGTTGTCGGCCTTGCCCTTCTCCAGATGACCCGCGGGGTCGTCGGCAAAGGCCCGGCACTCCGCGACCCGTTCGTGGACGACCTCCAGGGGCTGCACGCGCTCGGCAGGGTCGCGCCACGCGGGGTCCTCGAGCACGGCGGCGGACAGCAGGTCGGGTCGACGCGCGGCCAGCGCTCCCGCCAGTCCGCCACCCATCGAGTGGCCAACGACCAGCACCGGGCCACCGTGGGCGGCGGCGACGCCCGAGACCGTGGCCTCGGCCGCGGCATACATCGACTCCATGGGGTCGGGGGAGGCCAGCTGCGCCGGCGTGAACCGCGGGGAACGGCCATGGCCGAGCAGGTCGACGCCGACCACGCGGTAGTCGCTCGACCATCGCCGCACGGCATCCGGCCAGCAGTCCCCGGAGTCGCCGAGCCCGTGGAGCAGCACCACCGTGGGGGCCGCGGGGTCGGCTGGCCCCGACCATCGGTAGGTGAGCTCGGGGGCGTCGAGGGCAGGCGGCATACGTGACACCATAGGTGCGCGTTGCGCTGGGTCCTGAGCTCTCGAGACCGCAGCCGCGCCCGAGCCACCGAAGCGACCCCGAGGAGCCAGCCCACATGGATGCCGTCACCCAGGTGCCCGTCCCCGTCAACGAGACCGTCCTGGACTACGCGCCGGGCAGCCCCGAGCGTGCCTCCCTCGAGGTCGCGCTCGCCGAGCTGGGCAGCGCCAGCGTCGACCTCCCCCACACCATCGCGGGCAAGCGGGTCATGGGCACGGGCAAGAAGTTCGAGGTCCGGCAGCCGCACGCCCGCCGCAAGGTGCTCGGCACGATGCGCAACGCGACCTTGGGTGACGCCCAGTCCGCGGTCGATGCGGCCAAGGCGGCGGCGCCCCAGTGGCGCGAGACGTCGTTCGACGACCGCGCCGCCATCCTGCTCAAGGCGGCCGAGCTGCTGTCCGGCCCGTGGCGGGCGCACCTCAACGCGGCCACCATGCTCGGCCAGTCGAAGACCGCGTACCAGGCCGAGATCGACGCCGCGTGCGAGCTGATCGACTTCTGGCGCATCAACGTCCACTTCGCCCGCCAGATCCTCGCCGAGCAGCCGCCGCTCAACGCCAAGGGCATCTGGAACCGCACCGACCACCGGCCGCTCGAGGGATTCGTCTACGCGATCACCCCGTTCAACTTCACGGCGATCGCCGGCAACCTGCCGACGGCCCCCGCGCTCATGGGCAACACCGTCGTCTGGAAGCCGAGCCCGACGCAGCAGTTCGCGGCGCACCTCACCATGTCGCTGCTGGAAGAGGCCGGTATGCCGCCGGGTGTCATCAACATGGTGACCGGCGACGGCCTCAACGTCTCGAAGGTCGCGCTCGCCGACCCCGACCTCGCCGGCATCCACTTCACCGGCTCGACCCCGACGTTCCAGCACCTGTGGCAGGAGGTCGGTGCCAACCTCCCGAGCTACCGCACCTACCCGCGGCTGGTCGGCGAGACCGGGGGCAAGGACTTCATCCTCGCGCACCCGTCTGCGGACCCGGATGTGTTGCGCACGGCGATGATCCGCGGTGCCTTCGAGTTCCAGGGCCAGAAGTGCTCGGCTGCTTCGCGCGCCTACGTGCCGCGCTCGCTCTGGAAGAAGATCAAGGCCGACCTCGTCTCGATCACGAACGGCCTCAGCCAGGGCGACGTCACCGACCTGTCCAACTTCATGGGCGCCGTCATCGACGAGCGCGCCTACGCCAAGCACACTGCCGCCATCGACCGCGCCCACGCCACGACCGGTGTCGACGTGGTGGCCGGCGGCACCTACGACGACAGCGAGGGTTGGTTCATCCGCCCCACCGTCCTCGAGATCGACGACCCCACCGACGAGTCCTTCCGCACCGAGTACTTCGGCCCGATCCTCTCGGTGCACGTCTACCCGGACCGGCAATACGACAAGGTGCTCGACCAGATGGAGTCGTTCGCGCCGTTCGGCCTGACCGGGTCGATCATCGCGCAGGACCGCTACGCGATCGCCGACGCCACGTCGCGCCTGCGGTTCGCGGCCGGCAACTTCTACATCAACGACAAGCCGACCGGTGCCGTCGTCGGCCAGCAGCCCTTCGGCGGCGGACGCGCCTCAGGCACCAACGACAAGGCCGGCGCCGCGCAGAACCTCCTGCGGTGGACCAGCGCCCGCTCGATCAAGGAGACCTTCGACCCGCCGAAGGCGCACGCCTACCCCCACATGGGCTGACTCGGCCGACGGCGCGTCCCCCGCTCACGGGAGGTGAGGGGGCCGCGCCACCTCGCCTCGCGGGAGCGCTCGCGCCACCTCGCCGACGGGCGGGTCGCGCCACCTCTACTCGGGATGGCTAGCGCTTGAGCCACGTGCGGGCGGTCGTGGCCTCGATGTCGATGGCCTCCTCGATCGGCGGCGCGGCAGCCTTCTCGATCTTGCCGCCGATGAGCGGCACCTTGGCCTTGAGCTCGGCATCGAGGGTCTCCACGGTGCCGCCCGCGGCGGGCGCGAGCATCAGGGTGCCCTTGAGGGCGATCGGCGCGCCGGCGACGGCCATCTCGACGGTGCCGCGGCGCCCACCGCCGCCTCCCGCCGGGCCCCAGTCCTGGGTCTCGGTCACCTTGAGGGTGTCGCCGACCATCGACTTGGCGAAGTCGGGCAGGCCGTCGCTGGGCAGGATCCGCTCGGTGGTGATGACAGTGTGGTCGCCGACGGTCTTGACGTCCGCCGAGTGCTTGACGGCCGCGGTGGCCGCGCACTTCGCCTCCTGGAACTTCACGTCCGACAGGACCGCGAAGACCTCCTCGGGGCTGGCGGCGTACTCGATCGACTTGGCGATCTTCATGCGTCTTCTCCTGTCACCGGGATGGCTGCCCACCGGGTGGCGGACGTCGCGTCGCCAGCGTATCCGTGGCTGGTCAGGGGCGCGACGAGACCAGTCGGAGGCGGACGCCCTGGCCGGGCACGAGCTGGGCGGCGAGGTCGGCGGAGCGCTCGGTGAGCACTGCGACGACGGGGTAGCCGCCGGTGACCGGGTGGTCCGCGAGGAACACGACGGGCTGCCCGTCGGCGGGCACCTGCACGGCACCCCGCACGACGCCCTCGCTGGGGAGCTCGAGGTCGTGGAAGTCGGACGACCTGCTCAGGGCAGCGCCGCCCAGTCGGATTCCCACGCGGTCGCTGGCCGGGCCCACCGTCCACACGGTGGACGTCAGCCCAGCGAGGTCGGGTAGCCACTCGGCCCGTGGGCCGGTCAGCAGCTCGAGCGTGACGGTGTCGGTCGACGCAGTGGCCACTGGGGCGACGTCGACGGAGGGCTGACCCATCGGGGCACCGACCGGCAGCAGGTCTCCACGCTGCAGCGGCCGCGGCCCGATCCCGGAAAGCGTGTCGTACGAACGTGATCCGAGTACCGGGGCCACGTCGAATCCACCGCCGACGCTGACGTAGGTGCGCAGACCTGCCGTAACTGCTCCGAGGTGGAGGACGGCCCCCCGGTGCACCGTGAACGGCGCCGCGTGGCCCACTGGGCTGCCGTCGACTGTCGCCGTCGTGGGCGCTCCGGTCAGCACCATGGTGACGGTGCGTTCGGCACGCAGCGCGAGGCCGCCGTGGTGGGCCTCGAGGGCGGCCAGCTCGGTGGTCTGTCCCAGGAGGCGGGCGCCCAGCGCGAAGGCGCCCCGATCCGCGGCCCCCGACGGGCCGACCCCCAGCTGCGCCAGACCGGGTCTACCGAGGTCCTGGACCAGGGTCAGTGGTCCGGTCTCGACGACCTCGAGCTGCGCGTATGCCGGTGCGGCCGGCACCGCTCCTGCCTCGCCGCTCACCGGCCACCGTCCGCGTCGACACCGTCCGCATCGACACCGTCCGCATCGACACCGTCCGCATCGACAAACTGCACCCGGAGACCGGGCCTGAGCAGGGCGGGTGGGTCACGGTCGAGGTCCCAGAGGACGTGCTCGGTGCGACCGATGAGCTGCCAGCCGCCGGGCGAGGACCGGGGGTAGATGCCGCTGAACTCGCCGGCGAGCCCGACCGATCCCGCCGGCACCTGCGGGCGCGGGGTGGCCCGGCGCGGCACGTCGAGTCGCGGGTCGCCCCCGACGAGGTAGGCGAAGCCGGGCGCGAACCCGGCGAAGCCCACGCGCCACACCTGTCCGGTGTGGGCCGCCACGACCTCCCGGGGCGTCAGGCCGGCCAGCTCCGCGACGTCGGCGAGGTCGGGGCCGTCGTAGTGGACCGAGATCTCGACGTCGGCGGCTTCGTTGCCGCCCGGCTGCTCGCCGCCGAGCCCGGTCAGGTGGCGAAGGGCCTGCTCCGCGACCGCCCGAACCCCGCCGAGGGCTGCTGCCGAGTCGACGACGAGCAGGAGCGTGCGCGCCCCGGTCACGGCGTCGAGCAGGCCTGGCGCGCGGTGGTCGACCCACAGGCGGCGGTGCAGCTCGAGCACCTCCTCGAGGGTGTCGACCTCGACGAGGACGGCACGCTCGCCACTGGGCAGCAACCGGCTGGTCACGACGCCCTAGGCGTGGACGGCGACGAAGGGCCGCACCGCGATGCCGGCCGCCTCGAGGCCCGCGCGGACCGCGGTCGCCATCGACACCGCACCGGGACTGTCGCCGTGGACGCACAGCGACCTGGCCCCGACGGTGACGGGGGTGCCGTCGGAGGACTCCACCTGGCCGGTGACGACCAACCGGACCGCGCGGGCCGCGACGGCGTCGGGGTCGTGCAGGACGGCGCCGTCCTCGCCGCGGGCAACCAGCGAGCCCTGCGGGGTGTAGGCGCGGTCGGCGAAGGCCTCGGTGACCGTGGTCAGCCCGGCCGCCTCCGCGACCGCCAGCAGCACGGACCCGGGCAACCCCAGGACGGGCAGCGCGGGGTCGACTCTCCGCACGGCCTCGACCACGGCGACGGCCTGGGCCTCGTGGTGCACGACCGCGTTGTAGAGGGCACCGTGCGGCTTGACGTAGCGGACCGTCGTGCCGACCGCAGCGCAGATGCCCTGCAACGCTCCCAGCTGGTAGACGACGTCGGCCAGCAGGTCGGCCGGGTCGAGGTCGATGAAGCGTCGCCCGAATCCCGCGAGGTCGTGGTAGCCGACCTGGGCGCCGATGACCACCCCGCGGGTGGCCGCCAGCTCACACACCCGCAACAGGCCGCGGGGATCGCCGGCATGGAAGCCGCACGCGACGTTCGCGCTGGTGACCACGTCGAGCATCGCCTCGTCGTCGCCCAGCGTCCAGCGCCCGAACGACTCGCCCAGGTCGGCGTTGAGGTCGACGGTCGTCACCGGCGCAGCGCCTCGGCGTGCGCGGCCAGCACGACCTGCGACTCGCGCAGGGCCAGGACCAGGCGGTGGCGGCGCTGGGCGACGAGCGCGGCCACCGTGTCGAGCTCGCGCTGGAGGCGGTCGAGGGCATCGAGCTGGTGGGCGCTCGCGTCACCGTCGGCGATCCCGGTGACCCCCCACGCCGTGGCGACCTCGCCCTCCTCACTGACCCGCAGCCCGGCCTCCGTGGCACGGGCGGCGAGGCGTCGGCTGTCGGCGACTGCCTCGGCGAGGTCGGCCGAGTGTGCCTGCAGGGCTGCACCGATGCGGTCCACCTCGCGGGCCGCCGTCGCCGTCGCGGCGTCGAGGGGGTCGACGCCGCGGCGGACCTGGAGCAGCACCGGTCCCGGCCGGGCGTCGTCGCCGTGGTCGGACGCATCGTGGACCGCTCGCCCGGCGGTCCTCAGCCTGGTGGCCAGCTGGCGCAGGGTGCCACCCAGGTGGGAGCACGAGGCCGGGTCACCCGCGACGACGCTCATCGCCACACCCTGACGTCGTCGTGCCCGGCATCCTGCACGTCGTCCAGGACGTCCGGCGCCTCGTCCCGGGCGGCGAGCGTGGCGACCCTGATCCGGCCGACCAGGTCGCCCGCGGTGGCGTCCACCTCGCGAAGGAGGTCGGCGAGCTGCTCGACCCACCCGTCGAGAGCGGCCTGGGTCTCCCGGTCGCCCACGTCGGGGAACTGCGCGAGGACCTCCTCGGCCCCCTCTCGCGCGCACTCGCGCAACGGCACCAGGACTGCCCCGAGCGAGCAGAGACGGTCGTGGTCGACCCGGGCGGGCGGCATACCCCTCACTGTAGTGAGGTCATGGCAACGGCCCCCGGAGATACCCACATGCTTGCGCAGCGGGCTCTCCGAGGGCCGTTCGTCACGAACCAGGTCCGGTCAGTACCAGTGCTTCCGGCCGCCGATGGCGCGACCGGTGCCACCCAGGATGGCCAGGATCAGGCCGATCACGATGAGGATGGCGCCGATGGTCACCAGGATCTTGAGGCTGGCGACCAGCAGGCCGAGGATGAGCAGGATGATGCCGAGGACGATCACGTGGAACTCCTTCTGCTTTCGGGGGATGCAAACACTCCACCTCACCACACATCCGGCAAAAACACACGTTGACCTGCGTAAACAACCTGCCAGTGTGGCCTGAGGGGCGGGGTGTGCCGCCTGCGACCGGTGAGCGATAGTCTCGGCTGGGTCGCACAGCGTGGTGCGGCGGCACAGCCGAACGACCTGCGGTGCCCGAAGATCTAGTGAGGATGAAGTCGACAGCCATGTCTGCGTCGCTGGAGCAGTCCCGTCAGCAACTCCTGCACACCGCCGCTGAGCGCGCGGACCACGCGGGCGGTGAGGTCGAAGAGTTCCTGCGCACGTACTACCGGCACGTGGCGACCGAGGACCTCCTCGCCCGTGCCCCCGAGGACCTGCTCGGCGCGGCGATGGCCCAGCGCGAGCTGGCCAAGGACCGGCCCGTCGGCACCGCGAAGGTCGAGGTCTTCAACCCCGAGATCGAGGAGCAGGGCTGGGCCAGCGGGCACACCGTGGTCCAGATCGTCACCGACGACATGCCCTTCCTCGTCGACTCCGTGAGCGCCGAGCTGCAACGCATGGAGCGCGCCGTGCACCTGGTCGTGCACCCCACCATGCGGGTGCGCCGCAACGCCGCGGGGCAGCTGGAGGAGGTGGTCCTCGGTGACCCCGGCACGGCTGCTGGTGGGACGGGCGAGAAGAGCGCGGAGGACGGTTTCGGACTCGTGCGCGAGTCGTGGATGCACCTCGAGATCGACCGGGACAGCAGCGCCGCCGACCGCGCCACGATCGCCGACGGGCTGCGCAGCGTCCTGGGCAACGTGCGCGAGGCGGTCGAGGACTGGCCCAAGATGAAGGCCACCTGCTCCCAGGTGGCGCGCGACCTCGTCGACTCGCCGCCGACCGGCATACCGCAGCAGGAGGTGGAGCAGGCGCGCGGTCTCCTGGAGTGGTTGGCAGACAACCACTTCACCTTCCTGGGCTACCGCGAGTACGCCCTCCACCGCGGGCCGGACGCCGACACGCTCGAGGCCGTCCAGGGCACCGGACTGGGTCTCCTGCGCTACGACCCCACGGGTGAGGGGGTGCTGCTGAGCGAGCAGGYCAGGGCCGTCGCGCGCGCTCGCGAGCTGCTCATCATCACCAAGGCGAACTCGCGGGCGACGGTGCACCGCAACACCTACCTCGACTACGTCAGCGTCAAGCAGTTCGACGACGCCGGCGAGGTGACGGGGGAGAAGCGCTTCCTCGGGCTGTTCACGTCCAGCGCCTACACCGAGTCGGTGACCCGGGTGCCGGTGCTGCGTGACAAGGTCGCCGCGATCTTCCAGCGCACCGGGTTCCTGCCCGACTCGCACTCGGGCAAGGACCTGCTCGAGGTGCTCGAGAACTACCCGCGCGACGAGCTCTTCCAGGCCGAGGAGGAGTCCCTCTACGACAACGCCACCTCGGTGCTGCACCTGCAGGAGCGACGCAAGACCAAGCTCTTCCTGCGCCGCGACCGCTTCGGACGATTCGTCTCCTGCCTCGTCTACATCCCCCGCGACCGCTACAACACGGGTGTCAGGCTCAAGATGGAATCCATTCTGCGGCAAGCCTTTCCGGGTGCCACGGTGGACTTCACGACGCGGGTCTCGGAGTCGGTGCTCGCACGGCTGCACTTCGTCGTGCGCGTGCCGTCGGGCGAGTCGATCCCGTCGATCGACGAGGCCGTGCTCGAGCGCCAGCTCGTCGACGCCACCCGCACGTGGGAGGAGGACCTCGGCGAGGCGGCTCGCGCGGAGCACGGCGAGGAGGCGGCGGCCCGGCTGTCCGGCCTCTACGGACGGGCCTTCCCCGAGGCCTACAAGGAGGACTTCACCTCGCGGGTCGGCGTGGCCGACATCCGCCACATGGACGCGCTCGAGAGCGACGACTCGACCGGCCTGAACATGTACCAGGAGCCCGGTGCCCCCGCGAACGAGCGCCGGTTCAAGCTCTACCGCCGCAGCCCGCTGTCGCTGACGCAGGTGCTGCCGATGTTCACCCACATGGGCGTCGAGGTCGTCGACGAGCGCCCCTACGAGATCTCCCGTGGCGACGGCGTCGGCCTCTGGGTCTACGACTTCGGCCTGCGGGTGCGCGACGACAAGGTGTGGACCGCCGACGGTGGTAGAGACCGGCTGCGGGAGCTGTTCCAGGACGCCGTGGGCGCGGTGTGGCACGGGCAGGCCGAGTCCGACGGATTCAACGCGCTCGTGCTCGGCGCCGGGCTGACCTGGCGCCAGGTGGTCATCCTGCGCACGGTGGCCAAGTACCTGCGCCAGACCGGGTCGACCTTCTCGCAGGACTACGTCGAGTCCGCTCTGGTCTCCAACCTGCGCCTGGCCGGCAAGCTCGTGGCCCTCTTCGAGGCCCGCTTCGACCCGAACCGGTATGCCGGTGAGGCCGGTCCGGAGCGCGAGGCCGCGCAGGGCGAGCTCTGCGACCAGATCACCAGGGACCTCGACGAGGTGAAGAGCCTCGACCACGACCGCATCATCCGCGCGTTCCTCGGGGTCATCACCGCGACGTTGCGCACGAACTTCTACCAGGCGGACTCCGCGGGAGCGGCGAAGTCGTACGTGTCGATCAAGCTGAACCCGAAGAAGGTGCCCGACCTGCCGGCCCCGCGGCCGCAGTTCGAGATCTTCGTCTACTCCCCGCGTGTCGAGGGCGTGCACCTGCGCTTCGGCCCCGTGGCTCGCGGCGGCCTGCGGTGGTCAGACCGCCGTGAGGACTTCCGCACCGAGGTGCTCGGGCTGGTCAAGGCACAGATGGTCAAGAACGCCGTGATCGTGCCCACCGGCTCCAAGGGCGGGTTCTACGCCAAGCAGCTGCCCGACCCGACGGTCGACCGTGACGCGTGGCTCGCCGAGGGCATCGGCTCCTACAAGGTCTTCATCTCCGGGTTGCTCGACCTGACCGACAACCGCGACGGCTCACGGGTCGTGCCGCCCCCGTCGGTGGTGCGCCACGACCCCGACGACTCCTACCTCGTGGTCGCCGCCGACAAGGGCACCGCCACCTTCTCCGACATCGCGAACGGCGTCGCCCAGTCCTACGGCTTCTGGCTCGACGACGGGTTCGCCTCCGGTGGCTCGGCCGGCTACGACCACAAGGCCATGGGCATCACGGCCCGTGGTGCGTGGGAGTCGGTCAAGCGGCACTTCCGCGAGATGGGGCACGACACCCAGACCCAGGACTTCACCGCCGTCGGTATCGGCGACATGTCCGGCGACGTGTTCGGCAACGGCATGCTGCTGTCAGAGCACATCCGGCTGATCGCGGCCTTCGACCACCGCCACATCTTCATCGACCCCAGTCCCGTTGCGGCGAAGAGCTTCCCGGAGCGCCAGCGGCTCTTCCAGCTGCCGCGTTCCTCGTGGGCCGACTACGACACCTCGCTCATCTCGGCCGGTGGCGGGGTCTTCGACCGGGCGCTGAAGTCCATCGCCATCACCCCCGAGATGACCGAGGCGCTGGGCCTGCCCAAGGGCGCCACGTCGATGACGCCGGCGGAGCTGATGAAGGCGATCCTCCAGGCGCCGGTCGACCTGCTCTGGAACGGCGGGATCGGCACCTACGTGAAGTCGGCCGGCGAGAGCAGCACCGACATCGGCGACCGCGCCAACGACGCGATCCGGGTCGACGGTGGCCAGCTGCGCTGCAAGGTCGTCGGCGAGGGCGGCAACCTCGGCCTCAGCCAGCTGGGGCGCATCGAGGCGGCCCTGCACGGCGTGCGCGTCAACACCGACGCGATCGACAACTCCGCCGGCGTCGACACCTCCGACCACGAGGTCAACATCAAGATCCTGCTCACCTCGTTGGTCAAGTCGGGTGACATGACGCTCAAGCAGCGCAACACCCTGCTCGCCTCGATGACCGACGACGTCGCGGCCCAGGTGCTGCGCGACAACTACGAGCAGAACGTGCTGCTGGGCAACGCCCGCGCCCAGGAGCACCCGATGCTCCCGGTGCACCAGCGGCTGATCCACTGGTTGGAGGAGCGCGGCGACCTCGACCGGGCCCTGGAGTTCCTGCCGAGCGACACCGAGATCGACCGACGCTTCGCCGACGGCCTGGGCCTGAAGTCGCCCGAGTTCTCGGTGCTGGTGGCCTACGCCAAGCTGGCCCTCAAGGAGGACCTCCTGCCGTCGGAGCTGCCCGACGACCCGTGGTTCCAGGCGACCCTGACCGACTACTTCCCGGCCGCCCTGCGTGAGCAGTTCGCGGGTGAGCTGGCGGAGCACCCGCTGCGCCGCGAGATCATCACCAACTCGGTGGTCAACTCGATGGTCAACCGCGGCGGCATCACGTTCGCCTTCCGGGCGATGGAGGAGACCGGCGCGACGCCGGAGCAGATCGCCCGGGCCTTCGTGGTCTGTCGCGAGATCTTCGACCTGCCGAGCTTCGTCCACGAGGTCGAGGCCCTCGACAACGTCGTGTCGACCGACGTGCAGAGCCAGCTCTACCTCGAGTTCCGGCGGCTGATCGACCGGTCGATGCGCTGGTTCCTGACGTCCCGGCCATCGCGGCTCGACGTCGCCAACGAAGTGGCGCGGTTCGGCGACGTCGTGCGCGAGTTCGCGCCGCAGATCCCCGAGCTGCTCAAGGGCGCCGAGCTGAAGAGGTTGCAGCGCAACGCGTCCGCCCTCGAGAAGCTGGGGGTGCACGAAGACCTGGCGATGCGCTCGGCCAGCCTGCTCGACCAGTTCTCGCTGCTCGACATCGTCGACATCGCGACCGACACGGGGGAGTCCCCGGTCGACGTGGCCCCCTTGTACTTCGTCCTCTCCGAGCGGTTCGGCATCGACGGCATGCTCACCCGTGTCACCAACCTCCCGCGGGACGACCGGTGGGACGCGTTGGCGCGCGGTGCCCTCCGCGACGACCTGTATGCCGTGCTGGAGAGCCTCGTGCGCTCCGTCATCGACGCCTCCACCTCGGGTGCGGCGCCGCTCGCGCGGTACGAGGAGTGGGCCAAGGCCAATGCCGAGAACCTGGCGCGGGCCAAGACGGCGCTCAGCGGTATCGAACGCCTCGACAAGCCCAACATCGCGGCGTTGTCGGTCGCCCTGCGCACCCTGCGCTCGGTGATCCGCTCGGGCGCGGCCACGTCGTAGCAGTCCCGGCCCTCGAGGCCTGCGCGGGCTCCGCGCTCAGCTTCGGCGCTCAGTTTCCGAGCGCGGCTCCGAGCACCAGGACGACCACGAGCAGGGCGAACACACCCAGTGCCACCCAGAGGCACCCCATGCCGGGGCGCGGCTGCTTGGTGAAGCCGATGTTGCCTCGGGCGAACTGGTGCATCGGCGAGGCGTACCAGACCTCGACGACCTGGCCCGGTGCCACGCTCGTGTCGATCCCGGCCTGGCCGTAGGTGCGCATCCACTGCGCGTCGACGTCGATGTGGTTGGGCCCGGCATAGACGGGGAGGTCCTGCACGCCGTAGCGCGAGGGCGCGGGATAGCCGTTGATCCGCACCCGGGGGGTGAGCGCGTTGGCGGTCATCATCGACCCCTGGATGGTGAGCCGGATCGTGCCCAGAGCGGGCTGGGCCGGCTGGGTGGGTGGCACGGGCGGCGGTGTCGGAGGCACGGTCATGGTGGCCGAGAGTAGGGCGAAAACGGTCCGGGGTGGGGCGAAACCGCACAGATAGAGTGGCCGCGTGGCCGACCAGACGACTCATCCGCAGGTCCTGCTGCTGACGCGCTACCCGGTGAAGTCGATGGGTGGGGAGACCCTCACCAGGGTCGAGGTCGGGGGTGCAGGGCTGGACGGCGACCGGGAGTGGGCGGTCTACGCCGCCGACGGCAAGCTGGCCAGTGGCAAGCACTCACGACGCTTCCGCAGGATGGACCCGGTCTTCGACGTCACTGCCGCACAGCGCGCCGGGGACACCGTCGTGACCCTGCCGGGCGGGCTGGAGGTGGCCGTCGGGCAGGGGAGGGCGGACTCGGCCCTCTCGCGGCACTTCGGTGAGCCGGTCACGGTGCGAAGGGAGGGCGACGTCCAGCACCAGGACGCCGCGTCCTTCTCCCTCGTGGGCAGCGCCACCCTCGCCGAGCTGGGTCGGCACGAGRGCGACGGACGCCCACTCGACCCGCGGCACCTGCGCGTGAACGTCGTGGTCGCCACCACCGAGCCGTATGCCGAGGAGTCGTGGCTCGGACACGACGTCACCATCGGCACCGTGCGGCTGCGGGTGAGCGAGCCGATCGAGCGGTGTCGGATGGTGGGGGTCGCGCAGGTGGGGCTGCCCGAGCGGCCCGGGATGCTCCGGGCCATCAGTGAGCACCACGACCTGCTGGCGGGCATCTACGCGTCCGTCCTCGAGCCCGGCACCATCGCCGTCGGCGACGTCGTCGTCCCCACCTGACCGCGTGGCCTTCGCCACCGACGCCGCCACGGCGACGTGGTTCGGGGTCTTCGACCCGGAGGAGCTCAGCCTCGCCTGCGGCCGGAGGCCAGGGCCAGGAGGTCGGTCAACAGGCCAGTCTCGTGCAGGATCGTCGCTGCTGACAGGTGCCGCCCACCCGTCGAGCAGGGCGGTCCGCGCCCGCGATTAGGCTTCCCGCGTGCCCACCCTCAACGAGGTGCTCCAGTCCGCCACCGATCTCGCTCCCGCAGAGGTCGAGTGGTTGCAGCTGCTCGTCGGCGACTGGCAGTTGATCTCCGACCTCTCGTTCGGCGACCTCGTGCTCTGGGTGCCGGGGGGTCTCGAGGGCTGGCTGGCGGTGGCGCACGTGCGCCCCACCACCGGCCAGATGGTGTTCTTCGAGGACGTCGTCGGTCGGCGCACCCACCGGGGACGGCAGTCGCTGCTCGACCAGGCCTACCTCGACCAGCGGATCGTGCGCGAGAAGGACCCGATCTTCCGCGACGACATGCCGGTGCGCGAGGAGGCCATCCCCGTGGTGAGGGAGGGCCGCGCGCTCGCGGTGATCACGCGGCATACCAACCTGGCGGCGATGCGGACGCCGAGCCGGCTGGAGCTGACCTACCAGGCGCTCGCCGACGCGTTGGCACGGATGATCGCGGCCGGGGAGTTCCCGAACACCTCCGCGCCCACCGGGCAGCGGCGGGGCGCGCCGCGCGTCGGCGACGGCGTGATCCGGCTCGACGTGAACGGGATCGTGTCGTATGCCAGCCCGAACGCCCTCTCGGCCGTGCACCGGCTGGGCCACGTCGGCGACGTCATCGGTGAGCTGCTGGCCAAGGTGGTCGCCGACCTCCTGCGCGACGAGTCCCCGGTCGACGAGTCCCTGGCGCTCGTGGTCACCGGTCGTGCCCCGTGGCGCACCGAGGTCACCTCGCGCGGCGCGAGCGTGTCGATGCGCGCCATCCCGATCACCGAGGGCGGCATCCGGGTGGGTGCGCTGCTGCTCCTGCGCGACGTCTCAGAGCTGCGCCGCCGTGAGCTCGAGCTGCTCACCAAGGACGCGACGATCCGCGAGATCCACCACCGGGTGAAGAACAACCTCCAGACCGTCGCCGCCCTGCTGCGGCTCCAGGCCCGGCGGCTGCCCGAGGGCGAGGCCGGCCGGGTGGCGCTGGAGGAGGCGGTGCGTCGCGTCGGGGTGATCGCGCTGGTGCACGAGACGCTGAGCCAGGGTTTCGACGAGATGGTCGACTTCGACGACATCGCGGTGCGGGGGCTGCAGGCCATCACCGAGGTCGCCAAGATCGAGCACCCGATCACCTCCCAGGTGACCGGGTCGTTCGGCACACTGCGGGCCGAGGACGCCACGGCGCTGGCGATGGTGCTCTCCGAGCTCGTCCAGAACGCCGTCGAGCACGGTCTCGCCGAGACCGGCGGGGGCACCGTCCACATCGAGGCGCAGCGCACCACCGACGACCGGGGCGACGAGCTGCTCACCGTGACGATCACCGACGACGGGGCCGGCCTGCCGGCTGACTTCAAGCCGGGTGGGTCGGGGCTCGGCACCCAGATCGTTCAGTCGCTGGTGCAGGACCTGCGGGGTCGGATCACCTGGGACGCAGCAAAGCCGCGCGGTACGCGGGTGCGTTTCATCGCGCGGCTTCGGCCACTGGGGAGGGACAACGCCTGACGGCGGTCCCGGTCTTCTTGAGTTGTGGTGCGGCGTGGGGGCCGCCGACGGGTCGGCGGGAAGGGGCCTCGGTCAGCCGGCGCGGCGGGCGCGGGCGTTGCGGCGCTTGAGGGCGCGGCGCTCGTCCTCGGACATGCCGCCCCAGACGCCGGCGTCCTGGCCGGACTCGATGGCCCACTTCAGGCACACGTCGACAACCGTGCAGCGTCGGCACACAGCCTTGGCCTCCTCGATCTGGAGGATGGCCGGGCCGGTGTTCCCGATCGGGAAGAACAGCTCGGGGTCCTCGTCGAGGCAGGCAGCGCGGTCGCGCCAATCCATGAAGGGTGCTCCTTGTAGTGCAGGGGGATTCGCATCCGTGTGGTGGGCCCTGGGGTTGCGGACCTCACGGCACGGACGCGTCATTGCGGGGGTGTGCGGGGGGTCGTGCACCTGAGCAAGTCAGGACCGAACGGCATAGCCTACTCGACCCATTTCCACACAGGGTGAAACGCGTGCGCACCCATTTTGGAGGGGTTGACGCACTTCTGCCAACGGGTTGCCCGGTGTTTCTGTTCCAGCCTGACGCATCAGACCCGGAATCAACACCCTGAGCACGAGATTTCGGGTGGGTAACACTGAGGTGTTGGTCACATGTCGGACAGCCCGCGTCAGGTGAGCCGGCTCCCCGACCATCGTGACCGTCGGTATGCCGCGTGCGCCTGCTCCGCGCCTGCACCTAGCCTGAGGGGCGTGACAAGTCCGGCCCCCGCCCCGTCCCGTCCGCGCGACCCGTTCCGTGCGGTGGCCGCCGGGATCTGTGCCCTCCATGCGCTCGCCCTGCTGGGGTTCGTCGTGTTCTACCTCTGGGAGCTGACCCAGGACTCCGCCGCCGACGTGGCGAGGGTCGTCATGTCGGCCCTGTTGATCCTCGTCTTCGCGGTAGGGATCGCGGTTCTGGCCCGCGGGTGGCTGCGCGGCGACAACTGGCCCAACACCCCCACCGTCGTCTGGAACGCGCTGCTGCTCCCGGTCGGCTGGAGCCTCGTGCAGAGCGACCACGGGCTGGTCGGTGCGCTGGTCATCGGCATCGCCCTGGTCGGCATCGTGGCGGCCATCCGCGCCGACACGACCGACGAGGACCCGGCCGAGGGTCCGGCCGAGGGCCCGGCACCGGGCTCGACACAGGGCCGGGCAGGGGGCGCGGTCAAGGACTGACCCGGTCAGGCGGCCTCGTCGGCTGCCGTGATGCGGAGCATGACCCGCTGGGGTGCTCCTCGGCGGATCAGCCGCTCGATCCCCAGGACGAGGCGGTACTCGAAGGGGTACTTGGTTCCCATGACCGAGTCGAGCCGGTACATCGCCTCGCGACCTTCGACGACCTCGGCGACGCCGGGGACCGGCGGCACCGAGGTGTCGACGTTGCCCCGTCGGCTCGAGGGACGCAGCGTGATCCGCTCGTCGTTGCGCAGGCGCTTGACCTTGCCGCTCCCGGACGGGGTGGTCACGATGAGCGAGTCGCCGTCCTTCCCGATCCAGACGGTGGTCTCGACGGCGGCGCCGGACTTGCGGAACGTCGTGAGGCAGACGAACTTCTCGTCACCGAGGGCGGCCAGGTCAGGGGGGAGGGTCACCACCTGACCGTAGTCGAGCCGACCTGGATCGGCACCGCGACCCCGGAACGCACGTGGTAGCCACGGCCGGGTGGTGCCGCCCGGTCCACCGGAACCCGGGTGCCGAACAGGTCGGCCGCGGTGACGCTGGTCGGCCCGAGCAGGACGCCCGTCTGGCGGCGGGCGATGGCGACCGCCAGGCCCCGGTACTGCACCGACAGGGCGTCGGCCTCAGCTCCTATCACGACGAGTCAGCCGTCTCGGTCGACCAGGCCGGCCACCTGACGCAACGCCGGGTCGAGGGGCGTGTCGAGCAGCTGGTCGGCGTCGTCCACCACCACGGCGAGATCCGGTGCCCGGCGCCGTAACGCGACCAGCGCGTCAAGCCCACCCGGCCCGTCGACGAAGAGAACGCGCGGGTCCCGGCGTAGCGCCTCCCACGGGGTGGAGGGTGAGGCGACCACGCAGAGCGGACGACCCCGGGTCAGCAAGCCCGTCGCGACCGTCACGAGCGTGGTGCTGACGCCCGAGCCACGTCTCCCGAGCACCGCCCACTGTCGCCCGTCGCGGGAAGGACTCAACCCGCGCGGCTCCAGCTCGTCACCTCCGATCCCCACGAGCACCAGGTCGTCGTCGACGGTCCCCGGCGACGCCTCCTCCAACGACCGCAAGGACACGTGCTCCGGCAAGGCCTCCACGCGCCATGGGCGTCGTTGCGGCCGGCCGCTGGCGGCGTGCGTGGGCGAGGCGGCGAGCGTCGAGACCTCGGGGACGGACGGTGGCACGGCGACCTGGAGCTCGGTGCCGTCGCGGAGCAGGCCGCGGCCGGGCGGCGGCGCGGCAGGCACCGACCTCGCAGGGATGCCTGCCAGCAGGACGTCGGTGGGATCGTCCATCCGGAGCACGACCCGATGGGTCATGACCGACGCTGCCCGCCCCACGAGCAGGGACCTGTCTCCTGCGAGCACGGCGGTCAGCCCGAGGCCGGCGCCCTCCCGGAGCAGCCCGAGGAGCCTGGCCGTGAGCTGCCCTCCGTGGTGGTCGTCGGGCTGCGTGAGGAGGTCCCAGTCGTCCACGAGCAGCAGCAGGGCGGGCGGGGCGCCCAGGGGGTCCGCGGCGCCACTGCCCCCAGGACGGACGACCCGAGGTGGTGAGCTGCACCCGGCGCCCGGCCAGCTCCCCGGCCAGCCTCGACACGAGCCGCTCGAGGTGGCCCGGTGCGTCGACGCCCACGTGCGCTCCGCAGTGCGGCAGGGCGGTCACGGCTGCGAGCGACCCGCCACTCACGGCATACAGGTGGAGGTCGTCCGGACCCATCGTCCGCGTCGCGGAGCCCGCGACGGCGAGGAGGGCGGTGCTGCGTCCGCTCCCGGTGCCACCCACGAACCCCCAGTGGCCCGGCTCGTCGAGGGCCACCTCGAGCGGCGACTGCCGCTGGAGGGCGGGTTCGTCGACGAGACCGATGGCGAAGCGGGACGGATCCGGACCCTGCGGCAGTGCCCCCAGCTCCAGCCGCTCGGGAAGGGGCGGGAGCCACGGGCTGGACGCGGGCCGCGCACCGGTGAGGTCGACCGCCGCCGACACCGCGTCCACCACGGCCGACAGGTCGGTGGGGGCGTCGTCGTCCGGCGCGGCCTCGGGCCACGGCGCTGGGGCCACGCCCCACGGCAGCCGACGCACACGGATGCCGTCGGCAGGGCCAAACGTGGTCCGGGCGGTGGCGTGGGCCGTCTGGAAGGCGGTGACCGGACCACCCGCGACGCGGGCGAGGGCGCGGCCAGGGAAGCGGCTGTCGACGGCGGCGGCGTCGGGCACGTCGATGACGTCCACCGAGTCGGACCGGTCGCGCAGCCGCAGGCCGATGCGCAGGTTCAGGTTCGCCTTGAGGTCGGCCGTCACCACCCCTGCGGGACGTTGGGTCGCGAGCACCAGGTGCACGCCGAGCGAGCGGCCGAGGGACGCCACGGCCACCATGCCGTCGATGAACCCGGGCAGCTCCTCCGCGAGCGCGCGGAACTCGTCGATCACGATGACCAGGCGGGGGAGCGGGTCGGTGGCAGAGACCGGGGAAGACTGGTACGCAACGAAGTCCGGCACGTGCGCGGTCGCCAGCACCCGTTCCCTGCGTTTGAGCTCGGCCCGCAGGGAGGTGAGCGCTCTGGCGGCAAGCAGCTCGTCGAGGTCGGTGACCACGGCGGCGACGTGGGGGAGGGGTGCGCATTCGCGAAATGCGGCGCCACCTTTGTAGTCGATGAGGATCATCGAGAGGTGCTCCGGCCGGTGGTGGACGGCCAGTGCAGCCACGAGCGTGCGCAGCAGCTCGGACTTGCCCGCGCCCGTGGTCCCTGCCACCAGCGCGTGCGGGCCGTCGGAGGCGAGGTCGACGCGAAAGCTGGCTTCCCCCGTGTGGCCGACCGGCACGGAAGTGCTCTGCGGGTGCTCCGCCCACGAGCATGCGATGGTCGTCCCCCACGGCTCGGCCTCCGTGAGACCGAGCAGCTCGCCGAGCCCGAGCCGGTCGGGAGGTGAGCCGGCCGTCGCACCCGGGGTCGCGTCGCGCAGAGGGGCGAGGGCGCGGCTCAGGCGGTCTGCCCACCACGGGCCGACCCGGTCCACCACCAGGGGCGCGGACGGAGCGCCAGGGAGGTGCAGCAGAGACCTCGGGGTGTCGAGGTCCAGGACGGCGCGGCACTCGGACGGCAGGCCCGACCTCTCGTCGGCGACGGCCACGACGCAGATGCCCACGGAGGGACCGTGCTCGAGCAGGACGGTGAGGTCGGGAAGCCCTCGCAGGTCGAGACCTCCGTCCAGCACGACCAGGGTTCGTGGTCCTCCGGAGACCTCGTCCCGGACGTCCTGGTGGGTGGCTCTCTGCCGGACGACAGCCGCGAGCTCGCCGATGCCGATCCGTACGACCTCGGTCTCGCGCGGGTCGGCGCGCTCCACTGCCAGCAGCCAACCGCGGCGCGGGCGCCCGTCGGCGGCGCGGACGTGGGGCAACCGCCCGAGCCACGTCCATGCCGGGTCGACGCCGCCAGACCCCGTCACCAGGACCAGCTCGAGGTCGAGCGGCGAGTGGAGGGTGGCGAGCTGGCCGATGACACCGCGCAGGGCCCCCAGGACCGCGGCGCGCTCACCGCAGAAACCCGTCACCCCCAGGTCGGCGAGTGGGACAGCGCACGGGACACGATGCAGCAGGGGGTGTTCGGCGACGTCGGCATCGGAGTTCTGCACCTTCAACGAAGCGGGGGTGCTCCACCACCCGACGCTGACGGTGAGCGCGTCCGGGTCGTTGCGGCGGCGTTCCCAGAGCTGGGCCGTGGGTGTCGTGGCGACGGCCAAGGTCTGCGCGGGGTCGGGGAGGTCCCTGGCCCGCTGCCGGGCCTCGTCATGGCAGGCAGCTCGCAGGCGCGCCTCGGCGTCACGACGCTGACGCAGGTATGCCGCGTGCTCCGCGGCATACCTGCGTCTGCCCGTGAGCCGATCACCGATGACGTTGCCTGCCAAGAGGATCGGGCTCATGACGGCAAAGGCGAGCATCATCGGACCGAAGACCAGCGCCATCACCCCCGCGACCGGGAGGGGGAGCAGCATGGCCACCCACGGCACGCGGGGGGCGTGCGCGACGGCTGGCGGGGTGGGCAGCGTGATCGTGCGTGCAGGCAGGGTGCCCGAGAGGCGCGGGCGGCGGTTGACAGCGATGCTGCCGTCGCCTCGGGGTGCCACCACAGCCGGCACGCCCCCTCCGGCGCGAAGGACGAGCAGGGTGTCTCCGACGCGGACGGTGGCCCCGATGGCCGCTGGGTGCGGGTCGGCGCCGACCCGGACTCCGTCGAGCTCGGTGCCGTTCGTCGACCCGGCGTCGGCGACGCTGATGGAGTCAGCATCCACGCTGATGACGGCGTGGACCCGGGAGATCCGCGGGTCGTCGATCACGACGGCCGCCTCCGAGCCCCGACCCACGGTGTGCACTCCGGGGACGAGCTCGATGCTGCGGCCGGCGTCCGGTCCGTGGGTGACCGAGAGTGTCACCGGCGAGCGGGGGGCTGCGGGACCCGGCGAGGAGGAGGCGGCGGGCTGGATCGCGAGGGTGAGGGCGGCGCCGTCGACCAGCGGGTGCGTCCCCACCACGGCCGCACTCGCGACCAGCGCGCCGGACACCGAGATCGATGTCGCGTGGTGGCGACCCCAGGGGTCCAGGGTGGCGAGAGCGCTGGCCAGCTGCCCGGCGGTGGACCCGGCGGCCGCCACCACCTCGACCTCCACCGGCTCGGGGGGTGGTCCGCCGCCTGGTGGGCAGAAGAGGACGGTGAGCTGGAGGCGCATCCGTCGACGGTAGGAGCGGCCGATCGCCATCGTCGCCCATCATCCACAACTGTGGACGAGCGACATCAAACAAGCACCAACGCGTCTAACCTTGCGCAAGCGAATGCAAGGGAGGAGATCGCGATGGAGGTCGTGGGGAGGGGGGAGGGGTCGATGGACGCACTGCTGACGGTGGAGTCCGAGGTGCGGGAGCTGATCCGCCGCTCCGGCCTCGACCCGGCGCGCGATGTCGGAGAGCTCGATCGGCTGGTCCGGGACGCGGTGGCCGACTACGACGAGCGGTCGCTGCACGGCAGCCTGCCGGCACTGCCCAACGTCGACGACGCGGTCAAGTCGGTGAAGGACGCGGTCGCAGGTTTCGGGCCGTTGCAGCAGTACTTCGACGCCCCGGACGTCGAGGAGATCTGGATCAACGAGCCCTCCAAGGTGTTCGTCGCCCGTGGGGGCGTCGCAGAGCTGACCACCACCATGCTGACCACCGACGGCGTCCGCGACCTCGTGGAGCGCATGCTCAAGACCAGTGGGCGCCGGGTCGACCTGTCCAGCCCCTTCGTCGACGCGGTCCTGCCGGACGGTTCTCGGCTGCACGTGGTCATCCCCGACATCACGCGGACCCACTGGTCGGTCAACATCCGGAAGTTCGTCGTGCGTGCTGCGCACCTCGACGACCTCGTGGGTCTCGGGACGCTCACTGCCCCGGCGGCGCGCTTCCTGGGTGCGGCGGTGGCGTCCGGTCTGAACATCCTCGTCGCCGGAGGCACCCAGGCCGGCAAGACCACCCTGCTCAACTGCCTCAGCGCGGCGATCCCCCCGAGGGAGCGGGTGGTGACCTGCGAGGAGGTCTTCGAGCTCAAGATCCCCTTGCGTGACGTGGCTTCCATGCAGTGTCGACAGGCCAGTCTCGAGGGAACCGGTGAGATCCCGCTGCGTCGGCTGGTCAAGGAAGCCCTGCGGATGCGGCCGTCCCGGATCATCGTCGGTGAGGTCCGCCAGGGCGAGAGCCTCGACCTCCTGATCGCCCTGAACAGTGGTCTGCCGGGGTATGTCAAGGCACAATGTCGATATGACCAAACGAGCGGCCATCTACTGCCGCATATCCCAGGACCGCGAGGGCGCCGGCCTTGGCGTCGAACGGCAGCGTCAGGACTGCGAGGCGCTCGCCAAGCGCCTCGGTTGGACCATAGTCGCGCAGCACACCGACAACGACGTGAGCGCCTACAGCGGCAAGTCGCGGCCCGGATACCTCGCTCTGCTCGACTCGATCCGCAGGGGTGAGGTCGACGCGGTGCTCGCATGGCACGAGGACCGCCTGCACCGAGCGCCACGCGAGCTCGAGGACTACATCGACGCGTGCGAGCCTCGCAGGGTGGTGACTCACTTCGCCCAGGCGGGTGAGCTCGACCTCGCAACGGCGTCGGGGCGTATGACTGCACGCATCCGCGGGGCCGTCTCCCGTCAGGAAAGCGAGCATAAGAGCGAGCGAACCCGGAGGGCCCAACGTAAGGCGGCCGAGGCGGGCAAGTGGTTGGGCGGCGCGCCACCATTCGGCTGGAACCTAGTCGGCGACGGCAGCGCCACCTTGAACCGACGCGAGGCGCGCGAAATTCGCGAGGCCGCGAAGTCGCTTCTTGCTGGCGCGTCTCTTGGATCCATCGTGGCCGACCTGAACACCCGCGGTGTCACGACGTCGACGGGAAGGCCGTGGAGCTACACGAGCTTGCGGCAGGTGCTCACGCGTCCCCGGAATGCGGGACTGTCGACTCTCAACGGGGAGATCGTCGGCAGGACGACGTGGCCTGCCATTTTGACCGAGGACACCTGGCGCGCGGTCTGCGCAGTGTTGGAGAACCCCGACCGGCGCAGATCCACGAGCAACCGTGTTCGCTGGCTCCTGGCCGGCATCGCGGTCTGCGGCAAGGAAGGGTGCGGCGAGCCCCTGCGTTCGGCCACGGTGGCGAGCAACCGCGCCAGAGGGACCAACCGCACGGTCTACCGCTGTCGAGTCGGTGGCGGTGGGCACGTCGCCCGGTCTGCCGAGCCGTTGGACGAGCACGTTGAGGGCATCATGCTCGGGTTACTGGCCCGCCCGGACTTCATGGCAGCGCTGGCGACCCGCGAGGACTCACCAGACGCCGAGGGGCTGCGGCTCGAGGCCGTCAGCATCCGCGCCAGCATGGGGGAGGCTGCCGACCTGTTCACCGCGCACAGCATCACGGGCGCCCAGCTGGCCAAGATCACCAAGGGGCTACAGGACCGACTGAGCGACACAGAGTCCGCGATGGCCCGCGCCGCCCGAGGTAGTGCCCTCGCGCCGTTCGTGGGCCGTGATCCGGCCAAGGTTTGGAAGGCGCTCACGATCGACAGGAAACGCGCCGTGGTCCGCGAGCTGATGACGATTACCGTGCTTCCTTCGGGCAAGCGTGGCAACGTCTATGACGGGGACCTAGTCAAGATCGAACCGAGGGGAGTCCACCAATGAGCCGCCGTAGACGTGTAGAGGATCAAGGAAGAGGTTCGGTCCAGCCGATGCAGGTGGTGGTCGACCTCCTCTGCGAGAAGGGGCACTTCGTTGGGATCGCGCTCAAATATCTTGACCCGCATCCGAAGGCAAGCGAGTACCGCCAAGGCAACGGCCTGCACTTTGAGCAGTCCGGGGAGTCTGAGCGCGTCCGCGGGACCTGCGGGGAATGCCGCGCCGATGTCGTCGTGCGTTGGGATCGTGTCCGCGCCCTACTGGATGACAACGAGGTGCGCGGGCGACACACGGACGAACTACGTCCCTAGTTTCACTTGCTACTGCCTGTAGCATTTGCAGCAATAGCCCCACCGGGCCGGTTCGGCAGCCGATTAGAGCCGAGGTTAGGTGCCTCTCAGCGGAGACACGGATAGCACTCGCTGAGAGGCATTCCTATGTCTTCACGATCCCTCCGAGGCCGTCTGGCCGCTGAGAGCAGACACCGACCGACCGAAGACCACACCGACCTACGCCGCGAGCTCAAGGCCGAAACCCTGGCCGAGCACATTGCCAAGACCGTGGCCGCGTGGCCCCCGCTCCTTCCCGAGCAGCGCGACCGGCTCGCCCTGCTCTTGCGGGGCGGTGAAGCACATGGCGACGCCGCCTGACGCTCTCCTCCCTCGCGACGACTGGGAACGTCACCTGCACGGATACCTGCGTGGATTCGCGGATGGCATCGAGCGCGGCCGACAGCAGATGGACGAAGAGCTCGCCACCATCCAGCGCACCGCGGCCGAGGTTGTGCACCGTATGGCCGACCTGGAGCCACGAGACGCGGATGCGGACGAGGCGGCAGCATCTCGGCGCGAGGCCAGGTGGCCCAGGTGAACCGCGTCTACGTCTATGGCCTCCGCGAGAGCCCGCGCTACAGCTTGGTCCGCGGCCATCTCGGGCAGTGGCTGAAGGCCGAGCACATCCCCGCCATGTACTCGATCACGTACAAGGGCTGGCACATCCGCACGGAGCGCATCGGTGATCTCATCGCCCGAGCCGAGCACGCCGGCTACGAGGTACGGATGAAGGGCGAGCTCCGGTGAGCGTCCGACGCATCGACTTCGGCGGGCGCGACTGGTCCGCACACAGCCAAGACCACTGGCTCGACAGGGCTGGCGACCACAGATTCCCCGACTACCTCCGCATCGTCTTCGTCGCTTATGGCCGCCACAGCGCGAACGGCCACGCCAAGCTCGACCGCGGCGAGCTGGCCTACTACCTGATCCGCGAGGACGGCTCCCTGCCCGACCGTCGAAGCATCTACCGCAGCATCCAGAAGGCCGTCGACCTGGGCCTGGTCCTCGACGTCTCCCACGCACTCTGCCTGGTCGTGAGTAGCCACGACGTGCAGGGCGGCAGGGGTAACCCGGACGCTCGATGCCGACGCGATCACACGAGGCGCCAACCGCGAACGACTACCCGTGAGGTAGTCACTCAGCCGCGAACGACTACCCCCACTGTGGTCACTCAGCCGCGAACGACTACCCCCGACGTAGTCGTTCCGTGCTCGGCCTCTCTCTCTTCTACTACCCCAACCACCCCCGAACTCGAGGCCTCCTGACATGCCAACCAACGCGCCAACCATCCGGTTCGTCCACGCCCGCCGATGCACAGGCGAGGAGTTCACCGAGGAGACGCGGCCGAACGGTGACGTCAAGCGCACCTGTCTCGGGTGCGACAAGTACCTGATCGTCTACCTGGACAAGCGCCGCGGCCCCAAGCGCCCAGCCCTTCCAGTCACCGGCTACGTCTGCCGCGATCACCACCACCAGCCAGTCACGTGGCGAGGCACGGGATGCCCGGAGTGCAGCCCATGAATCGCCACGGGGTAGGGGCCAAATCATCTCTACGTCAAGACAGGCCGGACGACTGCTCCGGTAGTCGTCCCCACACAGATGGTCTGCGCAAGCCCGTTTTTCAGCCTCAGGAGGCCCCAAGATGACCGCTAGGAAGTCGCTCTACGACCCTGCCGGCTCGGCACTGTGGGATGCCGTCGTGGGCGCCTACGAGCTCGACCCCGCCGAGCGCGCACTTCTGCACCAGGCATGCCGCACGACCGACGAGCTGGCACGCATCGAGGTCGAGCTCGCGGCAGGCGCCCTCACCGTGCGCGGCTCGATGGGCCAGCCGGTGCCGAACCCGTTGTTCGCCGAGCCGAGGGCGCACCGCAAGGTGCTGGAGTCGTTGTGCCGTTCGCTGGCCCTTCCGCTCGAGGGCGAGCAGGCAGGCGAGGTCCGCCACCCCCAGCAGCGCCAGGCCGCACGGACCAAGCACCGAGGCAAGGCGTTGCGCTCGCTGCGAGGGGGCCGTGATGGCGCGGCGTAAGGGCCAGGGCGCCCAAGCCACGGCCGCCGACGTGCTGGCCGAGTTCCCGCGCCCCGCTGACGAGCGGTGCGTCTGCGAGATCTGCGAGCCCAGCCTCTCCACGGCCGAGCGGAACCGGCTGCGCCGCGGGTGGGACCAGGCCCGCCGCGACCGCTACACCCGCGCCAGAGAGCTCGGCCTCAACCCCCTCGACCTATTCGCACTGATCTGAGAGGCCAACCCAGTGACCGTCAACGCCCACGACCAGGACGATCCCTCGAGCATCGTCAACTTCCTCGACGCGCAGATGGAGGCGACCCTCCTGACCTGCCGGCACTGCCGCGTCACGGCTGAGCCTGTACCCGCCAGCGGCACGCGCTGGGTCGTCGGTATCGACCACGAGCCGGGCTGTCCTGAACACGCGGAAGCCTAGATCCCTGTCTCGGATACGAGACATGCGCTATGATGGGGCTGTAGGACAAGCCGTTTCGATCGTCGCCGCGAGATAAGCCGCGGCCGCCGCCCTTCGGGGCCGCCGCCGCCGCCCAAGCTCCCCGCATTCGCCGAACGGCACGAAGAGTCCCGCGCGCGCTTGGCCGCTGCCTGCAGGCCGCATAGCGCAGCCCCTTTCCCTCTCGTGCCCGCCGCAGATGCGGCGCGGCACATATGGACAGACATCGAGATCCGAGATGTCCGCAATCCTCGAGGCCAAGACCGCGATGCGGCAGCTGGCCGAGCAAGCCCAGGAAGTCACCAAGAACCCCCGTCTCCGACCGGAGACCAAGACCGCGAAGCTCGACGAGATCGAGGCCGCGATCAAGGCCCACGCAAAGACCATCGAGATGCACGAGCAGGCAGGCCGCCTTGCAAGCGGCGGCTCATCGGCCGACTCGATGGAAGGCGTTGGGGCGTACACCGGCAAGTCGTTCGGTCTGCCGTCGCTGGCCCCCGACGACGAGCAGGTCAAGGCACTGCACCACGCGGCCACCACGAAGCAGTCGCTTCGCGTGGAGGTCGGCACCAAGGCGGCGTCGGACCTCGGCTCCCTCCTGCCGTCCAGCCTGGTCCCTGGGATCCTCGCGTTCCGGCGTGAGCCCACCCGCGTGGCGTCCCTGTTCCCCACCGTCGCCGAGTCGGCGCCGAGCTTCGAGTACATCCGGCATACCGGCAACAGCAGCGGCGCAGCGGCCACGGTGGCAGCCGGTGGGGCCAAGCCGGAGATCGTGCCGACCATCGACCAGGTGACCGCCACCATGCGCAAGATCGCGGCCCACCTCGGCGTGGTCGACGAGTCCTTGATGGACTTCGCCTCGACGGCCTCCTACTTCTCCTCCGAGCTCACCCAGGCCATCATCGCCGCGGAGAACACGCAGCTCCTGTCCGGGAACGGCACCGCGCCGAACCTGCAGGGTGTGCTGACCACGACGGGCGTCCTGACTCGCACACAGGCCGCGGCGCCCGAGACGGCGATCGACACTCTCGAGCTCGCGTTGAACGACCTGCGAGTTGGGTCCTCGTTCACTGAGGCAACCGGCTTCGTGATGAACCCCAACGACTGGTCAGCGATCCGGCTCCTGAAGGACACCCAGAACCGCTACCTCCTGGGCGCTCCGGCCGAGAGTGACGGTCTGATGCTGTGGGGCAAGCCGGTGGTCCTGACCACCAGCATCACCGCCAAGACGGTCCTCGTGGGCGACTTCGCCAGCGGAGGCCAGGTTCGCTACCGCCAGGGCATCACCCTGGAGACCCAGAGTGCCGGCACCGACTGGACGAACAACGTCACTCGGTTCCGCGCCGAGGAACGCCTGGCGCTGGCAGTTTTCAGGCCGACGTGCTTCGTCAAGGTGACGCTGTCTTGACCGGCCGCACCAAGGCCACCGCCGACGCGGAGCCCAAGGAACCCACCGTCAAGGTCACACCGGCCGCCAACTGGCAGGTGGCCCACGAGGGCACCGTCGCAGGCCCAGGCGAGTCCATCAGCGTCCCCAAGTCCGTCGCCGAACGGTGGCGGACCGCGGGGCTCATCGAGTAGCGCAGAACGTCCCACCGCGGTGTTTGGGCGCCGAGGTGGGAAAGCCGGGCCGAGCGTCTCGCACGGGTGTCCTGAGCACTCACCCGAGGCGACGACGAAGCCCGACGCCAGGTGCCCCCGAGCCCCAAACAGGTTCGGGGGCACCCAAGGCAGCCAACGCGTTGCGTCCCCACGCTCGCCCCGAACCCAGCACAGGAGCTCGACATGACTCAGTACAGCTTCAACGCGGAGACCGGCACGGCCGGGACCGCCGTCACCGCAGGCAACTCGGGGATGACCACCACCACGACGCCCACGGACCAAGTCCTCACCATCTCCTCACCCAGCGCCATCGGGGACTGGTCCGACCTACAAGGAGTGCCGCCTCTTCTGTGTGGTGGGCCCCCGTCTTGTGACCCAGGATGGGGCCGTGAATCTCCTCGACTTCCTGCGTGCGCGCATCACGGAGCAGGAGATCCGCTGCAGGACGCTGCTCGATACGGCCGACCTGTCGCCGGCGGCGCGCAGGGCGCTCACCGTGGCCCTTAACGACTGTGACGCAAAGCGCCGGATCATCGAGGTTCAGGCGGGGTGGTTCTCCGATGACGAGGAGGAGGTGCTCTCGTGGGAGCTTATGGCCCTGGCATACACCTACTCGGATCACCCGGAGTGGCGCGCAGAGTGGGCCCCTGTGAGCTAGCGCGAGGATGCCTTGTCGTATGTTGTCGGGCGCCCGCATCGAACCTCTCTTACCGTGCCCTTACTGCATAAAGCCGGGGAAGTCGGGTAGGCGGCAAGTGGGCTGGGAGGGTCAAACAGTCGGCTCTCTCAGTTCGCGGGAACTGGTTCGACGCTGCCCGTCTCGAGGACGTGCTGCGCGAGCACGGACAGCTTGACGTTGTTGTCCTGACTCGCCTTGGACAACAGGCTCCAGGCCTCGTCGAGGCTGACCTGCTGGCTGTTCATCAGGATTCCCAACGCGACACCGATCCGGCGACTGGTGTGCAATGCCCGCTCCAGATGCTTGGCCCGGTCGTCGTGGTGGGCTACGCGCAGCGTGCCAGCAGCAGTAGAAGCAAAGATCGAGAGCAGGGTCTCGTGTTCGGGTGAGAACGCATGCGGTCGGGCGGCGTAAACGTTGACCGCGCTTACGACATTAACGCCCACGGGCCGGACCGCGGCCACCATGCTGCGCATGCCGAGCCTGCTGGACGTCGTCTGCCCGAAGCTTGGCCAGCGCGTGTCAGTGGTGAGGTCGTCGATGCGCACCCCGTCGGTGGTCTGGTCTGCGTCGAGGCATGGCCCCTCTTTGGTCTCGGCTTGGATCTTGTCGACCATGCTCGGCACGTCGCTGGTGCTGGCGACAGACGAGAACTTGCCGCCGTTCACCGTCGTGATGGATGCGTGGTCACCCTCGACTACCTTCATCGCGAGTTCGCACAGCGCCGCGAGGGCATCTCGGTGGTCGTCCTGCATGTGCGCAAGCCGCGCGACCTCAGCGAAGTCGTCCAACATCTGCCAGGTCTCGTCCAACTCCCGGGGCATCAGGTGTTTCCTCTCTGCCCCTCAAAGCGGGCGGGTGCCAACCTCAAGGCGTCTGCTCTGCTGATTCAACTATGTCCGCCGCGAGATGTCACATTCGTCAGACGCACCAGTCAAAGGCGCGTAGGACAGGTGCGCGATGCCATGGACGTGGCCCCTCCCTAGCGTTGGGAACGCCGCCGGGCAGCCCCCTCACCCACCGGCGGCCCCTACCCCACCCAACATCCCTGCTGGGTGGGGTAGCGGTCGGCACTAGCGCGCCCCCTCGACCCCGGGGGCCGGGGGGGGCGCGCAGAGACCATCCTGCCATTGCCAGGCTGGCCGTGCATATGCCCAGTTCGGAGCATTGCAGCTATTTCGGGTCCGAGCGCACAATGGCTGCGGGTAGAGGTGCCCCACGCCGGAGGGGTTAGGGGGAAGGCGTGGGGGGCCTTGATTGCTTTGCCGCGGGTACTATGCTGACGCATCGCGGTCATCGGCTTTGTCCCCTCGGCCGATTGCGTAGCCGCCCCGCCTAACCCCCTGTAGGGCGGGGCGGCGCCACAACGCAGACGGTCCCACTGTGCACAAAACGCGTGGCAGTGGGACCGTCTTGACGTCGAGAGATCAGCGGAGCAGGTCCACCACGCTGACACCGAGAGCATCGGCGATCACCTCGACGACGTCCACGTCGAACGGTCCACCGTGGCCGATAGCGCGCACCAGGCCGCGGTGAACCGCTACCGTCGTCGGCGTGTGGCCAGCCGCGAGTGAGGCGGCCTCGATCGTCCTGGCAGCCACCTCGACGGCGTCCGTGGGGCTCAGCTGGTTGCCCCCGCCGCTCCACACCGTGACGACCTTGCGGCCGCCCTCGACGTCGACGTTCACGAAGGCACCAGCGACGTTCGCCTCCCACTCGCAGCAACCCGGGCCGGACTCCTCGTGCAGGTGGTGGTTGCACCACAGCTCGTGCTTGACCTCCGTCGCCGTAGCGGTCATGACGTCGCCTCCCGTGACGTAGCCCGGACGCCGACTGCGAGCACCTGCAACGATCTGATCGCGCGCTCGATGACCTCAAGGGAGGTCGAACGCGGCCCTGCAGGCATCTCGGTCATGACCTCGTCGGAACCCTCGCCGTCCATGTTCAACGCGATGACGAGGAGCCCGGAGGCGTCCAGCGTCGGAACGTAGGTCTTGGTCTTGCGACTGCCCACCTTCAAGGCGGTGTTGAGGTCGCCCGACTCCTGCCACCAGACGTCGACGTCGCCTTCCTGCACCCGCAGTTCGCGGGGATCAATGGTGATGTGCACGGTGGTGTCCTGCATGCTTGTGCTCATGGTCGTTCATCTCTCTGCTAGGTGAATCGGTCTAGGCCCTGGCCGGCGACTGCTTCACCGGCTGGGGCCGCACCCGTAGGTGCTGTGCGCAAGCATTACTTGCGCTTCCGGGCATGTGCACGATCCACGCCAACAGCGCCCGCGAAGCCATCACGAAGATGTGCACGCTGCCCCTGCTGGCCGGTGAGAACGTCGGGAGCAGGTTCGTGCTTCACACCTAGACACACCATCGATGTGTGATGCAGGACTCTCAATTGCACTGAACCGTGTGCCCCATGTCAAGCGTGCGAAGTCTGGATCACAAGCCATTAGGTTGCGAAGTTTGGACGACGCTGCTCCCCGAAGACCATCACCTGGCGCCTGACCGCGGCTCCGCAGGCACGCTCGGGCCTAGCTCGGGTGGGAGGCAGGAGTTTTAGTCGCGCGTGTGGCCAAGGGATGCGGCGCGCAACTCATGACGATGCCAGCCGATACAACTCGCTGGCGGTGGGCCAGGTGCGGGGTGCAGAGGTCCGCGAGATGTTGGCCGCACTCAGGGTTTTGCATAACTCTTGTCCGTTGTCCGATACGGGCGAGCCTGAGACTTTGCGAGTCAACATGAGACTCGCGTGAGACTCCCCGCGACGAACTTGAGACTGGTTGTGCGTGTCCGGGTCAGGCCACTTAGGGAGTTGTCGGGCGCGAGCGGGAGCCGTGGAGGAGTTTGTCCGATCCGGGCAACTATGCGAATTTCTGACTCCACTTTGCGATCCGCGTGCGAAATCACGGGTCAGTGTGCGAACAAACGGGGGTGCGTGTCCGATCCGGGCGAACTTGGGCCTTCCCGACTCAGATGGGGACTCGCATGGGACCTGAGCGCCCATCTTGGGACTTGGGACTCGGCCTTATGCCGATTCGCCCACAAGGCTGAATAGACTCCGTCGCAGCGTGACCCGCGGACCGCTTGCCTCCGGGCTCACGCCTACTTGTCGCACCGGACGTCCGCGGTCACTTTGGTGAGCGCGACCATGGCGCGTTCGATGGCTGCGACGAGCCCTTCGTTGGAGTTGCCGAGGCTTGACGCACCACAGTCGCCGCAGCCAGCGGTTTCCCACGGCTGGAAATCGGGGTGTGTCCCGGGCCGAGTGAGGTGCAGGGTGACGCCGCTTGGGCTGATGCGGATATCTACGGGGATGGCGGCGGTGACCCAGAGGTCTTGGTTGCCGCAGTCGCAGGTGGGGTGGTCGGTGCTCATAGTCGATTCCTTGGGTAGGGCTTGTAGTCCCCGCCTATATCGGCGGGCACGTCTGCCGGTTGACCGGGTGGAAGCCCTGGCGACTGCGCTGGGCGTCATGGGCTCATGTGGTGGTGATCTTGGCCTGCGCCAAGGCGGTGAGTGCTGCGGCGCGGGCGCTCTGAAGTGGGTTGGGGAAGTCATTCGCGGTCGCCTGGCCGCAGGAGGCGCAATGGGCATCCACTCGCGCGATGCTCCCGAGGACCTTGTCGATCTTGATGGTCGCCACGGATCGTGCGACCTGGACGGGGACGGGGAGTGTGGCGATGACCGTGAAGGTGTCGCTTCCGCATGGGCAGGTCAGTGGGTTGGTCATGGGGTTGGTCTCTTTCCGAGGTGATGGGCTGTTATGAGGCGGTCACAGCGGTGTATCGGCAGAACCTCGCGGGTCGGGAGCGTCCACGAAGAGGGATTCGTGTCGCCCTCTCCCGTGCCGGGCGGGCATCTGGGGCCGACGACGTGCTGCATGCGCGGGGGAGAGGCGGGTCCACAAGCGTGCGGTTGGGCACTCGCTCTGCCGATAGGAGGGGTATGTCCATGCCACCTGCTTTCGATCTCCGCTATCAGTCCGAAGAGCGTGCCAACTGCGAGCCGTGGAACTGGTACACGCTCGATGACTATCTCGAGGGCGGGTTCTTCGGCCGTCCGGACGTCGCTCAGGCGTGGATGGATGCGGATATCTACCCGCACCAAGCGCGCCTGTACGAGGAGTTGGGCTTGACCCCCCAGGATGCGTGGGACTGGGTCATGGTGCCGGAGGCCGTGCGGTCGTTCGTCGACGGCGGCTTCACCGAAGAGGAGGCGTGGGACTGGGCCAACTTCGAGATCTTCGGTTACGAGACGATGTTCTGGCGCGAGGGTGGCTTCACGCCGTGGGAAGCGCACGTCCTCAGGGATCTTGGGAAGCCGGTCGCCCAGGCCGTTCTGTGGGCCGTGACGGGCCTGTCGCCCGCCGACGCGTTCGACCATGCCAGGGACGGGGCCAACCCGGCGGACTTCCTGTCGCCGCCTGACCTGGAGGGGTCGTGGGCCGCCCTGCCTGATGACTGGGACGGTCGACTTCACCAGGAGGTGCTGGACGACTGACCCGGGTCCACGCCCGGGAGCATGCGCCGCCACCACGTTCCACAAGACTGACCGCGGAGCAGGTTCGGCCCATGCCCATCAGTGCCGATAAGACGATCATGACCATCAACTCGCCCCTGGATGACTTGGATCGCGCCTACGTCGACTCGCCATACTCACTCACAATCTGTCGGGAGGCGTACCTCGAAGCGACCGACTACGAGTGGGCGGACGCGCAGCGGTGGTTCGCTTGCGGCTTCACCCCGGTGGACGTGCGACGGTTCATCGTGATGGGCATGGGCCCTGAGGAAGCGCAGTCATGGGGTCTCAACGCGTCCATGGTGGAGCGGTTCCGGGCTCTCGGCTTCACGAAGAGTCAAGCGCGGGAATGGGCTCTGGCTGGGCTCTGGCCCGACCACGCCATTCACTGGCGCCGTCGGGGATTCACTAGCCAGATGGCACGGCTGGTAGTCGAGCACAGCCACAGCCCTACGGCCGCACTCGGGTGGACCCTCGTGGCAGCGCAACCGGACGAGATCGTCCACCTCGCGTGCATCGGCCGGAAGCCGGGGCCCATCCTTGCCCAGCAGTCGGCCGACCGCGCAGGAGCGCCAGCGTAAACCGGGTCTGCCCCCAGCCTGAGCCGCAGCGCTCATGGAGGCCGGGCTACAGCTGCGTCGGCGTGCCCAGAAAAGTGATCACGTGCCCAGGAAAAGTGCACGCCACGGTCCGGAACGCCGACGCGTCGTGTAGAGCGTCAGCCACACCTATCGGGTGGTCCACGGAGTGTCCCGCGGCCGCCCCGGACGAGCCTGCGCCCACCTCGTGGGCTGCATCCGGCAAATGATTGGGAAAACCCAATTCGGGCGCATAAATGGCAATCGCCGAGCGCCCGGGGTCCGGCCGTTGGTTGCCTATCTTCCCCTCGGCAGTCCTGATGGAGGGCCCTGCGTCCCGTCCGGTTCGCCTGCCGATAAGTGAGTCATGTTCAAGAAGCCCGCGCCGAGCGCCCCCACCGAGACCCTGTCCAGCCCGTCCGACAATCCCAGCCGCTGGCCGTGGGATCTCATCGCCGACGCAGTCCCTGCCCTGCCCTGCGGAGCCGTCACCCTCATCGCCATCAGCGACGACCACCCATTCCAGTCCCACACCGCGACCGTCGGCGACCTAATGTCCACGATGGCGCGGGGTCGTAATCCACTCGCCCACGTCGCGGTCGGTGAGTCAGACGGGGTGACGGCCGAGCGATTCGCGCAGTCACTCAACGAGGAGACGAATGGGCTGGTCGCCGCATACGTGGACCGCGACTACAAGGTCATGGCTCGCCTCGGCGACGGGGGCGGGTACGTCTACTCCTGTGGGATCCCGTCGCTGGACAACGTCGAACGGTTCCTGGCCGCTGAAGATCCGGGAGCCGAGCGGCTGGTGATCCTGGACGGCTTCGAGCGTGCGCGCCCCTATCCGGCTGCTGGCCCGTCGCCGATTCCGGATGGGGTGCCGGCAACCCCGGAGGATCTAGACGCCTGGAGGACGGCCGACCTTCGTGCCTTCGCGGCCGCCAGGCCGCACGTCCCAACCGTCGTCGTGTGGCACGGGGCTGAGGTCGAGCGTGAGGGTGCCAAGAGGTCGATCGGGGAGGCAGCCGACCTCGTCCTGCTGCATAAGGTGGGCCACGACCGCGACTGGTTGTYTGTCAGCGTGCGGTCCCAACGTGTCCGCTCAGACCACCCCGCCTGAATAGTTCGCCTGTTAGAAGGGCCACCGACATCGTGCAGAGCACCGTCGTTCTCGACACCTTCGAGTGCGCCCGTCCGGACCCGGCTGTGGGGCCTGCCTCCAGACGCACCGTGGCCCGGACCCACAGGGCTGACAAGCAGCGGACCACCGATCTGCGTGACTTCGCCCGCTCGCGCGGTCACGTCAGCGCTTGGCTCCGCCGATGGGTGACCACATGGATATGAACACTGATGTGTATGAGTTGCGGTACTGGGTTGAGCGGGCTGCTGAGGCAAATGACCCTTTCGGCCTGATCGAGTATCTGAAGGAGGGCCTTCCCGCGAGCTCTGCTCCGGCGTGGTGTGAGGCTGCGATTCCGCCACAGATGGCGCGTGACTTTGAAGCGTTGGGTCTGGGCCCAGAAGAGGCGGAACGCTGGGGTGTGATACCCGTCGTCGTCAGGGAGTTCCTCGAAATGGGTTTCGATGCTGACTGGACCCGGGCCTGGCGTAACGCCGTCGGTTTCACCGCAATCGAGGCGGCGGCGTGGCGAGATGCGGGCCTCTCGATCGCCGACGCTCAGGTGATGTGCAACGCCGACCGCGTTGGGACCGCAGTGATGCTGCAGTTCGCCTTGGCGGGCATGCGTCCTACCGAGGCGATTTCTTCGATTCTGACTGCTGCTCCTGACGCTCCACAGGCTGAGTAGGCCCCGGACGAGCCACCGGTAGCGCTTCTTGGTGAGGCTTCGCGCCCTGTGGCTCGCCCGGCGCGTCCTGCGATCATGGACCCACTGGGGCGTCACCGGGCTCCGCCCGGGCACGCACTTCATCTACTTCCCCGACCCAAGTGGTCCTTCATCGTGGCCGTCATCGCCGGAGCCGCCGGCGTCCTGTCGCTGACCTCAGCCCGCACCGGCGGCCTGTCGGGGGTGTTCATCTCCGTCACCACGGTGCCCGCCGCCGGGCACATTGCCCTCTGACTGGCGTTCGGAGCCAGCCGTGAAGTGTGGGGAAGCACGCTGCCGGCGACCTGCGAGTTCTCGCCGACATGGGCGGGCAGCAAGACGGCCGCGACCGCCTGGAGGCCCTAGGACCGACCGAACGTGCACGCTTGGTGTTCGTGGACCCGACATCCCGGCGCCTGGAGTTCCGTCATCCGCTGACTCGGTCCGCTGTCGTAGGGCTGGCGCCAGACGCCGAGCGACGCCGGGCGCACACCACCCTCGCAGGCCGCCTGATCGCGGACCCTTAGCGGCGGGCTTGGCAGCTGGCTGCGGCTGCCCTCGGAGCGGACGAAGCGGTGGCTGCGCTCCTTGAGGAGGTGGCTCAACGAGCTGTCGACCGCGGAGACCCCGTCGGAGCGGTAGCCGTCTTCGTGCGCGCCGCTGACCTGAGCCCCCTGCGCACCAACAAGTTCAGGCGCATGGCCCGAGCCGCCTACCTCGGCGCGAACGTCACCGGCGACCTCGGCATGGCACCCCACTCGCTGGACGAAAGCGCCCTGGAGCGGGATCCGGACGCTTCCCTGACGATGACCCTTGCCGCTGCGGCGCAACTTCTCCATCAGGACGGCGCCCTCGACACCACCTACCGGCTGCTGGTCAACGCAATCGAGATGCACACCGGCCCCTTCCGAGCTGACGACCAAATCCTTGTGGAGGTGCTGCACACCCTGCTGCTGATCTGCTACTTCGGCGGACGTCCCGAGCTGTGGGAACCCTTCGACACCGCGATGGCCCGGCTGGAACCAGAGCCACCCCTGGACCTACGGCTGATCAGCGGCACCCTGCGAGACCCCGTACGAACCGCTGCGGGCGTGCTGGACGACCTGGAAGCCGCAATCGCCAGGCTGAACCGGGAACAGGACCCCGCCCACGTCCGGCGCCTGGGCATATCTGCCGTGTTCGTCGATAGGGTAGGCGGCTGCCGTCAAGCGTTGTGGCGGGTCGTGGAGGACGGTCGCGCGGGAGGGGCAATCACCTCCTCCATCGACGCCCTCTTCCTGCTGGGCAATGAGGACTTCTTTACCGGCGCCTGGGAGGACATGGACGAGGTCGTCTCCGAAGGACTGCGTATGTGCGACGAGCTCGGCTACCGGATGCTCGAATGGCCCGGACAGCATCTGCGGGGCATGGTGGCGGCTGCTCGGGAACACGATGCGACGGTCCAGTGGACGACCGACCGGATGGCCGCGTGGGCCTTCCCACGCCGCGTGGGCTCGGTCCAGGGCTACCTCGCCAACATGGCCTGTCTGGCGGCCCTGACGCGCGGGGACTACGACGCCGCATACCGCCACGCATCCAGCATCAGCCCAGCGGGGGAACTGCCGTCGCACTCGACACTCCCGCTCAGGGTCATCCTTGATCTCACTGAAGCCGCCGTCCGATCCGGTCGGTCAACTGAAGCCGCTGCCCATGTGGCCGCCCTCGAGGAGGCCGGGGTGGGAAGGTTGTCCACCCGCCTTCAGCTGATGACGCTCGGCGCTGCCGCCCTGGCCGCGCCCCCTGACGAAGCCACGCGGCGGTTCGAGGCAGCATTGGCCGCACCGGAGGCACAGCAGTTCCCGTTCGAGCTCGCCCGCATCCAGTTGGCCTACGGCGAACATCTTCGACGGACCCGGCACGCAGCCGCTGCCAGGACCCAGCTCACGCAGGCCAAGGACGCCCCTTGGCCGGCTGCTGACGCGGCCCTGGGCCGACCGGGCGGCGCGAGAGCTCAGGGCCACCGGCAAGGCCCAACCGGGCCCGCATGTTGGGCAGAGGACTCTCTTGCCGAGACCTTGACGCCGCAACAGCAGCAGGTCGCGGAGCTGGCGGCATCCGGACTGACCAACAAGCAGATCGGGGAACGCTTGTTCTTGTCGCCGCGGACGGTTGCGACTCACCTGTATGAGGTCTTCCCCAAGCTCGGCGCCACCTCCCGGGCCGCGCTGCGCGACGTCCTCGCCAAACAGCTCGGCGAAGCAGAAACGACGGACACTACGGAACGGTCCTGACTTCTCTGCACCAGCTCCCTGTGGTGGCCGGCGCCTTGGTTGATTCGGGGATGGCTGGAGCGCAGCCCGGCCGTTGACTTACCGGCGACTGACCTGCTCCGACCCCAGTCATCTGACGCACGCGACGTCACGCCGCCTGCTCCTAGCGTCGAGGAACCTCATCGGCCCTCACTAGGAGAACATCATGAGCATCAAGAGCCCTAGCCCTACCATCGCGCTGGTCCACGGAGGTTTCGTGGACGGTTCGGGTTGGCAGCCGTGCACGACCTGCTGCGCGCTGACGGCTACAACGTTGCCGTCGTCCAGAACCCGACCCTGTCGCTGGAGGGCGACGTGGCCGCCACTCACCACGTGCTCGACGACTACGACGGCCCCGTCGTGCTCGTGGGCCACTCCTACGGTGGTGCGGTCATCACCGAGGCCGGCACCCACCCGCAGGTGGAGGCACTGGTCTACATCACGGCGTTTGCCCCGGACCAGGGCGAGTCCGTCCAGACCCTCATCGCCGACCCGCCCCCCGGCGCGCCAGTCCCGCCAATCCTGCCGCCCCGCAACGGCTTCCTCGCACTGGACACGGACAAGTTCGCTGACTCCCTCGCCGCGGACTTGAAGCCGGACCAGGCCACGTTCATGGCCAACTCCCAGGTGCCCTGGGGTCTCGAAGCCCTAAGTGGCGTCGTCAGCACCCCGGCCTGGCGGTCCAAGCCGAGCTGGTACCTCGTCGCAAGCGACGACCGGATGATTCCGCCGCCTGCCCAGCGCGCAATGGCCGAGCGCGCAGGCGCCCAGGTCGTGGAGGTGCCCGGCAGCCACTCGGTCTACGTGTCCCAGCCCCAGGCCGTCGTCGACCTCATCCGAACGGCGGCCGAGTCGCTCAACCAAGGCTGACCTACGGCCGCGGCCGCGGCCATGAAGGCAGGCGTACAAGGCACGCCTCCCAGCCGTACGTGGACACAAGTCGGCGCGCCCGACCGCGTCCCCCGGTGAGCATGCCCCCGTCATGCGGCAAACGCCGCGAACAAACGCGACACAGTGCAAGGAAAGTTGGAGACCACCATGGGTACCAATGATGTTTCACGCCGCCAGGCGTTGGTGGCGGGCGCGGCCTTGGCCGGGTCCGCTGCACTGACCGCCACCGCCTTCGGTGCCGGACCGGCAGCCGCTGCCACTGCTCACCGCTCGAGCGGCCAGAGCGGGCAGAGTGCCAAGCCGACCATCGTGCTGGTGCACGGTGGCTACGCCGACTCCTCGTGCTGGAACGACACCATCGCCCAGCTGCAAGGTGCGGGCTACCCGACCATCTGCGGATCGAACGCGCTTGCGCGGCATCCCGACCGATGCCCCTACATCGCCAGCCTGCTGGACTCCATCAGCGGGCCTGTCGTGCTCGTCGCACACTCCATGGGCGGAACCGTCATCACCAACGCCGCGGCAGGCAAGGCCAACGTCAAGGCCCTGGTGTACATCGCCGCGTTCGTGCCCGACGTCGGCGAGACCCAAGGGGAGCTCATCACCAAGTTCCCCGGCAGCGAAGTGGGACCCGTCAGCGTTCCCGTGCCCTGCACCAACGCTGACGGGACCACCGGAACGGACCTGTACCTAGGTCAGAACGGCAAGGCCGCGTTCGCCGCCGACATCTCCACGTCGGCGTTCCGGGTGCTGCAGGCCACCCAGCGGCCGTTCGACGCCGACTCGTTCATCTTCCCCACCACCGCCGCCGCGTGGAAGACGATTCCCACCTGGGCGTTGGTCACCGGCCGTGACAAGGCCATCCCACCGGCAGCCCAGCGCTTCATGTACGCCGGGCGAACGCACGCAAGATCGTCGAGCTGTCGACGTCGTCCCACGTCGCCATGCTCAGCCACCCCCGAGCCGTCGCCGCCCTCATCATCGACGCCGCCAAGGCAACCAGCTGAGCAGCCGCCCCTGCGCCAGTTCGCCACAGCCCCGGCCCGTCGAGCACGGGCCGGGGCACCCGTGCTCCCACGCGCTTCCCAGTGTGCCTCGATGACCCGTCGTCATCGGTTGGCTGTCACGATGACCAGGCGCTGCGCCCTGTCTCAGTGTTTTCGCGAGCGCGGGGCTGGTGCGTCCTTGGGGGTCGCCAGGGTCGGCGGCGGGCGCTGGGCTTGGGGTCGAGTTCGTCGAACGGGAAGGCATGGAATAGGGGGAAGACCTGCATGACGACGCGTCGTTACCAGGGCCCACGTGTGTGCGGAGCGACGGTCGTTCTCTGGCACGCGCCACATGTTGTGCTCTAGGCTGACTGCTAGGGCGAAACGGCTCGAGGAGGGGAAAGTGCGGAGCTGGAGAACATCGGCTTGGTCGCTTGCCGGGTCATGTCTTGTGGCTGGAGTGATGCTGTTCATTCCAAACACGGCGTCTACTTGGCCAAATGCCAACGTTGGAGGAGGAGACCCCGCCATGGGCAACGATGCGGGCGGACACGCTAAAGAGAAACCGTTCACGACCCCGGACCCCACCCGGGAGGACCTCATCGGTTGGCCGGTCGGTGCGAACGCGCCACGGCAGGTTGTCCCCACACCGGACGTCTGTTCAGATGCGCGGGCACACGGGGGCATTTGCATGACTGACGACCCCAGCAAAGCACCGAACTGACGAAATTCTTGGGGTCCACCACTCCGTTCTTTTTCAGTCCGCCATGGGGCGGTAGAACGGGTAGCCGGCCGGCATGGGTCCGCAACACGTCGTGGTGTCGCCGTTGAAGTCCTTGATCTTGGACACGTCGATGCCCAGTAGTCCGTTGCCTCGCGCGATACTTTGCTCGATCTCGTACGCCACGTAGCGGCTCTTGTTGGTGGTGGCGCCGACCAGCACGACGGTGACACTGGTGTTCAGCAGCTGCTGATCGATCCATGCCTTGACCGCTGCCGAGCCTTGACGTTCAAGTTTCTCGAACTCGGCGGCATCGATGTAACCACGGGCGGCGCGGTCCCGGGTGAGCCAGCTCTGGCGGACGACCATAGCGCGCGTGACGTCTTCGTACTGGAAGCTGAAGAAGGTTCTGCGGGTCAAGAGATCTCCTGGGTCGAGTGGTCGTGACAATTCAATGCTGTCGTGCCTGACGACCTCATGGGCGCCGGCTTGCCGTTCGTGGGATTGCAGCCCGGGCGGCGTCGGCTCGCCGGCTTGCCGGGGGGGTGCGAGATGCTGAACGACGGCGCCGTAGGTTCCGAGTCATCGCTGTGATGAGCTCGTCGGCTTCCTCGCGGAAGATCTGGTTCTCGACTTCGATTCGCGCCCACCACATGAGGTCGGAGCGGAGCCCGAGGTACAGGAGGAAGAGGCTGGCGGCGAGGAGAAACGCGCAGGCGATGACGATGATCATGAAGGCCAGGACGGATGGGCTCAGCACCCCGACGATCGCGGCGCCGAGGAGTAGCAAGAAAACCAGGGCCACCTGAGCGACCACACCGCGCCGAAAGTGCACGGCCCAGCTGACGACGTCTCGGGGGGATGGTGCCAATGAGCCGCCGCCGAAGTGAATGGCCCGAAACCCCAAGCGGGGCCGAATCAAGACCGCCGACCGTGGGATCGGGACTGACTCCAGGGCATGTGCTCCTCGGCGGTCGCTTCCGCCCTTGCGCCGGTGATCGAGCTCGTTGAGTCGTCCCCGCAGTTCTGGAATCAGCTGAAAGGAATGGTCGTGCGCCGCCTCGCGGACGTGCAGAAGCAGGGCTTCGTACGAGCGGACCAAGTCCCACGGTTCGCGAGCTGGGGCGCCGATCACCGCAGCGAGGGCCACGACCACCAAGACCACGCCGCCCATGAGCCACAGCACCCCCGCCCACCAAGACCTTCCACGGTCAAGGTCCGCAAGAAGCACGGTTGTCCCTACGTTGCACACCACCGACCCGGCGAAGGCGATTACAGATGGCACGAGAATGTGACGCAGTTGCTGCCGGCGCTGGTACACCTGCCGCGCCGAGGCCCAACGACGGGGCGAGCCCGTCACTGATCGGTGCACCAATGCGTTCCCCGAGAGTTCAAGCGCACCGAGCCCGAAAATACTGACAACACCCAAGAGCGTCATTGCGACCAGCGCGATGAACGCGGTCTCTGCGCCAGACATCTGCTTTCCCTGAAGTGCGGCGTGCGGTCAGGCCGGCTGGCCGTAGATGTTGACTGCCTCGGGCATGAGACGGTTGGTCACTGGGACCACAAGCGTGCCGGATGACACCGTCACCTCGACGTCGTTGGTGGGCTCGAAACGGGGCGTGCCCTCCGGAGTCAGTTGCGGGGTTTCGCGGATGAGTACGACCGTGCCTACCTTGATCTTGTCGGAGACGGCTCGCCCAGCGGATGTGGTCACGACGGGCTGTCCGATGGGCATCCCGGTGGCCTTGTCGATGAACGTGAACTCGATGCCTCCACGTTCGCGGCGGATCGGGTTGCCGTTCGGGTCGATGAGGGCCTTCTTCGCGACAATCCGTGACTTGCGCTTCCCGTCGGCGTTGGTCGGAGGGTCGAAGTACCCTGCGCCAGGGAACCTGTCGTCTTGGGGAGGCACGACGAACAGGGAACTGTTGAGGAACGTGACCAGGGCGATCAGGGCGTCGACTCCGGATCCGATCTGGGGGAAGTCGGGGTTGAACATCCAGTCGTTGAGCACGGTGTCGAGCTGGGCGGGGGAGGCTTGGTACGACAAGAACTGAAGACCGTTGACTACGGCTCCGCCCTCGGTGTCGGTGAAGGGAACTCCACGTCGTAGCAGGAGACTGCGGTCGTGCAGGTCGCCGCGCGGTCCCGCCTTGCGGACATGGCTCGTCACAGGCGGGATTCCTGCGTCGGTGAACGGCCCTTCAGTGTGCGGGTCCGTTCCGACCGGTAGATCGGTGCGGGAGCCGTCTGCGTCACGCCGGCCGATGATCTGCTCGCGACGGGCGCCGTCCATGCCCGCCCAAGCTGTAACGTCCTGCTGCATCTTGATATAGGCGCCGTAGGTGCCCCCGACGAGCCAATCCGGCTCGTCGGGCTGGCGTCGGCACTGACGAAAACAGTCGAGCCGCGCTTCGACCTCGGCACCCCGCGAAGCCCGTCCCGCTGGCCGAACACCTCACGGTCGCCTCGGGTTCGCGCGCCGCGCTCGTGGTGTACCCAGTCCTGAGGGGTGGTCCGCAGGCCGTTGAGCAGTTGCGGGACGAGGTTTTCCTCGGTGATGGTGGCGTGGAGGACGAGGTCCACGTCGAGGTCTGGGGCGTGCAGGTCCCAGGACTCCCGAAACGCGACCGGCATGTTCGCGTCGAGTTCGGGGAAGCGGGCGAAGAGGCGGCGACCCAGCCCGACGATGATGGATGCGGTGCGTTCCGCGGCGGGACGGCGCTGCTCAAGGTTGGCGGTGAGCTCCTTCACCGTGGTGAGTCGCGCAACCACGTCGTCCTTGGACAGTCCGTCGGGGAAGCGCACGAAGACAATCGCGAGCTCGGCGTCGGGGTGCTTCGCCACCGCGTCTGGGATGACGTTCGGAGCTTGCTTGGCGACCATGATGACCCCTTCGTGTCGGCCTCGCCCGTGCGGCGGGTGTGTCCACGATCGCCTAGGCTCATACGCTCTGTCAAGGCGATCCATCAAATACAGCGTTTGGGGCCCTGACAACGCGCATCGTCCGCGAGTCGAGGATGAGCGATGCGGTCCTTACCCCACCCCAAGAGCACGAAAGCCGGAACGGGCCTATGGGCTTCATCGTTCTAGCGGCAGCCGTTCCAGCGTCTAACGGCGCGCCAGCCACGGACGCAAGGGGCGGTGGAGCTTGAATCGACTCAACCCACCATGCCCACCGTGCCCTGCCCTCACCCGGATCGCCCGGCTGGCTGGGAAGCGCTCAACTAGAGCTGAGGAGTCCCAGATTCACCAAGCGGAAGTGCATCGCTGAGCCGCTAACGCCGAAGTGCGGCGCCAACGTGTCGGCAATGGAGTCGGGGTCCGCGGGCGTGGGTAGGTCAGCCACAGCGTGTATGACGAAGTCTTTGGGCATAAGCAAGGCTGCCGCGAACGCGTTGGCCTCGATCTCTTCGCGGTTCGTCGCCGAGGCGGATGTGGGATCGCGGAAGTTAACCCGTACCGACGAGTCGACGATCAGAGGACGCCCGCGATGCATTAGCAGGTGTCCGAGTTCGTGCGCAACGGTGAAGTTCTGGCGCGACCTGGGGTGGAGCCGGTTGACCCCAATCGCCAGATGATGATCGTCGCGTACCAGCATCCCGGAGATCTCGTTCGCCATCGAGGTGCGCACGACGTCTGCCCCTAGATTTTGCGCAATCATGAAAACATCGACGGGGAAGCCGTGAATCGCTTGTTCTTGTCTCAGGACGTTGGCGGCAGCTTCAGCACGGGTATTCATGATTTACTGCGCCTGCCACGCGCAACTTTCAAGACGTTGTTCAACGCGCTCTGGCTCGCGGAATTAAGTTTGAAGCTGTCGACTTCAATGGACCTTGGAATCAGTTCCTCCAGGGTGCATGACAACGCTCGCGCAACAAGACTGAGCCGATAAACTTGAGGGGTCTGTGTACCCCGTTCGATATTTGCAATAGATGCGCGCGAAAGTGACGCCATGCTGGCCAATTGCTCCTGCGTCAATCGATTGGCTAGTCGGTGTTGTCGTACCGCCGCCCCCAGGTGGCGAGCGAACTCCTGTTCCTCAGGCGTCCGACGGGCCTCATGAGATCGCGCGGCGTCAGCCTCCCTGTCACGCATGTGCTCAATTTACTCACACTTTTCTGTGAGGTTGGGACGTTCGCTGGGCAGTCTGGAGTCAGGCCGCCCTCGTGAAGCAGGCGCGAACTACACGTCGTGCTGAGCCAAGTGGCTACAGCGAGTCAGGGCAGAGCCGGTTAAGGGACCTTACGACTCGCCACGCAGGGACCCGTCAGAGTTGCCTGGGTAGGCCGTTCGGTTGATCTTGTGAACACAGTACTGGCGGCTGCGCATACTTGCCTTGGCTTGTAAACGGTTGATGCGCCGATCGCGTCTCGCTGGTCGGGCAGGCCCGTGTGCAATGCAGGGGCAGGAGCAGCATTAAGGGCGCGCTGCGGGGCCGTCGAGGGGGATCGAGGGCTCCGTAGCGCCCCCTTGGCCACACCCCCCATGCCGCAGTCCCGCCTAAGCAAACGGTCGCCCATTCGTGGAGCAGTCCCAAGTCCTGCGGACTCAACCCAGCGACGCTGTTGTGAAGTTGGGATCCAAACGGCCCGAACTCACACTCGTAGCCTGTCCTTCTCCGCCGGTCGGGCTGCCTGCACTGCCGCTGAGTCACCGTGCCGCCCGGCTGATCCCCCTCACTGCGGTCGTTGCCCGCCTCGCAGTGGGAACATTGATCCGCTCCGCTACCGCGGAGTCTGAATCCGGACACCTAACGAGCGACGGCTCACCATCAGGCCGATCGTGAAGAAGAGCAATGGAACTAGTCCCATCAATACGGCAAGAGTTGTCGTTCCGCCAACGATGAGTGGAAGGTTCTTGAGCACCAAAACCAGGCTCGCAGTCAGCGCGAGACATGCGAGTACCGCCACAACGACTGTCTTAGTGGCACCGCCGCGGCGCGCGAAAAACACAGCCACCGAAATAGAGGTAAGGAGCCACAAGGCGGAGAGGCCAGCGATACCGAGGCCGCCCATCGGACCGAAGATCTGCAGCAGCGGGTCGAGGCGCAGAAGAGCAAACACCGCCATGATCGCGATCGAAAGCGCGGTGACCACGACGGAACTAGTAGACGGCGCGCCGAAGCGAGCGTGGGGACGGCCTAGGGCCGTTGGTAGCACCCCGTTCTGAGCGAGAACGTACTGGTAGCGGGTAGCGATGTTGTGGAAGGACAGCGCGCAAGCAAACAGACTAACCGCGAGAAGCACCTGGGTCAGGTCGCGGCCGACCATGCCGAGGTATTCCTGGGCGGTGTTGACGATGAAGTTGTCCGGGTCGGCGGTCGCCACCGCCACCGCACCGCTGCCCCCGTTTCCCTCGATGACAGCCCAACTGGAGAACGCGTAAAAGGTCGCGATGATCCCGACGGCCCAATAGGTAGCGCGGCGGATGGTGCGCTCCGGATCCTTGGCCTCGTCTCGGAACACTGCGGTTGCCTCGACGCCCACGAACCCGAGAAGTGAGAAAAGAATAGCGACTCCGAGCCCGCCTCCAATGCCCGCGGACGTGAACGAGTCGCCTGTTAGACCGTCTGACCCACCACGGGCCACGATGACGAGGTCCAGCACCACGACGATCGCGATCTCGGCTAGGAGGAAGACCCCGAGGACCCTGGCGCTCAACTCGATGTGGCGGTAACCGAGGAAGCCAATGATGGCGATCATCGACACCGTCATGATCCACCATTCCAGCCTGACGCCGGTGAAGTCGTGGATGAGATTTGCAACGATGGCGCCGATGTACCCATAGACCGCCATCAAGGTCGCGACGTATGCGGCCAGTGCACCGAATGCGGCACCCATCCCGGCCGACCGTCCAAGGCCGCGCTCGATGTACGCATAGAACGCGCCAGCCTTCAAGACGTGCGGCGTCATCGCGACGAAACCTGCCGCAAACAACGCGAAGACCACGCCGGCGATAAGGAACCCGACGGGTGCACCAACCCCCTTGCCGAGAGCGATCATCAGCGGGGTGTTACCGCCGAGAGTTGTCAGGGGCGCCGCTGCGGCGACGACCATAAGCACGATCGCAGTTGTGCCGAGGTTACCGCTTAGGGTGACATGGTCGCGTGCTGGGCTGTCGCTCTGGTCCCGGATGATCTCGGACATGCGCTCCTCCTCCATCGCGCCCTCGATGTTCAAAGGCGCACAATTGTTCGCACAGCCTGAGCCCCGCAGGCTGTCGCGTGCCGCGACACTGCGTCCGATATCCCTGCGATTGCCGACACGATGCCCCACGCATCTAGAGAGCACCCACCCGCCGCCCTCCTCCTGGCTTCCTGTCGACCTTCTCGTGCCGTCGGCTATCGAAGGCACAATCAACGGCTCGATGCTTTCGAGGGTCCTGCTTCGATCATCGCCGAAGGCGAGAATCTCACCACGCAGGAAACTGATGAAGCCCATGTCGCGCACGGAACACCTGACATCCTGGCGAACGGTGGGGAGGGGCTGGTGTCGTATTTTGCATGGGGCAGGCCCACCAGGCGTACTGGTGGAGCGCTGACGATGTCGCGCATCGCCGTGAGGGCGCAGCTGCAGGTTTGATGGACGGTGCGGGATCGTGGCGCACTCCTTCGCTCCCCTACCTACCGTAGCCACCATAATCGCAGTAGAGCGCGTCGCTCACGCGCACCTACCTCCCGGGACCGAGTCGCTCATCGTCAACGCTCTTCTCCCGACGAAGTGCTATGGAGAGTTCCAGTCGTTCTGCGTCCGCAGGCAAGTCGGACGGTTCCTGCCGAGGCACCAGCCAGCGCAACGCAGAACGCTTCGATGTGAAGGTCGTGTCGGTGCGACCCAGCGTGCGTCACCCAGGCGCGCAAAGACACCGACGTAACGGCGCAACAGCAGGGTTCATCTCGAACGGGTCGAACACTGGGAGCACGCCCGGCTGCTCCCGACACGGCAACAGCGGCCTGGCGACGAAACTCGTCGAAGCAGCGGAAGATTGCGACCCGATCGTCTGGACCTTCCCGTCGAGTCGCTATTTCCGAGGGCGGCCCGTCGCAATGTCGAGTCCAGTCCCGGCTTCGGACGGATTGTCCATACGTTCCCGGGTCAACATCATTGAGAGTGGTCGCTCGGACGGACGTCGATTCGATGACTCGAGGAGGGCAATCGTGAGCGTGACCAGTCAGGACCATGTGAACGTTGAGACTGCTGCCGAGCGCACGTACCGCTTGGACCGTCAGCATGTGTTCCACTCCTGGTCCGCCCAAGATCTGCTCACCCCCATGGTAGTCACGGATGCCAAGGGCTCGTTCATCTGGGACGGTGAAGGCAACCGATACCTGGACCTTTCGAGTCAACTAGTGAACACGAACATCGGACACCAGCATCCCACCGTGGTCGCCGCGATCCAGAAGCAAGCTTCACGCCTCTGCACGATTGCCCCTCAGCACGCAAATGACATGCGCAGCGAAGCCGCTCGTCTAATTGCGGAACTTGCCCCGGGCGACCTAAACCGCGTGTTTTTCACCAATGGAGGCGCCGACGCTAACGAACACGCGGTCCGCATGGCTCGATTGTTCACTGGACGTCACAAGGTGATGACGACCTACCGGTCCTACCACGGTGGCACCGCCACGGCGGTCAACATGACTGGGGATCCTCGCAGGTGGGCCAACGACCTGGGCGTGACTGGAACGCTGCACTTCTGGGGTCCGTTCCTCTACCGCAGCGCGTTTCACGCGACGAGTGAGCAGGAGGAGTGCGCGCGGGCTCTCGAGCACCTAGAACAGAGCATCGTGTTCGAAGGTCCTGCCACCATCGCAGCAGTTGTGCTTGAGGGCATTCCGGGAACTGCTGGAGTCATGGTGCCCCCCGAGGGCTACATGGCCGGTGTGCGCGACATCTGTGACCGTCACGGAATCGTCATGATTGTGGACGAGGTTATGACAGGTTTCGGGCGCACGGGAGCATGGTTTGCCACCGACCGTACTGGTATTGCACCGGACTTACTCACGTTCGCAAAGGGTGTCAACTCTGGTTACGTTCCCATTGGGGGCGTAGTAATCAGCGACAAGATCGCTGATCACTTCGGTCGGCGCGTGTACCCCGGTGGTCTCACGTACTCGGGCCACCCGCTCGCCGCAGCTTCCGCTGTCGCAACCATAGATGTCATGCAGCGTGAACGCCTCGTTGAGAATGCTGCCCGGCTCGGCGTCGACGTCATCGGCCCCAAGCTTCGCGCACTCACCGAGCGTCATCCGAGTCTGGGTGAGGTGCGGGGACTTGGTGTTATGTGGGCCTTGGAACTGGTGCGCGACCCGCACACACGTGAGCCGATGGCTCCATACGGAGGCACTAGCGCCGCGATGACGGAAGCGACGGCTTACATGAAGTCGCAGGGGGTGCTGCCACTAGCAAACTTCAACCGAATTCACGTTCTACCGCCGTGCAACATCGCGGACGAGGACCTCCTTGCAGGGCTCGACGTGCTAGATGCCGCGCTCGACTTGGCGGATAAGCACGTCGTCGCTTGAGACAGGTCGACGTTGTCCGAACTCCAGGTCGGCCTCACTACTGAGTTCGGTACCACGTTCAGGCACGAGGCGACGGAACCCAGCACCTGACGCGATTGGTGAAGAGAAATGAACGAAAGTCTCGTTATCCGAGAGCCGATTGATAGCGAGCGCGCATCAGCATTTGCTGGCGTCATCGGGTCGGACGACGTCGACGTCACGCCGGGTAGCGCCCTGCCACCGATGTGGCAGGTCGCGTTCTTCCTGCCCCGTCCGGTCCAGGGTGAACTCGGTCTCGACGGCCATCCCAAGGATGGGTTTCCGACCCCCCCCGCCGAAGGCCTACGCCGTATGTTCGCAGGAGGACGTCTCATCCTTTCTCCGGGCCTCGTGATTGGTTGTGACGCGACCGCGTCTACCGCTGTGTCTAGTACTCGTCGCGTCGACGGGCGCTTCGGCCCCATGACATTCGTGACGACCACCACGGAAGTTGTGTCCGGAGGCCGTACGGTGCTCTCCGAGGAGCGAGACGTCGTGTATTTGCGGGCGGACAGTGCTGAAGCGTCCAAGCCGAAGTCAAGCTCGGCTACTGAGGTGCAGGGCAGGTCGGAAATCGGAGCATCCGCTAAGTGTGACGTGGAGCGCGAGGTCACGATCACGCCCACTCTCCTGTTCCGGTTCTCGGCACTGACCTACAACGCGCACCGTATTCACTACGACCGAGACTACGCACGAGCCGAAGAGGGCTACCCCGGCCTGGTAGTACACGGCCCGCTGCAAGCGGTCCTGATGGCGGAGGAGGGCCGGCGACTTGTGAATCGCAACTCGCGGCTGACGATGAGCTACAAGCTAACCGCGCCACTGTTCGAGGATGAGGGACTCATCGTCAAGGGGCGCCGGGACGGGCACAGCGCCAGCCTGCGCATTGAGAACGCAGCAGGACGATGCACGGCGATCGGGAAGATTGCGCTTGACGAGTCGGACACGGTATGAGCGCCAAACAAGCAGCCGGATCAACCCTTGATCCGCGGCGGCTGCCGTCAAGGGAGAGGGTGCAATGAGGACGGGACCGCTTGCCAATCTTCGCGTCATTGAAATTTCGGCATTCGTTGCCGCCCCGCTCGCAGGAATGACCCTGGCGCAGCTTGGGGCCGATGTCATTCGCGTGGACCCCCTCGGGGGCGCAGCAGACCGCAACCGTTGGCCGCTAACCAAGGACGGAGCAAGTCTTTACTGGGCCGGACTCAACAAGTCAAAAAGGTCCTTGGAAGTGGACTTTCGCTCAGACGCTGGCCGGGAAGTTGTGCACGATCTTGTTGCGTCCTGTCCGCCGGGCACGGGTGTGGTTCTCACCAACGCGGTAGGTCGTGACTGGCTGTCATACAACGTGCTCCGCACGCACTGCCCTGACCTTATACATGTACAGATTGAAGGCCGACGCGATGGCAGCCCGGCCGTTGATTACACCGTTAACGCCGAGGTGGGTTTCCCCATGGTGACAGGACCGGCTGGACACGCCGACCCTGTCAACCACGTCCTTCCGGCTTGGGACATCGCGTGCGGTTTGTACGCTGCGTTGGGTGTGGCGGCGGCGGCACGAAGCCGGGAAGCAAATGGGCAAGGTGATCGGATCCGCGTTGCGCTCGCAGATGTTGCCATGTCCATGGCGGGCAGTCTGGGTTTCCTCGCCGAAGCACAGATCAACAACGTCGATCGACAACGAATTGGAAATTACCTTTACGGAGGATTCGCTCGCGACTTCACCTGTTCTGACGGGGGCAGGGTGATGGTCGTGGCACTTACCGCAAGACATTGGCATGACCTCGTCCGTGTCACTGACCTCGAGGCGCCCATCACGGCTCTTCAAGTTGCGCTCGGCACAAACTTCACCGTCGAAGACGATCGCTTCGAGTACCGCGAGGCCCTTGCGGGCCTATTTCAGCGCTGGTTTTCTCAGCGCACGAGGGCTGAAGTTGGTCGGGCACTCGACACGACGGCTCTAGTGTGGGCGCCTTACCGCAGCTTCGGGGAAGCGTTAAACGCCGTGCGGGCTGCTCCGCATTTTGACCCACTGATGAACGTGATCGATCAGCCCGGGATCGGTCCGCATTTGGCTCCCGGATCACCCCTGACGTTCTCCGAAACGAATGGTCCAGCCGAACCTGCTCCGTTGCTCGGAGCGGATACACGGGCCGTCCTGAATGAACTTGGTCTTTCCCAAGATCGAGTGGAGCAACTCATCCGAGCAGGCGTTGTGAAAGATCACCCAAACGAAGGCCGAACGCCCAACATCGCCTAATCACGCACATGCTTTCCCCTGCTTCGTCCCAAACCCTTCGAATCGGAGAATCACTACCGTGTCGACCCGCCTCTGCCAGACCGATGGCCTCTCCGAGGACCAGTCCGAGATCCTGAAGGCCGTGCGGCAGTTCGTGGACGAGCAGATCATCCCGGTGGCCCAAGAGCTCGAGCACGCGGACCAGTATCCGACCGAGATCATGGAAGGCCTCAAGGAGCTAGGCGTGTTCGGGCTGACGATCCCCGAGGAGCTCGGCGGCCTCGGCCAGAGCCTGTTGACGTACGCGCTGGTAGTCGAGGAGATCGCGCGCGGGTGGATGAGCGTGTCGGGGGTGATCAACACGCACTTCATCGTGGCCTACATGCTCCTGCAGCACGGCACCCAGGAGCAGAAGGAGAGGTACCTCCCGCGGATGGCCACAGGCGAGGTGCGTGGTGCGTTCTCGATCTCCGAGCCCGGCGTCGGCTCCGACGTCTCTGCCGTCAGCACTAAGGCGACCGTATCGAAGCGGAATGACGATGGGACTGCGCTCGAGTACTCCATCACGGGGCAGAAGATGTGGCTGACCAACGGCGCCACCTCCAACCTAGTCGCGGTTCTGACCAAGACCGACGAGGGCGCCGAGTCGATATACAAAAACATGACGACGTTCCTGGTCGAGAAGGAGCCCGGTTTTGGTCAGGCCGCCCAGGGCATCACCGTGCCGGGCAAGATCGACAAGATGGGCTATAAGGGCGTCGAGACCACCGAGCTCATCCTAGAGGGCCACCAGATCGCCGCCGCCCAGATCCTCGGCGAGGAGTCCGGCAAGGGCTTCTTCCATATGATGGACGGCGTCGAGGTCGGCCGGGTCAACGTCGCAGCCCGGGCATGCGGGCTGGCCTGGCGCGGCTTGGAGCTGGCCATCGCGTACGCGCAGCAGCGCAAGACCTTCGGCAAGGCGATCGCCGAGCACCAGGTCGTGCTATTCCGCCTAGCCGAGATGGCCACCAAGGTCGAGGTCGCCCACACGATGATGGTCAAGGCCGCGCGGTTGAAGGACACCGGCAAGCGGATGGACGTCGAGGCCGGCATGGCCAAAATGGTCGCCTCCGAGTACGCCAACGAGGTCGTCGAGGACTCATTCCGGATCCACGGCGGCTACGGCTACTCCAAGGAGTATGAGATCGAGCGCCTCATGCGCGAGGTGAAGTTTATGCTCATCGGCGAGGGGACCTCCGACATCCAGAAGATGATCATCGGCCGCTCGCTGCTCAAGGGCTACCGAGCGTGAGCGCCGGAGCGGCTTCGGAGCGTGTGGGTGGGGCTCGCACCGCCCTGTTTGTGCCTGGCGACCGCCCGGAGCGGTTCGAGAAGGCCATCGGCGCGGGCGCTGACGCGGTCATCGTTGACCTCGAGGACGCGGTGCCTGGAACCAGGAAGGAGTTTGCACGGGCGCAGGCACTAGATCTGCTTGCTCGACCTGGCAAAACGCCTGTCTGGGTCAGGATGAACGCCCTGGATAGCCGCGATGGGCGCGAAGACCTAGCCGCTCTGGCTACGTGTTCCTATCCAGTGATCGCGATGATTCCAAAGGCATCCGACCCGCGGGGCCTCGGCCGCTTGGTAGCTCAATTGCCGCCGGGTAGCTGCATCGTTCCCCTCATCGAGTCAGCATCTGGTGTTGGCAATTGCAATGCCATTGCCGGCGTGCAGGGTGTTGCACGACTCGCATTCGGCCATCTCGACTTCTGTGCTGAACTCGGACTGACACCTACGTCCAGCGAACTGCTTTGGCCGGCGCGGTTCGCCCTAATCGTGGCTTCTGCCGCAGCCGGCCTTCCAGCGCCGATCGATGGCGTCTCGACTCAGATACACGATCACGCGAGCGTCGAAGCGGAAGCTCGACAGTCCGTTGCAGCAGGCTTCGGTGCGAAGCTTTGCATCCATCCCGCTCAGATCGCGGCAGTTCACGAAGGTCTTGCCCCCTCGCCTGAAGAAGTGTCATGGGCCCTGGGCGTCGTGGCGGCATTGGATGGATTGTCTGTCGCCTACCTAGCTGGCGAGATGGTCGACCGGCCCGTTCTGTCTCGAGCGGAGGGGATCTTGTCGCGACGCCTCTCACAAGGCCGTGCATCGAAGGACGAGTGAATCGCTCTATTGGTGCTTACCCTGGATGACCGCGCGGGCGAGTACCGCCAAGTGCAAGGACGTGCGAGTGCGTGGGTCATCGAGATCCGCATCAAGGACACGCTCGATACGGTTGAGTCTTTCGTAGAGCACAGGTCGCGAGAGGAGCAGCTCCTTGGCAGCCGCTGCCTTCCCCCCGGCCGTGTCGAGATACGTACAGAGAAGTTCAAGAAGACCGGTGTCGCGCCCACGATCGTGCTCAATCAACGGGCCCAGCTCGCGCTGGACGAAGGCGGCAAGCCGCGGATCGTCGCGCAGTAGGCATACCAGGCCTCGTACATGCGCTTCGTCGAGGCCAACCCAAGCCCGGTCGTCATTGGGATCGCTTGCTTCCAAAGCATTCTCGGCGTCAGTGAGAGTCATATAGCACGTGTCGAGTGCCTCTACGATGTCGCCGCGACCGATCGATACGCCGGCAGACTTGCGTACTTCTCGAGCAAGGGCTACCAACACACGATGGACGTCGGCGGCCCGGTCGAGGCTCAGCAGTGCCGTTGCGTGATCAGTTTCGGTGCCGACGATGACCGGCACGTCCAGGGCGCGCGCGGCACGCGAGATGATCGAGGCCAACCCCCCGATGGGCCGAAGCGTATCGCGGTCAGAAGCGGCGCGGCTTCGAACCGCGAGAGCGAGGAAGCGTCGGCTCGCGACAGGGAAGCCGAGTGCTTCACATCGGGTCGACGTCTCGGGTGAGATTTCGCCGGAGCGCAGCTCTCCAAGCAGCACATTGTGCGAATTGCGCTCCACGCCGTCGCGCGTCTGGCTGTGCAGCTGATGCAACGTTAAGGCTGCAGCGGCTCGTTCGACCAGCACGTAGTCGCGTCGCCTCGGGGGCACCATAGTCATGAGAACCAGCCGGCCCCAGTCGTCCCCGCGCGAGCCGACCAGCGTCATCAGCCATCCAGACTTTCGATCGTAGGAAGTCCGGCCCGTCAGCGGAACAGCTCGGGACCGTTTACTCCAGTCAGCCAGTAGTTCCGTGACGCTCAGTCCTTCACCGTCAGAGGCGAGCGCTTGGTGCCGCAACGACTCAAGTACGGCTGGCGCGCGGGCGAACCGAACCACCGCGGCCAAGATCGTCTCTGGATCCGCACGCTCGACATCGAGTCGGGTAAAAGTCTCGTGGATTTGTTCAACAACTCGCAGGTCTTCAACTTCGGCGTCGAGGATGCGGGCCCCCACCTCCCTCACGACATCCGCGAACCGCACCTCGCGATGCAGAACAATCAGAACGAGTTCCTCCTTCGTGCAAGCGGCCGGAAGGGCCAACGGCACTGCGTCCCACTTGCGACCTAGTTCGACTACCAGGCCCGCTACGCCGGCCTCGGAGAGCGATTTTGCGTAGGCGCGCAGGCCACCGTCGTCGTCGGGCAAAACCGTGCCTGCCGTCAATACAAGCTCATCACCGCGTAGGAGAGGGGCTATATCCGCGACTTCAGCGGGGTGCAGCCATCGGACAGTGCGGTCGAGATGTTCCGGGCATGCAAGCACCTCCGCATCGCCGTCTCGCAGCGTCGGCATGGCAAGGACCTGTCTCACTGTTGGGAGCACGGCACCTCCAAACGCGGGTGGCCTTGTCGACCTGGTAACGACCTTGACTGCTGAACCCGGGGGGCGCCCACGGGATGCCGTGAACCTCCGGTGAAGCAGCATAGCCGGTAATGTCCGGACCGATCAGCGTCTTCGGCGCCAGGCCGATAACATCTTGCGCTTCTACCCGATCGTTGGTGTGGAAGGACGGGTAGCGTTTCCCATTGGTTGGCCCATACGAGGCGCACTCAAAGAAGCAGTGAAGGGGCAATCCCATGTCGAGCACTCAGGACCGCAAATGGGCGTCAACCGAGATACGGCTGCCGGGCGAGTCAGCAGCCCCTAGGAATCCGTTCGAGGAGACTCTCAGCTTCCTTGTCGCTCGTATCCGCGCGGGCGAGCTACAGACAGGGGCTCGTCTACCGCCCGAGCGTGACTTGAGCGAAGAATTGTCTATTAGCCGCTCGACGCTTCGTTCTGTCATCCGGGCACTCCAGCAAGCTGGATACGTGCACACCCGACGTGGTCGAAGCGGTGGAAGCTTCGTGGTCTGGACGCAAGCGGACGCGACTGTGGAAGAGGCGTGGAGCGTCGACATGAAACACCGCCTCCTCGACATGCTGCGGTTCAGGTCGGTTCTTGAGCCCGGCGGCGCAGCCCTGGCGGCAAGGAGGAAGCTCACGCCCGAGGAGCGAGGAAGGCTGGACCAACTCTTAACAGCCGCGACTACCGAAGGCCCGGAGTTCCGGAACCGCGATGCAGAGTTGCATGGATATATTGCGCAACTCAGTGGATGCAGAGCGCTTGAGGAGGGCGTGGCGAACATCCAGCTGATGCTGAACCAGTCCTTACTGCGCGTCGTCCCAGTAATGGGGCCCGCGGTGGCGCACTCCCATCAGCAACACGCTGGCATCGTGGACGCGATTCTTCAGTCGGACGCTGAGCGTGCGCGTCGCGTCATGGAGGATCATGTGGGTGCGACCGCAGAACTCATGCGAGGGTTCCTGCGCTAGTTGTCCACGAGCTGGACTTTCGCCTTGATCCCGGAGCTCAAAGTTTGGTCATTCCATTGTCGCGGCAGGCTCTAACCGGCTACATTTAGGTATGTCCATTATGGGATCCGACCCCACCACGCCCCGGAATCCGGCCTGACGTGCTCACGCTCGGTGAGATAGGCAATGCGGGCACGCGCTGGCCTGCCAGTCGTCAGACGAGACGAACCGCAGCGGTCCGGCGAGGCCAGATTTACACACGCTACGGGCCAACTTCGTCCGGCGGAGAGGGGCTCCTGTGAACGCGCCCATGGACGTCGATGAGCTGCGACGCTGCATCTCGGAGGACGCAATCGACACCGTAGTGCTGGCGATGCCTGACATGAATGGTCGGCTGCAAGGCAAGCGACTTGACGCGCAGCACTTCCTGGAGGACATCTCCCATGGCGGGTTGCACGCATGTTCATACCTGCTAACTCGCGACGTCGAGATGGAGTTCGGCGACGGCTACCACATCTCGGGCTGGAGCAATGGACTAAACGACTTTGTGCTGGCTCCGGATCTCGCGACATTGCGTTCCATGCCTTGGGCAGCCGGCACTGTTCTCGTACTCGCGGACACCGTCTGGGACGATGGCAGTCCGGTCGTCCAGTCGCCCAGACACATCTTGCGACAGCAGCTCAACCGGCTGGCCCAGCATGGTTGGACTGCCCTCGTCGCCACGGAGTTGGAGTTCCTGCTTTTCGAGAACACCTACCGTGACGCGTTTGAACGCAACTATCACAACCTGCGTCCTGCCACGTACTTCGACGTCGACTACTCGATCGCTGGCACCAACGACGCCGAACCCCTCCTACGCGAGATCCGGCGCGCTATGCGCAAAGCCGGCATGCCCGTCGAAGGGGTGACCGGTGAGTGCAACTTTGGACAGTTCGAGTTAGGTTTCAAGTACGCCGAGGCACTGTCTACATGTGATAATCACGTCATCTACAAGGAGGGCGTGAAAGCCATAGCGAGCCAGCATGGCCAAGCAGCGACCTTCATGGCGAAGTACAACCAGGGCGCGGGGAACTCTTGCCATGTGCACCTCTCGTTGGTAGACGAGTCGGGGCGTCCAGTCTTTGCTGGACCGGGAGCCAAAGGCTTTTCCAAGACCTTCGAGCACTTCCTTGCTGGGCAGCTGGCCACGGCCCGCGATTTCAGCCTGATGGTTGCGCCCAACGTGAACAGCTATAAGCGCTTTCAAGCCGGTTCGATGGCGCCAACGACGCTGCAATGGGGACGTGACAACCGGACGTGCGCCATCCGTGTCCTCGGTTCTGGCAGCTCCTTGCGATTGGAGAACCGGACGCCGGGTGGGGACGTCAACCCGTATCTCGGCGTTGCTGCGATCATCGCCGGCGGACTCTACGGGGTCGAGAATGAGCTCCCCTTGGAGCCCGAAGTGGTCGGCAATGCCTACACGAACGACGCCGCACGGATGCCGACCTCATTCTCGGAGGCCCTGGGATTGTGGCAGCGCAGCGCGGTCGCCGAGAAAACCTTTGGTAGCGCGGTCGTGCACCACTACGCCACTGCTGCGCTCCAAGAACTGGCGTCTTACGAGACGACCGTGACTGACTGGGAACTGCGTCGGGGCTTCGAGCGCATGTAAGTCGCTCAGGTGTTCTTTCCACGCAGATGCGTGCGCGATGGTGAGGTGGCTGTCGTTCCTTCCAAGGGAGGCAGAGGGCGGGCCGTCGATCCGGCTCGCGCCGGCCTACATGCAAGTCACCTCGCGGCACCACTGCCGTGCGCCACGTTTCGCCGTTCTGCCGGGACCCGTCAACCACTTAATCAGAGGATCATGCTGCGCGGCGAGAGACCTCTCCACCATCGAGAAGATGATCATTGTCCGCTCCCTGCTGATGGACTAGTTAGTGGCGAAGCCTCGGACTCTCGCGTCCTGCGCGGGACCATTGTCAGCGGGTCACACCATGCAGGATGACTTGGGCGAGCTCCCTGAACGCGTCGGCGTCGCTGAGGTGGCAGACGGTGGCGATGTTGCCATGGTGGACGCGCACGATGGTCGCGGCCACGACCTCGCCGACGAAGGCGGCATTGACGGTTCGGAACGAGCCGTCGGCAACGCCGCGCTCGATGAGGTCTCTGACCCGGCGGGCGGCGATGCGGGTGTTGACCTCATAGACCCGGCGGGCCGGTCTGAAGGCGTAAAGGTCGGCCATGAACTGCGCGGATGCGGGACGCAGCTCGTCGGCGATCGCGTCAAGATACGTACCCACCTTCCCTGTCGAGGTCGTGGCGGCCGCGGTGGCGGCTTCGATCTGTTCCGTGGCCTGCTCGAAGAACAGCTGGATGGCGCCGGCGACGAGCTGCTCCTTGCTGTCGGCAAGCGTGTAGATGGTTGCCTTCGAACAGCCCAACCGGCGCGCCAGGTCATCCAGCGTGAGGTGGCCGAAGCCCTCGGCGAGGAAGACCTCCAAAATCTGGTCGCGGATCTGGGACTGCCGGCGGCTCAAGGTCCCCGTGTCGTTGTCTCCGGAATGAATCTGAGTCACTCTTCTTGCCCTCCAAACTGTACTGTCGTACAGTTGAAAGTACAGCAAATTGGAGTTCTGGAGGGCAATGATGTCGACCCCGCAAGACCGTGTGGAGCAGCTCCTGGCCCAGGTGGGGGCCGAGGGCGCTCGCCCCGCCGACCTGGTGTGCGACCGTCACCCCGGGGAGGCCGTTGCGTTCACCGTCATTGAGGACGACCTGTCCAGTCGGGACCTGACGTACGGGCAGCTGAAGGCTCGCTCGGAGCAGGCCGCAGCAGCCTTGGCGCGGCTCGGCGTGGAACCAGGCGACCGGGTCGCGACCCTGATGGGAAAGAGCGAGGAGCTTATCGTCACCATGCTGGGCATCTGGCGCCTGGGCGCGGTGCACGTGCCCTTGTTCACCGCGTTCGCGCCGCCGGCTATCGTCGCCCGGCTGCTGCCGAGCAAGACCAAGGTCGTGATCTGCGACGCCGGGCAGCGGGCCAAGCTAAACCCGAGCGCGGACATCCCGGCTGACGCGTCGTGGACCATCGTCGTCGCCGGCAACCATCACGCGGGCAAGGGCCGGGACCTACTGCTGGAGGAGCTTCTGGACGCCGAGACCCCCGGTTTTCCGGCTGCGGCGCGCGGGCTGGACGAGCCACTGGTGCACTTGTTCACCTCCGGAACCACGGGAACCCCGAAAGCGGTGCCGGTTCCGGTCAAGGCCCTAGCCGCGTTTGGGATCTACATGGAGTACGGCCTGGACGTGCGCGAGGGCGACGTGTTCTGGAACGCCGCGGACCCCGGCTGGGCGTACGGCCTCTACTACGGGGTGCTCGGCCCGATGGTCATCGGGCGGCGCAACCTGCTGCTGCACGCGGCTTTCGACGTGGCGTTGACCTGGAAGGTGCTGGAGACGTTCAAGGTCACCAACCTCGCCGCGGCACCGACCGTGTACCGGGCAATGCGCTCGGGAGAGAGCCACGCCCCCGCCGAGGGGGCCCTGTCCCTTCGGGTCTGTTCCAGCGCCGGGGAACCGCTGAACCCCGAGGTCGTCGCCTGGGCGCAGCAGCGACTGGGGGTGCCCGTGCGCGACCACTACGGGCAGACGGAGCTGGGCATGGCCATCGTCAACGGCTGGCACCGTGACATCGTCGAAGACCTCAAACCGGGGTCGATGGGCCGGGCCATGCCCGGCTTCTCCGTGGCCGTCCTGGAGCAGGGCAATGTCACCCCCGCCCCTGTTGGGGTCCAGGGCCGAGTCGCCATTGACGTGCCGAAAAGCCCCCTTATGTGGTTCACCGGCTACGCCAACGACCCGGCGCGCACTGGCGAACGGTTTAGCCGGGACCGGCGCTGGTACTTCAGCGGCGACGTGGCCAGCCTCGACGAAGAGGGCTCATTCTTCTTCTCATCTCGTGACGACGATGTGATCATCATGGCCGGGTACCGGATCGGGCCGTTCGAGGTGGAGTCCGTGCTGGTGTCCCACCCCGACGTGGCGGAGGCCGCCGTCATTGGGGTGCCCGACGAACTTCGCGGTGAGGTGCTGGAGGCATACGTCGTCCTGCGCGACGGCGTGGGTGGTGGTCCGGATCTCGTTGCAGCGCTCAAATATCACGTCAAGGCCCGGTATGCCGCACACGCCTACCCACGCACCATCCACCTCGTCGACGCCCTCCCCAAGACGCCCAGCGGCAAGGTTCAACGCTTCCTCCTGCGGGCGCAGCGTCGCACCGAGCTTTCCGAACTTGCCGAGCACGCGGGCCACTCCACACCTGTCTAGGTGAGCCCTCTGCGGCGGTACGCAGAAGCCGTCCTTCCTGCCCACCCGAGGAGTCCCATCGTGTTCCCCGTCGCTCACCTAGCCGGCGTCCTGCCGGGGGTCATTGCCGCCGCCCCTACGGCACCGGAGCACAGGCGTCCCCCGTTCAACGCCGTCACCGGTGTCCAAGCCACCTCTCACGGCGGCGACACCAACAAACCCGACCAGTGCCTTCTCGGGTCGGGGCCCTCCGGTGTCGACAGGCCCCTGTCCAGCGCCCCGGAATCATCAATTCCCAGCGCCACCAACTACGGCGACGGCTGGGAGGGCGCCATGGTCGCGGACACCGCCGCGATCGGGAAGGTGACTGTCCAGCGGAACAGCGTCCGTGACTACTTCTGCGGTGGCGGCGTCCACCTGCAAGTGGCTGGCACGGCCACCTCACCGTTGCCGCAGGCAACCCCCTAGCCAATCTGGGGACACCAGCGGCAAGGAAGCCTCCGTGCTGGCCACCGGAATGAAGGCCACCCGGACCACCCGGACCGCGCACCTGAACGGCAACCTGACCTACAACAAGGAGACCCACATCGGCGGCCTGGACCGACTCCGAGGGCTTCTTCGGCTACCGGTGACACATCACGGATGACCGCGCCGTCAACCGCAAGATGTACGCCCAACGCATCCGGCGACAACGCCTTCCACAACTGGTTGTGCAGCCCTACGGATGGCGCAGCAGGCATCCTCCCGGTGAACGGACCCATCATCACGACGTCTGACTGAGCAGGAGGCCCACCAGCCGCTCGGCGGAAGTCCCCCTGCCCACCGGACGACTTCTCCCATCGCCCCAGCCACACGAGAAGCTGGCTGTCCCCCTCGGCCAAGCTACCCACCGCTGGCCACCAGCGACCTGAAAGGCAACTGTTTTGAAGCTCAACGACGTCACCGCACTGGTCACCGGCGCGGCTTCGGGCTTAGGCGCGGCGACCGCCAAGGAACTCGCACAGCGGGGCTGCCACGTGTTCGGCCTCGACCTGGGCTCGGCGATCGAGGCTGCCGAACCAAGTGGGGGCATTACCCTCATCCCAGCCGATGTCACCGACCCGACGACGGTCCAGGCCGCGATCGACCAGTCCGCGGGCGGGTCCCTGCCCCTTCGGCTAGTGGTTAATTGCGCCGGGATCGCACCGTCGGCCCGCACCCTTGGCCGCTCCGGGCCGCACAGCCTCGACATGTTCCGCCGCGTCATCGACATCAACCTGATCGGCACCTTCACAGTGCTATCGATCGCTGCCGAAGCGATCGCCAAGACGACTCCCCACGAGGACGGCCAGCGCGGCGTCATCATCAACACCGCGTCCATCGCCGCATACGAAGGCCAGATCGGCCAAATCGCCTACGCCGCCTCCAAAGCCGGCATCATCGGGCTGACCCTCACCGCAGCGCGCGACCTCGCCAGCGTCGGAGTGCGGGTCTGCACGATCGCGCCCGGCCTGGTTGACACACCAATGCTCGCGTCCTTCCGAAACGACATCCGAAGGCAGCTCGCAGCGGGCGTCCCCTTCCCACAGCGCCTGTGCCGCCCGCAGGAATACGCCCAACTGGTCACCATGATCGCCGAACACAACTACCTAAACGGCGAAACCATTCGCATGGACGGCGCCCTCCGGATGGCGCCCAGGTAGGCCTCCCCCAGCATCACGCGCGAAGTGACGTTGGTAATCTTTTGAGGCCGGAGAGCCTGTGTGTAAGTCCGACGCAGGGCCGTGGTGGCACCGACGACCGTTGCCTTGGGCGCGACGACCAGAATCGTTCCATCTGAACGGCCTTTCGATCCGGCCGTGGTCCTCCCATCGAAGGAGGTCTGATGGCACAGGTCGTCGAACCCGTGGGACAGGCCGAGCTGGTGGTCAGCGTCCGGACTTTTGACCGGGTGACCGGCCGGCATGCGGAGCTGGCCGAGACCTGCGGCACCACCACCCCGGACCTGCTGACCTGCACGACTGGCTCGCCGGTTCAGGCGTCACGGGTGGGGCGATGGAATGCACGAGGGTGTACCGGAGGCCGCCTAAGTGACAAGCACATCGCCAGCCGAGATGCCCGCTTCACCGCGGGGCTACCCGCACTTGAGGGTCACCATGGCAATGGCTCGGCTAGCTCGCTGAGACGATCTGAACGGCTGCCGAATCTCACCATCGGTGCCGGCGCGCTCCTCCATACGAGATACGGCCGCTCGTAGCAACCGACGCGACTTAATCGCCGCTACATCCACGCCGGTGTAAAAGCACGGAGACTCCGTCGTCGTCGATGGCCGACACGCAGGCTCCCGCAGCAAGGGGCTCGTCCTTAGCGCCACGTCCTCGACACCGTCACCGACCGCATGAACGTTACACCGAGGGGGCGCAGGCTGACAGGACAGGACAACGTAGGGCGGATTGCCGTGGAGCTACAAGGGAGGAATCGTCGTCGACTCCTCGACTCCCTCGTGCGCGAGACCGCAGCCGACCATGTGTCCATTTCACAGCCATCTTTCGACCACCTGTCGCCTTGACCGTGCATGTCGCCCAACTCAGACTGAGCGCAAGAACTATAGGCAAGACTGAAATGGAGAATCGGCAGCGCCGGCGCCGGCTAAAGGCCGCTGGCAGCTATCGGACAAGTCTCGCTGCATGGGCGGAAATGGACGGACTGCCACTAGGCCAAACGCTCCAATATCGGGACCGGCCGGCCCGGTAACCCTTCCTTAGCGATCGCGCGGACGCCTCAACTCACGACCCGGCGTTGACCCATTGAGTAGGCGTGTCTCGGTAACTCAAATACACGCATATTCCAATACCCGAATCAATAGGAGGAGCCGCTGATGCCCCAAGACTCGCATGGATCCGATTCGATGCTCGACGCGCCGCGCCGTGGAAGAAGTAACATGTCGCCGGCGGTGAGTGGCGGCCACCCTAGACTCAAAGGTCATATGGGCACTGTCCAGCTGTTGCTAACGGTACTCGCTTTCACGGCCCCGATCGTAGTCGTAGCGGTGTTCATTCCCTTCGTCCTCGACTTCGGCGGAATGGGGGCGCCGGCCGACTTTGGCATTGCAGGGGGCCTGCTACTGCTCTTCACCGTGGGATACACCACCATGACGCGGTTTATCCCCAACCCTGGCGCCTTCTACGCGTACATCACTGCCGGGCTCGGCAGAACGATCGGGCTAGCGTCAAGCTTCGCGGCAATATTTGGGTATGTCACATTCGCAATCGGGCTGTACCTATTTCTTGGGTCCGCTGCATCAAGCCTCATTGCAACGACGTTCGGCGGTCCGACCATATCGTGGTATTACCTCTCCCTCGGCGGAGTCGCCGTGACCGGGGCCCTCGGATACTTTCGGATCGATCTTTCCGCGAAGGTCCTGACGATCGCCATGATGTGCGAAGTTCTAATCGTTGCTATCTATGACGCCGCCGTATTTTGGGRCGGCGGGCCGGTGGGGCGCTCACTTGAGCCGTTCACCTTTCATGCAGTGACTTCTGGTTCCGTTGGGATCGGCGTCCTATTCGCGGTGGTCTCGTTTCTGGGATTTGAAGCGACTGCCATCTTCCGTGAGGAGGTCAAGAACGCCCGACGCACCATTCCACGTGTCACATACCTCTCCGTGGTACTCATCGGCCTTCTTTACGTGCTTACGTCCTGGCTCACTATGGTCGCCTATGGCCCGACGAAATCCGCTCGGGCAGCCCTAACGAATCCGGCTGGCATGGTGCCAGACGCAGCCGCCCACTACGTCGGAGGGTGGGCACGCGACGTTATGACTGTGCTAGTCGTCAGTTCCGCTTTCGCCGCGGTTCTGTCGGTGCAGAATATTATTTCCCGGTATACCTACTCGCTGGCTGTCGACCGCGTGCTGCCCCGCAGATTGGCCAGCGTGCATCCGCACCACGGCTCCCCATACACCAGCTCGCTAGCCATCACCGCGTTCTCGTTCTTTGCCGTTCTTGCGAGCGTTCGGGCAGACCCTATCCTTCTCTACACCCAACTGGCGGGGATCGGAGGCTTCGCGCTCATGGTCCTCATATTTCTCACCGGTCTTGCCGTCATCGCGTTCTTTCGGCGGGAGCGACACCACGCCGCTGAGGCGACCCTTTGGCATACGACCATCGCGCCGTTTCTCGGCGCCGCAGGCATGGCGGTTGTTCTGTATCTGTCATTCACTCACTTCACGCTTATCACGGGTGGGTCCGAGTCTGCAGCGGTCGTCCTACAGGTATTGCTTTGGGCGATTTTCGTCGCGGGTCTTGTAGCAGCGACGCTGTATCGATTGATGCGGCCAGAAACCTATGCGCGAATCGGTCGGCAAAATGTTGGTTAGGCCGCAGACTCGTCAACCGGCGCTCCACCGATGGTCCGAGTGTCAGGTCCGACAGTCATGACCCTCGAGAACAAAAGGCTTAGAGAGAGAGTCCAGCTATGACCATCCGACTGGAGAAGGACGTCATGGTCCCAATGAGGGACGACGTCCTGCTAGCAACGGATCTTTGGATTCCGGAAGGTGGGCCAGCACCGGTGCTCCTAGTGCGCCTTCCATACGGGAAGGACATCATTCCCGGGGACATCACGCAGCCCACGATGCCGAACCTATTCTCCTTGCTGGAGGCGGGCTACGCGGTTGCATGGCAGGACTGCCGAGGCACCTTCCGCTCCGGTGGAGAGTTCGAACCAATACCAAGACCACAGGATGGCGCTGACACCATCGCCTGGCTCCGTAACCAACCATGGTGCAACGGCGACGTCGGCGCATATGGCCACTCCTACTTGGGCATGGTTCAATGGAGTGTCGCAGCCGAACGCCCAGAAGGTTTGAAGGCAATTGCTCCGACCGAAACTACGACGGACTATTACGTTTCGCCGTGGTATTCAGAGGGAGGGGCTCTCTCGTGGCACACCCTGTGGTCGTGGACAGCGCTAATGACGATGTTGAAGGAGCAGACCGCGGCCGACTCCGGGCGTGGTGACCTCGGTTCCCTCATGGAGGTCGTCGAAATGATTTCCGATCCTACCCCCCATCTCGCTCGGCTTCCTCTTAAGGATCAGCCCCTGTTCGCGAGAACGTGGCCATGGTGGCCGGAATTCCTTGATCACGCTAGCCGTGACAGTTATTGGCGATCGCGCGCGATCGCCGAGCGGCCGGAACGGGTGGCGGTGCCCGCCCTCAATGTGGGGGGTTGGTTCGATCTGTTCGTTACGGACACTGCCCGAACATTTACCGAGATGCGTCGGAATGCCGGGACTACGGAAGCCCGGGAGGGCCAGCGCCTAGTCATTGGACCGTGGGACCATCTGTCATTTACGGGCACCTACCACGACCGACAGTTCGGTGTTATGGCTGATATCGATCTGGCGGACTTGACTTCAGCGCACATAGCCTTCTTCGATCGTTACGTCCGAGGCGATTCGCAGGCCCTTGCTGGCGTGTCACCGGTGCGGATCTTCGTCATGGGAATCGACGAATGGCGTGACGAACAGGACTGGCCGCTTCCCGACACGACGTACACGGACTATTACCTTGACGGTAAGGGCCTGGCTAACACTGAGACGGGGGACGGCGTGCTGTCGACGAGCCGGCCAGAGATGGAAGCCGCCGACTATTACGATTATGACCCACGAAATCCAGTGCCGACACTCGGTGGTCGGACACTCGGGCTCGCATCCCTCAATGGCGTTGGGCCGGTTGATCAGCGGCCCGTCGAGTCACGGGACGACGTTCTCTGCTTCACGACGCCGCCGCTGGATCAGCCGGTCGACATCACGGGGCACGTCTCCCTTGTCCTACATGTAGCCTCTTCCGCTCCAGACACCGATTTCACCGGTAAGCTAGTCGATGTCTTTCCCGACGGAAGAGCGATCTATTTGACGGACGGAGTCCTGCGCACTCGCTACCGGCAAACGCTCGCAGAGCCGACGCTCCTCGACCCAGGAACGGTCTACGAGCTCACCTTGGATCTGTCAGTGACCTCCAATGTCTTTCTGCCCGGTCATCGCATTCGGCTCGAGGTCTCCTCAAGCAATTTTCCCCGCTATGACCGAAACACGAATACCGGAACAAGTGCGGCAGATTGCACGGCCGACGACCTCGTCGTCGCCCACAACCGCGTGTTGCATGGTCCGCAGTACTTGAGTCGGCTTGTGCTACCCGTTATCCGGCGGTGAACTCGCGACGAATGACAACCCTTCTCGGCGAGGGCCGCATGCGTCAGTTCTGGCGTCGCCACAGCTACCGCGGCGGAAAATACCACACCAGCCTCGTTACCCGGCGCCGTGCGGCCCCTTTTAGCGCACGAACCCAATCGCGCCATCGATCCTCGAATCGATCCTCCATGGCTCCATCACGCAGATCCGGTTGCTTAACACCGAAATCACCCGGATATAGCGCGACATGACAGATACTCGCCGCCCACCCGTAGACAGCGTGCCCTGCAGACGCTGCCCGGCATTGCCACCGTCAACCTGGCAGCGCTGATCGCAGAGATCGGGCGGCTAATAGAGCGCATCATCGACCCAAACAATTCGCCGCTATTTGCGCTGCCGCTACACTATTTACGCGGGCCTCGGGCAAGTCCTGCAGTGTCGGGTTCGCTACACCGCCAGCCCGCGGCGCCCGGTGCGCCTCCTAGTGATCTCGGCCTGCTAGAGCACCGACGCACTCGAGCTCCTAGCGACACCCCGCGGAACAACTCTTTTGCCACAGTGACCCCAAGTAGTGGGCTCAAGCGAGGCATTGCCAACGAGATGCGCCGGCTTGCTCAACCCCAGCCCCGCAGCCGACGCCCTAGGCGTCCGGCGGCCGCAGGCTTAGAGCCGACGCGCCGGCATCCCGATCATTGGATCCGGGCCTCGTCAAAGAGGCTCGCGTGCCAGCGCGTGGGCTGTCACGGTGCGATCTCGGCACATAGCGATAAAGTGCTGGAAAACTTCGTTGGCCGTTCCCGCTTCGGGGTGCCACTGGACGGCTAGGACACCACGGTCCTTGTCCTCGAGCCCCTCGATCACGCCGTCCCCGGCCCAGGCAGCAGCGATCAAACCGGAACCGATCCGGTCGACGGCTTGGTGGTGGTAAGTCGACACAACGGCTTCTTTTCCGACCGCCCGTGCAAGGTCGCTGCCAGGAGCCGTCGCGATGCGATGTACAGCGAAACTACCCACAGTCGGGTTGTGCACGTCGCTGCCGACCACGTCGGGCAGGTGCTGGATAAGCGTTCCACCACGCACGACGTTTACCAGCTGCATGCCGCGGCAGATCCCGAACACCGGGACTTCGCGCGCCATGGCGGCACGCAGGAGGGCGCTTTCCCATTGGTCGCGAGCCGGATCGAACGGTCCTGAAGCCGGATGCGGATTATCACCAAAGAGCGCGGGATCGATGTCGGCACCACCGGGGAGGATCAAGCCGTCAAGGAACAATGCAACGTCCTCAGCCTCCGCGGCGTCGCCGGCGACAGGCAGCATGATCGGAATACCGCCAGCCTCTCGCACATGGTTTGAGTAGCCCGGCATGAGTAGGAGGGCGGGCTCCCCCCAGGAGCGCCACCGGGCATCGGCCTCCACGGGGATTGGTATACCGATGATCGGCCGTCGCTCTGTCATCGATCGGCGGGACCCGGCGGCGCGGGGCGAAGGGAAAATGGACATACCAAAAGCCTACGCGTGGCAGTCTGTTGTCACAAACGGCGCGTGCCGAATATGGGTTCACGAGCGACACCCGCGGACGGACCGACGGAAACTCGCTTGGAATCGGACATTCAGACGGCAGCCGGGACCTACTGAGTTCGCGATGCTGACGACGTGGCGTGTGACGGTGCCTCCCAAGAGGATGTGCTAGGGCTCCAGCGGGCCCAAAACTGGGACCACCCGTTTGCGGCCGAATGATGTGTCTCTGGTTTTGGTAAGACCAAACGTTGAAGACATGGAATGCGCCACCTGGCATGAGGAGGAGACCCGTGAAAGCCGCCATACTGAATGAAGGCGCTGCGAGCCTGACCGTTGAGGACGTCGACGTGAGCGCGGTTGGCGCACATGAGGTCCTCATCCAGACGGCAGCTGCCGGGCTGTGCCACAGCGACCTCTACCACCTGCGCGGAGTCTTTGATATCCCGAGGCCAACCATCTTGGGCCACGAGTCAGCAGGCACGGTTCTCCAGGTGGGCAGCGAAGTCAGGGATCTGAGCGCTGGCGACCACGTCATCACGAGCCTGTCTCCCTTCTGCGGGCGATGCGAGCGATGCCTAGCGGGACGTTCACATTTGTGCAGGGGGGCTCACGCGCAGCGATCGACGACGGAAGCCCCCAGGCTCAGCCGGGCCGGGTCTGAGGTTCACCAGTTCCTCAACGTATCTAGCTTCGCCGAGCAGCTCCTCGTGCACGAGACGGCGACTGTCAAGATCGACCGTGCGATGCCGCTAGCCCTGGCGGCCCTGATTGGTTGCGGGGTGACCACCGGAATGGGAGCAGTCTTCAACACTGCCAAGGTCCGGCCGGGCGAGACTGTGGCGGTTATTGGATGTGGCGGCATCGGGCTTAGCGCGATTCAAGCCGCAAGGGTTGCTGGCGCCTCTCGTGTCTTCGCGGTCGACCTGCAGACCGACAAACTTCAAGTTGCCCAGAAGCTCGGCGCCACAGACGTCCTTAATGCTGGTGATGGGGACGTTGGGGAGGCTCTCAAGGACCTAACGGGCGGCGGGGTCGATCATTGCGTCGAGGCGGTCGGTTCACCACGCACGGCGGAGACCGCTCTCAAGACGCTTGCCGTGGGTGGCACCGCGACCATCGTCGGTCTTATGCCAGGGGGCCAGACCTTTCCCGTCCAGGGCCGCCTCCTGCTGGATGACCGCAAGCTCCAGGGTTGCTACATGGGCGGCGCGAACCATCGCCTCGTGATGCCTCGTTACGTGGAGATGTACTTGGCGGGCCGTCTTCTACTCGACGAGATGGTGAGCAGCCGAATCTCGCTGGACGGTATTGACGCTGCCTTCCAGTCCATGGAGGAAGGGCATGCCCTTCGTGACCTCGTCGTCTTTTGAGCACTCGCCGACTAAGACGTTTGAAGCATATCTAGTAAGGAAGTGCTCATGAACCTTAGAACGACGATCGACGCCCCCGACGCCGAGGTAGCTGACTGGCCGATGCTCATCAACGGTGAATGGGTCCAAGCCGCGGGCGGTCAGCGCCGGGACGTATTCGCTCCGGCCCGTGGGGAGCAGATCCTTGCGCGCGTGCCGGAGGCATCCGGGATCGACCTCGACCGAGCTGTAGCCGCAGCAACGGCTGCATTCCCCGCGTGGAAGGCACTCCACTTCCGCGAACGAGGCAGATTGCTGCTGAAGATCGCTGATCGGTTGGAAGGAGAAGCCGAGAGTCTGGCTGTCCTTACCGCCCAGGACACAGGAAACGCTCTACGTACTCAAGCACGCCCAGAAAGTGCAGGACTGGTCGCCCTGTTCCGCTACTTCGGAGGCGTTGCCGGTGAATTCAAGGGAACAGTTCTTCCGGCGGGTGATGACCAGCTGCAGTACACCCGTCGAGAGCCCCTTGGCGTCGTTGGTGCAATCCTGCCGTGGAACAGCCCCCTACTCATCGCCGCAATGAAGTTGCCAGCCGCGCTGGCCGCAGGCAACACACTGGTGGTCAAGCCCGCAGAAGATGCGCCCCTGACCATCCTTCGTCTCGCGCAGATCATGTCGGAGTTCCTGCCCGCGGGCGTACTCAACGTAATTACCGGCGCAGGCGAAACGACTGGCCAGGCGATGTCAGCGCACGCTGGGATCCACAAGGTTTCCTTCACTGGATCGTCGGAGGTCGGTCAAATTGTGGGCGCCACTGCCGGAGGCCGCCTCGCCCATCAATCGCTTGAACTGGGTGGTAAGAATCCGAACATCGTGTGTCCCAGCGCGGCCACACCTGACTTGATCGACGAAACCGCAACTGGTGTGCTGACGGCGATGCGGTTCACGCGTCAGGGTCAGTCCTGCACAGCTGGTTCTCGTCTCTTCCTGCACCGAGATGTGCACGACCAGTTCCTCAAGGTCTTAGCTCGCAAGGCGGAGGCTCTCAAGGTCGGCGACCCCCTGGACGAGGACACCGACATGGGCACCATCATCAATAGAACCCAGTACGAGCGGGTGCTCAGCTACATCGAGGACGGCAAGTCGCAGCCAGGTGTACACGTCGTCTTGGACGGTTCGCAGAGAATTCCCCAGGGCCTCGACGGCTATTACCAGGGTCCGACCATCATCGCGGGTGCGAGCAATGACTGGAGAATTTCCCGGGAGGAGATCTTCGGGCCGGTGCTTGTGGTCATCCCGTGGTCCGATGAGGCCGAAGTCGTGGCGATGGCCAACGACTCCCACTATGGTCTCGCGGCCTTTGTGTGGTCGCGGGATCTGGATCAAGCCCTGGGACTGGCTCACAGCATCGAGGCCGGCTGGGTGCAGGTCAACCAAGGCGGCGGCCAGGTCGTCGGCCAGTCCTACGGCGGCTACAAGTCTTCGGGTATCGGGCGGGAGTTCTCAATCGAGGGCGCTATCGAGGGCTTCACTCAGTTGAAGCAGATCAATGTCAAGGTCGGACGATAGTCGACATGTCCACCCAACCACTACATGGCGTAAGCCGCGACGGGACGCTTGATGGGTTCACCGTTCTCGACCTGTCACGTGCACTGGCTGGACCACAGGCCGGGATGATGCTCGGCGACCTTGGTGCGAGAGTGATCAAGGTCGAGGCTCCCAACGGGGGAGATGATTCTCGCGGTTGGGGGCCGCCGTTCGTGGGAGACCCTTCAGAGCGGCAGTCGACCTACTTCCTATCCGCCAATAGAAACAAGGAATCGATCACACTTGATCTGAAGGACAGCGCGGATCTAGAGGTGGTGTGGTCTCTGATCCGTCGTGCGGATGTCTTGATCGAGAACTTTCGCACGGGGGTCATGGAGCGGCTTGGTCTTGGAATTGAAGCACTTCACGAAGCAAATCCGCGACTCGTGATCTGCTCGATTACGGGCTTTGGTCATGACGGGCCGGAACGCGGCCGCGCGGGCTATGACCAGATTGCGCAAGGGGAGGGAGGGCTCATGTCACTGACCGGGCCCTCTGCGGAGCAACCCACGAAGGTGGGGGTCCCGATCGGCGACCTTCTGGCGGGAATGAATGCTGCGTACGGGGTCCTCGCTGCGTTGCTAGATCGATCGCAATCGGGAAAAGGCACAGTCGTGCGCACCAGTCTCCTGGCCTCCATCGTCGGCGTGCATGCATTTCAAGGCAGCGCCTGGACCGTTGGCGGAAAAGTCGCGCGTGCGATTGGCAATCACCACCCATCGATCGCGCCGTACGGGCTGTTCAGAACAGGAGATGGCTCGGTCCAGATTGCGGTTGGGAGTGAGAATCAGTGGCGCAAACTGGCTTCTGTTCTCGGACCGGGGGCGCAGGCCTCTGCCTTCCGCACGAACGCCGAGCGGGTAGAAAACCGAGCGCAGCTAATCGCAATGATGGAAGGGGTTTTCGCCGTCATGACGTCCACAGAGTTGCTGGACCGACTGGATGACCTGGGGATTCCTAGTGGTAAGGTGCGGACACTTGATGAGGTTTATGAGTGGGAGCAGGTTCGCTCCCAGCGGCTCGTAGTTGAAGTCCAAGATGATGTTGCGGGAACGATCCTTTTGCCCGGATCGCCACTGCGTTTCGATGGTCCGCCAGGCTCGGGGATCCGCACCCACCACACCGCCCCTCCTCGACTTGGCGAGCACAACGAGGCAATCCGGGCTTGGGCTAAGGAATGACTAGGCGGACCGATGGGACGGCTGGGAACCCCGGATCAGGACTGAGGCGTCCGGGTCTCAAGGATCCGCCCTGGGTGATGCGCACCTACGCTGGCCACTCCACGGCCGAGGCGTCAAACGCCCTATACCGCACCAACCTGGGCAAGGGCCAGACCGGCCTCAGTGTCGCCTTCGACCTGCCGACGCAGACAGGCTACGACCCCGACAGCCCGCTCAGTCGCGGTGAGGTCGGCAAGGTTGGCGTACCGGTGCCGCACCTGGGCGAGATGCGCAAGCTCTTCCATGACATCCCGCTGACCGCGATGAACACCTCGATGACCATCAACGCAACCGCCATGTGGCTGCTGGCGATGTACCAAGTCGTGGCGGAGGAGCAGAACGCGGACCTCTCCCCCGACGAGGTGGCCCACCAGCTCGCCGGCACCACTCAGAACGACATTATAAAGGAGTACCTCTCTCGCGGGACGTACGTCTTCGGGCCCGAGGCCTCCCTGCGCCTCATCGGTGACATGATCGCCTACACAATCCACAACATCCCTAACTGGAACCCCATCAACATCTGCAGCTACCACCTCCAAGAGGCAGGCGCGACGCCCGTTCAAGAGCTTGCGTACGCCATGTGCACCGCGATCGCCGTGCTCGACCAGGTGAGGAGCTCCGGCCAGGTCTCCGAGGACGACTTTGAGAAGGTCGTCGGTCGGATCTCGTTCTTCGTCAACGCCGGCGTGCGCTTCGTCGAGGAGACTTGCAAGATGCGGGCGTTCGTGCAGCTGTGGGACGAGATCACGCACGAGCGGTACGGCGTGCAGGACCCGAAGATGCGCCGCTTCCGCTACGGCGTGCAGGTGAACTCGCTCGGCCTCACCGAGGCCCAGCCGGAGAACAACGTCCCGCGCATCGTGCTGGAGATGCTCGGCGTGACGCTATCCACGGACGCGCGCGCGCGGGCCGTGCAACTACCGGCCTGGAACGAGGCGCTCGGCCTGCCGCGACCATGGGACCAGCAGTGGTCGCTGCGCTTCCAGCAGGTGCTCGCCTTCGAGTCGGACCTGCTGGAGTACGACGACATCTTCACCGGCAGCCACGTCATCGAGGCGAAGGTCGCCGAGCTCGCCGAGGGGGCATGGGCCGAGATCGACCGTGTGCAGGCGATGGGCGGGGCGATCGCCGCGGTGGAGTCCGGGTATATGAAGCAGAACCTTGTCTCGGCCCATGCCGCCAGGCGGTCGCGCATCGAGTCGGGTGAGGAGGTCGTCGTCGGCGTCAACCGCTTCGAGACGACCGAGCCCTCGCCGCTGACGACAGACCTCGACGGCGCCATCATGGCCGCCGACCCGGCCGCCGAGCAGGCAGCCCTCGACTCCATCGCCGCGTGGAAGGCGCAGCGCGACGAGACCGAGGTCGCAGCGGCCCTCGCCGCGCTGGCTGAGGCCGCGATGACCGACGCCAATCTAATGAAGCCCACCCTCGTCGCGGCCCGAGTGGGGGTGACGACGGGGGAGTGGGCCGGCACTCTGCGCGAGGTGTTCGGCGAGTTCCGTGCCCCTACGGGCGTCAGTGGTGCCGTCGGCGCAGTGTCCGACGTCGGCTCGGCCGGCGCCGAGCTCGCCGCCGTCCGTGCCCGGGTGATGACGACCGGCGAGGAGTTGGGAGGCCGGCTGCGGGTGCTGGTCGGCAAGCCGGGGCTCGACGGTCACTCCAACGGCGCCGAGCAGGTCGCCGTACGTGCGCGCGACGCCGGCTTCGAGGTGATCTACCAGGGCATCCGCCTCACGCCCGACCAGATCGTCGCAGCGGCCGTGGCCGAGGACGTGCACCTCGTCGGGCTCTCCATCCTTTCCGGTTCCCACATGGAGCTGGTGCCCGACGTGCTTGACGGGCTCGCGACAGCCGGGCTCGGCGACCTCCCGGTTATCGTGGGCGGCATCATCCCGGCCTCGGACGCCCGCGCACTGGTCGGGCGGGGGGTGGCCGCCGTGTATACGCCCAAAGACTTCGGCCTGACCGAGATCATTGGCGGCTTCGTCGACGTGATCCGCGCCGCCCACGGCTTGGACGACCCTGCAGTCCGAGCGGTGTCCGATGATTGACGCACAGTCCGTTGCCTCTGAGCAGTTGGCCTCGTATCAGGATCAACCAACTCTGACCGATGCATCGATTGCCTTCGGTCCTGGTGTCAGGCGATGGCCATGGGCTTGCCAAGACCCTTGGGATGTCAGGGCCGGCAATCAATGCATGCCGGCGGTCCGAAGCCGGGGTGCCGGCGGCTAGCGAACTTGGGGGGGCGCAGAATTTATGCTCGCGAGAGGAACGACTCGCGAACCGGCTGACGAATGCGGTGGGCGATCCCCGACGCTGAGTGAACTGCGCACCGCCGGCCGAGGTGTACACGCGGACGAGTCGTCGTGATTGGGTGGCTAGTCGACCCGTGGGTTTGAGTCCCTCGTCCATTCCGCTGAAGGAGGCCTCGACGCAAAAAGTCCCAGCCCCGAACGTGGGAGGACCAAACCGGTCTCCGCGAACGGCGCCCTTTGGAACGACGGCAGGCCAGGTGATGGAGAGCGCCACCTCAAGTAGACCCAAGGACAAGGAGCCGATTAATGAATGCGACCGCTATCCCGACGGCGCCCCGACCTCAGATCGACCTGATCGACGGCGAATGGGTTGCCGCTGAAGAGAAACTCGCAGCCACCCTTGACGACCCCAATACCGGCGAGTTCCGTCAGCATCAGGTTGCTACATCTGAGGCGGCAGTCGACCGTGCGATAGCGGCGGCACACGCCCTGCACAAGTCTGGTGAGTGGGACCGATCGGACGTCCCGACCCGGCAGGCTCTCCTCGATCTGATCGCTGCCGGACTGGACGAGCGGGCTGGCGACGTGGCGTTTGAGGACGCGATGTCGACCGGCTACCCGGTGCACCGTTCGCGCCAGATCGCTGACTGGCTGGGGCCGCGGGTTCGGTCGGCGGGCACTCAGCTCGCGAAGATCGGTCTGGAGCAAGAGCTCGACGGAGACGGCCGCCCGGTTCGCATTCTCCATCGCGCCCTCGGCCCAGCCGCGGTGCTGGCGCCGTGGAACGCCCCTACGTTCGTTGCGACAGCGAAGGTCGCCAGCGCCCTTGCTGCAGGTTGCCCAGTCATCCTGAAGCCGTCGGAGTGGGGGACCGGTGGTTGCCAGGTGCTGACGGAAATCGTCGAGAGGTCGATCGCCCAGCTTGGCCTGCCGTCAGCGATATTGCAGCTCGTACATGGTGCCGCCGCGGTTGGTTCGCAGATGGTCTCCGATTCGCGGATTCGTGCCGTTTCGTTCACCGGTGGTGGCGTTGGAGGGAAGGCAGTGGCGACTTCGGCAGCCGCGCATTTCGCCGCGCTGCAGCTCGAACTCGGCGGCCACAACCCAGGCATCGTTCTCGACGATGCGGACATCACCTTGACCGCCGACGCCCTTATCGACGGTATGACCAAACTGAACGGACAGTGGTGCGAGGGGCCGGGAAAGATCCTCGTCATGCGCAGCCGTCACGACGAGCTGGTCGATGCGCTGTTGGCGCGATTGGCCAAGGTGCGCATCGGGAGCTGCCTCGATCCTGAGGTCGACCTCGGTCCGTTGTCGCACGCTGCCCACCGCGAGAATCTCTCGCGGCGCATCAACGACCTGGTCGTCAGGGGCGGCATGGCACTCACCGCTAGCACTCTTCCCGAGGCGGACGGCTGGTTCTTCGCGCCGACCGTGGTGGTCGGAAGCCGGTCGGAGGACTCGCTCGCCGAGTTCTTCGGTCCGGCCATCTCGCTGCACGTTGTCGACACAGTTGAGGAAGCGATCGCAGCCGCCGACGGCCCCGAGACGGGTCTCGGCGGCTTTGTCTTCAGCCAGGACGTCAACCGGGCGTTGGAGATCGCCTCCCACATCCGTGCCGGCGAGGTCCGCATTAACGGATGCCGGATGGCCGACCTCGCTAAGGGCTCGGAGCAGAGCTTCTGGAACGCCGCTGGCATGGGCGGTCACGGACCCACTGACATGGTGCGATTCTTCCAGGGGCGGCAGGTCATTGGCCTGGACGACGCGGCACTCCCGATCTAGGACCAGGTCTGCTGCTCAGAAGTGAGCAACGTGCGCTGACCGACCGTCCTGCCCTTGAGGACCAAAGGCGCGGGAACCTTTCCCCCGCATGCACACCCGATCGCGAAGTCTACCAGCGAAGCGGGCTAACCGACCGGCTGCCGGTGCCGCGGCAACCGTCCCCCGGAGAATGAGATTGCAGTGAGTGTCAATGAGTTCCTCACCAATCGCCATCGCCTCGGACCAGGCGTCATGAAGGTTCAGCCATCCACACCGCCGGAACGCCTTGACAAAGACGATCTACGGCGCCGTGCAAGACCTCAGGGCGCCGACTGGCGGCGATCGCTCGATCCGCGCTGTTGTCCTCCGTGGGACAGGTGGGAGGGCGTTCGCCGCCGGCCACGGAATCAGCGACTTTATCGAGACCGACACGGTCGAGTACGAGCTCTGGATCTGCGACGTGCTGGCGCCGCCGTCGTCGCTGCTCCTAGTCACCATCGTCGCCATCCTTAGCCCCTGTGTCGGCGGCGCCCTGGCCGTGGCCACATACTGCGGCCTGCGGGTTAGGACTAGCGCCTCGCGGTTGAACTACCCAATCGCTCGGACGCTCGGCAACGCCCGCTCTGGATCGGTGCCCTCACGTTGCCGAGCGACCTTCGGACCGATGCGCGAGATGGTGTTTTCATCCCATCTGATCACGGCCGAGCCGGGGATGCTGCCGGTGCGCATCAGCGTGCGGCCCGATAGGGCTGCCCGCCGTGATAGCGGGGGACTAAGCCGCGGGAGCGACCGACCAAGAACTACCAGCTCCACAGCAGGTGGACCGGGAGGTGGGTCGGCGACTCATCCTCGCGGCAAGGTCTTGAGCTGCTCACCGCCGCCCTCTACTTCCAACATCGGACGGTCCGGATGCTCGGCAAGCGGCGAAAGACGGCACCGAGATCGCTGTCTCCCTGCATTTGCTTGGCAGCGTCGGTGACTGATGCAGGCCCTGTCAGCTGGCTGTTTCGCCGCGGACCACAGGTCAAAACGAGGCCCCACGTGAGGTTGACGAAGTTTGGCCTCGGAGCCCCAGACGAAGTCGCCGCGACCTCCCGGCGGTGGTGAGGGCGTAACTCTCAGTCTGGTTCCTCGACGTTGAGAAGCCAGCGAGAGTGCCGCTGACTCATGGACGCGTTTCTGCTGGCGGCTCGTCAAGCAGCCGGTGCATGTCCGTCCGCGCCTGCTCGATATGACGGACCATCAGCTCCCCGGCAGATTTCACGTCCCTCTTGCGGATGGCGTCCAGAATCTCTTGGTGTTCTCGAATGTCCTGGTTGACGTCGTGAGAAAACCCCAGCATGTCAACTGGGGTGAAGATCTCGCCACGAAGCATCGTGACCGAGGGAACCAGCCGGGGGCTGCGCGTCGCCAACGAAATCGCACCGTGGAACTGGCTGTCCGCATGCCGGTACTCGGATACCTCGACTGCCTGACGCATCGCCTCAAGAGCTTCAACCATGTGGCGAAGGTCCCCCGCGGATCGCCTCGCCGCGGCGAACCGAGCGGTGGCCATCTCGATCGCAATGCGTAGGTCGAAGATTGAGTCCACGATTTGGCGGTCGTCGCGCATTCGCGCTCGCCAGGCAGCGAGGGGCTCTTCTAACGACGTGACGAAGGCACCCCCGTGAGTGCCACGTCGGGTCACTAAGTACCCCTGATCGCTCAACTCTCGAAGTGCCTCCCGAAGCGTCGGTCGAGACACGGAGAGCAGTTCGGCCAACTCTCTCTCCGCCGGGAGACGCGCATGCGGGCGCATCTCACCCCGATGTATCCGTGAGCGCAACTCGGCGGCCACCGCGGATGAGATCCGGCGGCCCTCGCCACCATATGCCATGGGCAACACCGTAGCGGCCTCCACTCCTCGACTCGATTGGCCTATCCAACCGACTATGGTCAATGGTACAGTCCATTTACCTAAGGAGGCCCTTTGCCCAATTTTGATCAGCCCTGCATCGGTATACCGGTCCGCTTGGACGTTCACTCTTCCGACCGCCGCGTCCGCCGCTCCGCCCGGATCTTTGAGGATGTTGTGTCTCTCGTCGAGGCCACCGGCGCCAGGGTGATCCGCCTCGAGCCTGGCGAGCGATTCAAGGAACGCACAGAAGCCTGCGACGGCTTCGTGGTGCCGGGTGGGGGGGATGTGAGCCCAGGTCGATACGGCGGTGACAGCGATCATCCGGCGCTCTTCGGGGTGGACGTGGGCCAGGACGAACTCGATGCCGAAATCATTCGCATCGCATCAGGAACGCGCCGCCCATTGTTGGGCATCTGCAGAGGGATGCAGATGCTAAACGTCGCGATGGGTGGGTCACTTATAGTGAACCTTCCTGTGACGTCGGTGTCTCACGCCGCGCCGGGAGGCGACACCGCTGTGCCACACACAGTCACACTGACTGGAGGGACGCGGACCGCCATCGCCTTGAAAGCGAAATCACTATCTGTCCAATCAGCCCACCATCAAGCCATCGACCGCCTGGCGCCGGGCCTCGCCACGTCCGGTGTGGCCGACGACGGGTGCATTGAGGCCGTGGAGGGGGAAGACCCCCGCCACTGGCTTGTCGGCGTCCAGTGGCATCCCGAGATGTCTCCGACGCTGGACGCCAATCGCAGCCTTCTATTCGAGGCGCTCGTGATGGCGGTGGTTGGCCCCAGAAAGAGGATACGATGAAGGACTTTTTCGACACCCGAACACGAGGGTCCCGCCTATCGATTCGAGGTCTCAGCAAAAGCTATGGCGGCGTCCGAGCGCTCGCCCAGGTCGACCTCGAAGTTCATTCCGGAGAGTTTCTGGCTGTGCTCGGGCCCAGCGGCTCGGGCAAGTCCACCCTTCTCATGGCACTCGCCGGCTTCGAGTCGCCGGATTCAGGCGAGATCCTCATAGACGACCGGGATGTCTCCGGCGTGCCATCCCACAAACGGGACATCGGCATGATCTTCCAGCGCTACGCCCTCTTCCCCAACTTGGACGTACGACGGAACATCGAATACCCGTTGCGTGCTCGGGGGATCCCGCGTAGTGCACGCGTCCCGCTGGTGAATGAAGCACTTCGCCTCGTGTCTTTGGAGGAATTCGCCAATAGGGCAGTAAATGAACTGTCTGGCGGCCAGCAGCAGCGCGTGGCACTTGCTCGAGCAATCGTCTTCTCGCCAAAGCTGCTTTTGATGGATGAGCCACTAGGAGCGCTTGACCGAAAACTTAGAGAAAGGGTCCAACTCGAACTCCGTGCTCTGCATCGGCGAATTGGAGCCACCATCGTCTTCGTTACGCATGATCAGGGTGAAGCGATGACGATGGCAGATCGTATCGCGGTGATGGACCACGCAGTGGTGAGCCAGATTGGCACTCCACGGGAGCTTTACGAACGACCCGCGAACAGGTTCGTGGCCAACTTCTTGGGCGCGATGAACTTCTTGGATGTCTCCATTGTCGCCGAGACCAGCGGCGGCCTCCGCGTAAATTTGGGCGGACGAGAAGTTGAGGTTTGCCGTAATCGAGTGATGCTCGACCTGGCCACGGTGCCTGCTGAAGGCCACCTGTCGTTGGCTGCCCGACCACACGGTATCGATCTGGTCGACGACGCCGACGCACATATTCGAGGGGTCGTCCAAGAAGTGGTCTTTGAGGGAGCGGCGACCACGCTTCTCGTCGACACGACCGCTGGCCAACTCGCCTGTCAGGACTTCAGTGCCCGTGGCGCACGAGCAAAGCCAGGCGACGAGGTGAGTCTCCGCATCCGCACGGACGCGGCGCTTTTGTACTCCGAGCAACGAACAAAGAACTAGGAAAGGATCGCCATGACAATTTACAGCAAATCCTCACGTCGGAGGACCGCGTGGTCGCGTCTCGCCGTCGCGGCAGCGGCAGCCTCAATCGCCGTCGGCGCAGTCGGCTGCGCCCCGCAAGGACACTCCCAGTCCAACGAGGTTATGGTCTATGACGGAGGCGGGGCTTGGGGAAAGGCGCAACGCGAAGCGTACTTTGAGCCATTCACCAAGGAAACCGGGATTACGGTGATTCCAGTGGCCGGAGACACGGCCGCTGCCCAGCGAACGGCGGTTGAAGGAGGAACACCGACCATGGACGTTTATGACCTCACCCCGCAAGATGTGGCGTCCTGGACGAAAGCGGGCCTTCTGGCCAAAATTAACTACTATTCATGGAAAGACGTCGACGTCACTGACTTCCGCCCCTACCACGTTCAAGAAACCGGAGTACCCTCACTGATTTACGGCACGCAGATGGCGTGGAATCAAAAAGCGATCCCTCAGCCACTCCAGGACTGGGCGGACTTCTGGGACGTCGCTCGTTTCCCTGGCAAGCGCACACTGGGCGACGGAAGCTACATGTCGACGTCAGTCTTCGAAGCTGCGTTGCTCGCCGACGGCGTGGCTCCCAAGGATTTGTACCCGCTCGATATCAACCGGGCATTCAAGAAGTTGGACCAGCTTCGCCCACAGATTTTGCGGTTCTGGTCTTCGGGCGCTGAATCCCTCCAGATGCTGGTGGACGACCAGGTGGCGGCCACGGCGGCATGGAATGGGCGGGTCGACGCTGCTCAGGGTGATGACAAGTCGATCGAGTCAACGTGGAATCAGGCTATCCTGACGACCGACATGTGGGCGATCCCAAAGCGAGTTGACAACGCGGAGAACGCGCAGAAGTTCGTCGAATTCGCATCCCGTCCTGACCGCCAGGCCGCATTCGCTAAGTTGATCACATATGCACCGACCAACGCGGCCGCCTATAAGGACATCCCGGTCGACCGGCAAGCGTTGCTCCCAACAGCTCCTCAAAACATCGACAAGGTCATCCCGTCGAGCATCGCATTTTGGAGCTCAGACTCCGGTGATGGACGGCCGTGGAGCGACGCGATTCTCGACCTCTGGCAGAAGTGGCTGGCTAAGTAATGGCTGCGACGAAGGTCGCCGGCACTCGGCGGGCGCGAGAGGCCCGGACAAAGCTCCCACCCTTGCCGTTCCTGCTCGGGGTACCGGCGGCCGTCGTCGCACTCCTCTTCTTTGTGCCGCTTGTCGGCCTCGTCATCGCCAGCGTGCGTGTCAATGGCGATATCTCCGGGGCTCACTATCTACGGTCCTTCAATCCAAGCCAGGACCCATTCCTCCCGATCGTGGGCCGCACCGCGGTCGTTGCTGCCGTCGTAACGCTGGTGTGCGGCATACTCGGGTATGCAGTCGCGTACACAGCAAATTCGCTGCCCGGGAAGTGGGGCCCGATCTTGCTCGGCATGATCTGCTTGCCCTACTTCACTTCGGCACTGATCCGGACCTACTCGCTGCAAGTCATCTTGTCCAGCAATGGTCCCGTGAATGATGCTCTCATACGGCTACGGGTGATCAACGAACCTGTACAGCTCGTCTATAACGACGTCGGCGTCATTATCGGCATGACCCAGGTATTGCTACCGATGATGGTATTCCCGCTTTACAGCACCATGAGGACCATTGACCCTTTGCTACTACGGGCTGCCGTGATGCTTGGGTCCTCACGCTTCAGAGCATGGCGGACGGTGTTCGTGCCGCTCAGCACTTCAGGACTCTCCGCCGGCAGCGCCCTCGTGTTCGTTGTTTCTCTTGGTTTCTACACGACTCCGATGCTCCTGCAGGGTGCGTCGAGCCCCGTGTTCGCGCAGCGTATCGATAGCCTATCCGCCATTCCCGACGCGGGCGGCCTGGTTGCCGCGCAATCGACGGTGGTCCTCTTTGGCTCTTTGTGCTTGCTTGCGATATTTCGCAAGCCGTTGGGAATTGGTTCTGCAAATGGCAGATCCACGAGAAAACGATTCCACCGATCGACTTCCACGCCTGGTCATTGGGCACCCGTCAGTGCGGCGGCGGAAAGGTGGGCCGATTCCCTAGGCGGTCTATTTGCCGTGCCCATTGCAGTCCTCCTTACTGCAACTGCCGCGCTGCTTTCGCTCGGCCCCATTGTGGTCATCGCAATCCTGGGATTCAGTGGTGACTCGTTCCTTGGGTTCCCTCCGAAGTCCTTTTCGTTGCGCTGGTATCACGAGGTGTTCGCTGATCCCGCTTGGACGCGAGCGATGGAGCTGAGCTTTCGCGTTTCCGCTATAACTGCCGCTTTCGCCTTGCTGGCGGGTGCGGGAGCCGCATTTCTAATCGCCCGGTCGAGACGCAGGAAGTTTGCAGCAGTTGGCTTCGCCGTCCTCGTTATTCCGCTAGTTGTGCCGCAGGTGATCATTGCAATTGCTATGTACTCCTTCTTGCGTAAGTTCCAACTTACGGGCACATCAGTCGCGCTCGTCTTCGGCTACCTTATAGTTACCGTGCCAATTGCCGTGATCCTCCTCACAAGCGCATTTCGCGAACTCGACCAGGTGTACGAGCGCGCCTCTAGCTCGCTGGGCGCGTCGCCTTCGCAGACCGCACGATGGGTTATCTTCCCGCTAATCGTTCCGTCGCTGCTCGCGACACTGTTGTTCAGCTTCGTAACCGCTTTCAGCGACCTCGTCCTTGCCCAGTTCCTTGGTGGTCCACGCGCGCAGACCCTCGAGCGTCTGGTGTACCAAGACATTCGAGAGTCCGTCAGTCCCGAGGTCGCTGCGGTGGGAACGCTACTAATGGGCGTTGTCCTTGTGCTCGTTGCGATTTCCCTCGCAGCACAAGCCTTGCCTAGTCATTCTCGTCGGAACGGCAAATTGCTGATTTAGGAGGAGTTCCATGTGGTTCACGTCTGAGGAGTTCTGCTCGCGGCGGGCGCGCGCCCAAAGCACGATGTCGAAATTTGGACTGGACTACGTCCTCGTCCTTGAGCCAGAAAATGTCACATACCTAACAGGCTTCTTCACCGAGGGTTACCACACCTCATTCCAGGCGGCCATACTGCCCGCTGACGGCCCGCCCATTACCATTTTTAGGGAGGCGGAACGGTTTCATTTTGAGGCCACGGCGGCGTGGCCGGACCGGACCGTTAGTTGGCTCGATGGTGAGAGCCGCACGTCGGTAATCGCTCGCGCTCTCCGGGAGGCCGGCGTCCGGGGACGCGTTGGCTTCGAAGGATCCTCTTGGATGGCGTCCTACTCGACAATGAAGGAGGTCATGGCCGAACGCTCGGACTTGGGCTGGGTTGCGCTTGACCAAGAGCTGACGCGTCTGCGCTTGATCAAGTCTCCCGCAGAGATTGAGTTCCATCGCCGGGCAGGCGTTGCAGTAGACGCCATGCAATTGGCCGTCACTACGCTTGCGCGTGCTGGCCTTGCGGAGAGTGATCTTGTCCTCGCGGCTTCTGCCGCCGGGTTGCGGGCCGGAAATCACGCCGTCGATCCGGGGCCTCTGGCGGCCGGCGAGCGTAGCCGCCACATCCATTCCTTTTTCAGCATCGACGGGGTTATCGGTACGAACGATCTGATCTTCTCGGAAATGGACGCAAGTCACCGGTGCTACCGCACACGGTCGATGCGAACTATCGCCCTCGGCTCAGAGGCGAAGGCCGTAGCCGCAACATATGCACAATTTGTGGAACTGCAAGATCAAGCCCTTGACACGGTACGCCCCGGTGCCGCCTGCGCAGAAACGGACGCCATCCTACGAAAGGGCGTCGTCTCTACACGGTGGGTGAAAAGTTACCCGAATAAGACGTTCTACGGCCTCGGCTTCCTCCTGATCCCAAACACGGCTGAACCGTTTGAGGTGACGGAGGGCTCATCTCTGATGTTCGAGGAAGGAATGGTTCTGCACTCGTATCTTTCGGCGGCCGGCATCAATATCTCCGACACCATCGTGGTCACCAAAGATGGTCACGAGAGACTGACGAATGCTCCGCGAGAGCTCATCAAGAACTAATTGCCCTGCCTGGGTACAGTTGCGCTTCGCTGGGTCGTGTTCCATTCACCGGTTTCCCGTGCCGTGAGGACCACCTGCACAGAGGACACTGTCGAGCGCCGCCGTTGAGGCGTACTCCCGTTGGCGCAGTCTCCGCCGCGACAGGCGGGGAGGCCGGCCGGTAGGAGCAGAGCGCGGCTCACCGAGCCCGGTCCTGCGCTGGCCGACGCATCAAGCACGCCCGCACCCCGGGGGGAGCGCGGACCCAGTCATCTGCCGCAACGTGCGCGGCCATTTCATAGGCGGTGACAGCTGACTACCACGTCGAACGCGAGGCACCCTTGGCCCGAGACTTCCGCTGTGTTGGTCACGGATGCGCTCAAGCTTCATCGTGGTCGGGCCGTCAGGAAACGCATGGAGGCGTACCGCKGAGAAGCCCGTGGTCGTCATCGGCAGGAGCAGTCAGCAACAGCTCGAGCCGGCGCCGAGTCTTGCCTGCGGCATCACGCGGACGAACGGTTGCCAGCAGCGCCTTGGCCTGTGCCGCGGAGAGGTCCTTCTTCGCGCCTCCGGGGATCAGTTCCAGGAGCAGCTGGTGGACCTGGGACATCTYGCGGGTGTGTTCCTCGCCCAGGGAGCGGCGTCGGTCGACCAGGATCCGCAGCACCGCCAGTTGCTCGTCGTTGACGACCGGGCGCAGCCCACTCATCCGGGTACCGACCAGCGCCACCGAGTGCGCATCGGTGGCGTCGGTCTTGCGACCCTGCCCGGTGGCGAACACCCGCGCCCGCGCGGACAGCTTCGGCGGGACGTCGAGGACCTGCTCACCCTCGGCCAGCAGCCGGTTGGCCACATGCCGGCCGATGCCCTGACATCCCTCGATCGCCCAGACGTGGTCCGGCCACGCCGACACGTACCGGCGCATCGCGGCAAGACCCTCACGGTCGGTCGCGAATCGGCCCGTCCCGACAATGGATTCGTCGCCGGTCATGACTTCGATGGTGACCGAGCGTTTGTGCGGCTCCATCCCAATGACCACCCGCGGCCTTGCCTCGTCCATGGTGTCCTCCGAACTCGAACCTGATGGGGTTGTCGAGCTGGGAGGGCAACGCTACTTCGAGCTAGGGCAAACCCCTCTCGAGCCTCTCCCGCCCTGACGACGCCCGGGGATGCGCAGGCCAAATGAGAGCCACACCGAGGTGAGCAGCCGAAATRAGAGCGACAACCCCCAACGCCTAGACCGAGCCTCGTCAGATCCCGGTCATGACGTCAATGAAACAAGTAGCCGATGTCCGAACACCCAACGTCGTTCGAGGAAGACCCCGTGGCTCCGACCTCCAGCTCGCCAAGCACGAAGCCGTGCCACTACGTGACCTTCTCCGATCTCGCCAGCGACTCCGCTAGCGGTCGACTCATCCTTTGGTGCCACACCTGTGAGCGCTACAGCGAGCCCGAGGAAGAGCACGTCTTTGAGGACGAGTGGTACGAAACGTTTATCGCCATGGTGATGGACCACCACGGCTTCACCGCCGCAGAACGAGAGTCCGTCTCGCTTGCAGCCGCGTTGGGAGACATTGACGCGGCCCTAAACCTCACTGAGGCGATCCAGCGGGCTCGCTGTCCCGACCTCCCCGGACTGTGCAGCCACTGGTGAAGGGGAGCAGCGGGTGCCCTACGAGTTTTCGTCGGGTACTCACAGGCAAAGACACGGCGCTGACGGAACACCGGGCCGGTGGATGCTGGGGGTCTACAACGTTGCGGCTCTCGCTGCCGTCTTGGGTTTGGATGCCAACGAGTTGATCTCGCAGCCCGCGGCCTTGACGCTTGGTCGCGTTCCTTTCTATGGTTGCTAAACGCGTTCAGCGAACGTGTATGTGTGTGTGCCTTCCTTCGCCATGGTGGGGCCTCAAGTCCCAGTAGGCTCGTTCAATGAGATCTGGGAGGGGCCTCCGTGACGGCTGAAGAAGGAGGAAGCGCCACCGCTACGACTTCGACGGGTTCCTCGCGGCGGGGTCGGGTCACCCTGGCCGACGTGGCGAAGCGAGCCGGGGTTTCACGTGCGGCGGCCTCCTTTGCCCTGACGGGCCGCAAAGACCAGCGCATCTCCGTGCAGACGCAGATTCGTGTTCGGCAGGCGGCTGATGAGCTCGGGTACAGACCGAGTGCCATTCCGAAGATCCTCAGGTCGGGGAACTCCGGCACCATCGCGTTGGTGTCCGAGTTCGTGGCATCGACTCCCTATGCGACCCGGTCCTTGACGGGTGCGCTGGAGGCTGCGCGGGAGAACTCCAAGTTGCTCTTCATAGCCGAAACCCTGGGCGATCCCGTGGTGGGTGAGCGGATGCTTCACGACCTCATCGACCGGCGCGTGGACGGCTTCATCTACGCGTCGATGTTCACCCAGCGCGTCACCGTTCCGGAGCCGCTGCGGGACATGCCGCTCGTGCTGCTCAACTGCGTGACAGGGGATGACCTGCGCGTCCCGATGGTGGTCCCGGACGAAGTGTCTGCCGGGGCGACCGCCGCTCGGGCAATTGTCGACGCGGGACATCGCGCAGGGATCTACTATCTCGGCGATGCCCCACCGGACTTTCGGGGTGGATCGGAGTGGGGCGGGCGGATCGGATCGGCGGTCTATGACCGTGTCCAGGGAGTGCGCGAAGAGCTCAGCCGGGCAGACCTAGAACTTGCCGGGTCCGTCGTCCTGCAGGAGTGGGAGCCCTCGAACGGTCGAGACGCCGTTGAGGCGATGCTGCAGCGTGGCGAGGTGCCGCGAGCGCTGATCTGCGCCAACGACCGAGTCGCATTCGGGGCCTTTCAGGCCCTCAAGGCTGTGGGCCGAAGCATCCCCGAGGACGTCTCCGTGATCTCCTTCGATGACTCCGACCTGGCCTCTTGGGTGCAACCGGGTCTCTCGTCCATAGCGTTGCCCCATGAGGCGATGGGGCGTGCTGCGGTCGAACTGCTGATGAATCCTCGCGCCAAGAAGGGGACGCACCTCGTTCCCATGGAACTGCAGTCCCGGGGCTCGATCGCGTCACCGGTCCGTGGGTAGTCCCGGGCTCATCTGAGCGTGACTCCCCAGTAACTTCGCGCAAACCCTTGACGTCAAACCGACTGGTGCCTCATTCTCTGCTAAACGCGTATAGCAATCAAAGGAGATCGCACCATGGCTACGACACCCCGAGGCCCCAGCGCTTCGATGCCTTTCCGTTTCACGCGAGTGCTGGCTGCCGCCGCCATCGTGCCGGTGCTTGCGGTTACCGCGTGTGGAGGTGATAGCAAGGCGGGCACGAGCTCCAGCGGGTCGAAGGTTGGTGAATCCCTGACCTTCGGGACCATCGCGGCGCCGCCGACGCTGAACCCCGCGACGTCCGACCCCGCCTATGGGTCGGTTCTTCAGTGGGCGTATGACCCGCTGATCCAGATGAAGCCGGACGGCACCTTCGCGGCTGGCCTCGCTGTGAAGTGGGGCTACGTCGGTGAGGCAAACAAGACCTACGACATGACTTTGCGCGAAGGCGTGAAGTTCAGCGACGGGGAAGCGCTCACCGCCGAAGCGGTCAAGACCTTCCTCGACTACGCACGCTCACAGAAGACAGGGTCCGCCGCGATCCTTCTTGCCAGCATCGGTTCGGTGAACGTGACCGGCCCCCTGACGTTGCAGATCAAGCTCAAGGTCAGTGACCCGGGCCTGACGTTCGCATTCGCCCAGGCTTTTGGCGTGGGCTTCATCGCCAGTCCCAAGGCTGTGTCGAGTCCCGCCAGCTTGGACAAGGGAACGGCGGGTGCCGGTGCGTACATGCTCGACGCGGAGAAGACCGTGGCCGCCGACCATTACGTCTTCGTGCCGAACCCGAACTACTGGAACAAGGAGGCGCAGCACTGGAAGCAGGTCACTGTGCGCGTCATCCCGAACCCGTCATCGATGGTTCAAGCGATGCGCGCTGGTCAGGTGCAGGCTGCGCTCGGCGATGCGACCACCCTCGCGGCTGCCAAGGGCGCCGGGCTGAACGTCATTGCGCCGCCGCAGGCACTTACCGGACTCAACTTGGTGGACCGCAACGGGTCGGTGAGCAAGGCCGTGGGCGACGTGCGAGTCCGTCAGGCGCTCAACTACGCCGTTGACCGCAAGGCCATCGCGAAGGCCCTCTACGGGGATGAAGCGTTGGCCCTGAGCCAGTACGCCTTGCCCGGTCAGGCCGGATACGACGAAGCTTTGAACAGCAAGTATCCCCACGACGTGGCCAAGGCCAAGCAGCTGCTCAGCGAAGCCGGATACCCCAACGGTCTCACTGTGGAGACCCTGTCGGTCAACTTGTTCGGCCTGGACAAAGTCACGCAGGCGATCGCGGGGCAGCTCAAGGAGGCGGGCGTGACCCTGAAGCTGACCACGAAGGGCGATGCGAACGACTATTTCACAAACATGGTTTCGGGGAAGTACCCGACCGTGGCCATGGCGTATGGCCTGTCCAACATGGGCACCCTGTACGCGGGATTCATCAACAAGGCTGGACCCTTCAACCCGCTTCACGTCTCGGACCCGGAGCTCGACGCTCTCTACGCCAAGTACTTCGTGGCCAGTGAGGCGGACGGCCCCGCCCTGCAGAAGCAGATCAACGCCCGCCTGGTGGACCAGGCGTGGACCATCCCTGTGGTGGGGGCTCCCCTGAGCTACTACACCGCCAAGGGTATCGGCGGTCTCGAAGCCACCCCTCAGAACTCCGGGGTGCCGCTTCTGACCGACATCCGGCCCGCGAACTAGCCGGTCTTGAGCGGCTGGAGGCGGCCCAATGCTGCAACTCATCTCACGCCGACTGGCTTGGTCCGTGCCACTCGCCTTGGCCGCCTCGGCCGTCTCATTCCTGCTCGTCGGGTTCCTGCCCGGTGATGCCGCGCGATCACTCCTGGGCCCCAATGCGACGCAGGAGCAACTGGCCGCGGCCCGGACGGAACTCGGCCTCGACCAGCCCCTGATCACTCAGTACTTCAGGTGGCTGAGCAATGCGATTCAGGGAGACCTCGGATCAAGCCTGATCAGTCGCACCCCGGTCACCGAGCTGCTCAACAGTCGGCTGGGCGCCTCACTGTCGCTGATCATCGGTGCCACCCTGCTGGCCACCCTGATCGGTGTGGCCTTGGGCATCCGCGGGGCACGTGGCGGTTTGGTCGGCAGGGTCGTCGACACCGTGTCGGTGCTCGGGCTGGCGGTGCCAGACTTCTGGCTCGCTCTGATTCTGGTGCTGACCTTCGCGGTGACGTGGACGATCTTCCCTCCAACTGGTTACGTCCCATTCGGCGATGACCCCTCAGGCTGGCTGACGTCCCTAGTGCTGCCAGTGGTGACCCTGGCGGTGCCATCCGTCGCTGTCATCTCCAAGCAGACCCGCGACGCCGTGGCGACCGCGCTGAACCGGCCATTCACCCGCACGTTGCGCGCAGCAGGGGTGTCCGAACGCTCGATCGTGTATCGGCACGCCCTCAAGAACGCGGCTATCCCGATCCTGACCGTCATCGGCCTCATGTTCACGGGTGCCCTGAGCGGAACGGTAGCCATCGAGTTCATCTTCGCCATACCTGGACTTGGAAGTACGGCAGTGCAGGCCACGGCTGCGCACGACTTTCCGCTCATTCAGGGGGTGGTCGTGTACTTCACGCTCATCGTCATTGCCGTCAATCTTCTCGTCGACGTGGCCTACGGCTACCTGAACCCAAGGGTCCGTCTGACATGACCGCCACTTCCGTCCAGACCGAAGTTCCCACCGAACCGCTCCCTGGCGGTGGCCCAGCAAGCCCACCGCACTTCTTCCGGCAAGTGCTGCGCAACCCGCGCGGTGGGCTCGCTATCACCTACCTGGTGCTGCTGGTCGTGGCCGGGCTCTTCGCTGATGCATTGTCGAAGTACGCGCCCGACAAGCAGGACCTCAACGTCGTTCTCACCGGCCCGTCTGGTGAGCACCTACTCGGTGCTGACACGCTCGGTCGCGACGTCCTGAGTCGGCTGCTGCACGGGATCATGCCTTCGCTGGAGAACTCGGCCATCGCCCTGATCGTCTTTCTGGTCATAGGTGTGCCGTTCGGGATTCTTGCCGGATACATGGGAGGCCGTCTCGACGCCATCGTGAGCCGGGTGACAGAACTTGTCATGGCGGTACCGCCCATCATCCTCGTGCTCGTCGTGCTCGCAGTGTTCTCATCCAGTGCCACCGCTGCCATGGTGGCCTTGGGAGCACTCCTGGCGCCGGGTCTGGTTCGGGTTGTTCGAGGGGCAACCTTGGTCGTGCGTGAGGAGCTCTTCGTCACTGCCGCGAAGGTTGCTGGTGTACGACCGCCGCGAATCATGGCCACCCACGTGACACGACACGTGCTCGGCCCGATCCTGGCGCAGGCAACCATCTTCGCCGGCGTGAGCTTGGCGGTTCAAGCGGCCCTTGGCTTCCTCGGGCTGCTTGGCTCAAGCGACCACCCCACTTGGGGAGGGATGATCGGCGAGGCATCGCAGGTCATCACCCAAACGTCCTGGTTGCTTTTTCCTCCGGGGGCTCTCCTTGCCGTGACCGTCCTCGCCTTCGGTCTCCTGGGCGACACGATTCGCGATGTAGCCTCCGGCGAGCTCCCAACGAGCCGACCCCGCGGCGACATGCCAAAGAGACAATCTGAACGCACACGACAGGTCGTCGGCGGTCTGTCGCTCGACCCTCAGAGTCTTTTCGCAGTGCGCGGCCTGGAGATCACGACCGACGCCGGAGTGGTGCTCGTTGACGACGCCTCATTCTCCGTGTCGGCGGGCCAGACGGTCGCCCTTGTTGGTGAGTCCGGCTGCGGTAAAAGCATGACCGCTCTGGCCGTGCTCGGTCTCCTTCCCGCAGGCGTCACCGTCACCGGCGGTCAAGTCATCTTCAACGGCGTGGACCTTCAAGCAGGTGGTGCAACGGCATACCGTGAGGTCCGCGGAACCGGGATCGCGTACATCGCCCAAGACGCGCTCGGCAGCCTGGACCCGACGCATACCGTCGGCAGTCATCTGAGGGAAGTCATCCGCTGCCACGAAACGCTCAACAAGGCGGCCGCACGGGCGCGGAGCCGCGAGCTGCTTTCCCAGGTCAAGATCCCCGATCCGGACCGGGTGCTCGCCGCCTACCCCCATGAAATTTCGGGGGGCATGGCACAGCGCGTCAACATCGCCATCGCGCTCGCCGGACGACCCCAGTTGATCATCGCGGACGAGCCCACTACCGCGCTGGATGTCACAGTGCAGGCGGAGATTCTGCGGCTCCTGGCCGAGCTGCGCGACACGACCGGTATGGCATTGCTGCTCATCACACACGACTGGGGTGTCGTGGCTGACATCGCAGACCGAGGAGTCGTCATGTACGCCGGTGAGGTGGTCGAGCAGGCCGACGTGAACGTCCTGTTCAAGACGCCGCGTTTCCCCTACACGGCCGCACTCCTGGCCGCTGATCCAAGCCTCGCCCTCGAAGGAGCGCGGCTCCCCACCCTGGCGGGCCGTGTGCCACCTCCTGGTTCGTGGCCCGTTGGTTGCCGGTTCGCTAGCCGGTGCTCGTTCGCCACGGACGCGTGTACGGGTGGACCCATCCCCTTGATTGCCCTTCCCACCGCTTCTGTCACTCGTTGCATCCGCGTGGACGAACTCGTCAAGCAAGGAGCGCTACCCAGATGACCGTCACACCCAGCCCCGTTCTCGACGTTCAACACGTCCGTGTGGGCTTCAAGCGACGCAGGCGAGACCCTCTCTTCTGGGCGGTGGATGACGTCAGCCTGAGTATCCAGCCGGGCCGCACCATGGGGCTGATCGGCGAGTCCGGATCAGGCAAGTCGACACTGGCGAACGCAGTGCTCGGACTGGCACCGATCCAGTCCGGAACCGTGTCACTGGCAGGGAGGGACATCACCCGGCTCGGAGCGACGCAGCGACGAAAGCTTGGTCGCTCGCTGCAGGCGGTCTTCCAAGACCCAAACAGCTCCCTCAACCCGTCGTGGACGATCGGCCGCAGCTTGGCGGAGCCCATGGTCGCCCAGGGGCTTGGCTCTCGCAACGAGATTGGACGCCGGGCAGCCCAACTGCTCGAGGACGTGGGGATGGATCCTGACGCAGCAGAGCGCTTCCCCCGGCAGTTCTCGGGAGGCCAGCGGCAACGAATCTCCATCGCGCGCGCGCTGATGACTTCGCCCGAACTGGTCATCTGCGACGAGTCGGTCAGCGCACTAGACCTCTCCGTCCAGGCGCAGATCCTCAACCTGCTGGCCGACATGCAGGCCAAGACCGGTCTGGCCTACCTGTTCATCTCGCACAACATGTCCGTCGTCCGGCACGTGTGTCACGACATCACCGTCCTGTATCGCGGTCAGGTCATGGAGTCGGGTCCCACTGCACTGGTCACCCGCGAGCCCGCTCACCCATACACGCGAGCCTTGCTGCTCGCGGTGCCGGTCGCCGACCCCGCGGAACAGCGTCGCCGCCGATCAACCAATGCCACGGCTGAAGCCGCGAACCCGGTTGCGGCACAGCACACCGGTTGTCCCTTCGCCGCGCGCTGCCCCGTGGCGGTGAACCAGTGCATCAACGAACGCCCGAGGTTGCAGTTTCTTCCGGACGGACGACAGGTCGCGTGTCACCGCTACCCCGAGTGGCGGGAGGAACTGCCCACCACAAGCATCCACGCAAACGACTCGAACGGTCGGGCCGACGACACCCAGGCAGCAAGGATCGTCAATGACTGATATCCAGATCCAAGGCGAGGTCGCACCCGGCTTCGAGAAGGTCGCGGACGCCTTCGCAGACAACTTCAAACTCCGCGGCGACACGGGGGCGGCTTGCACCGTGTACGTGTCCGGCAAGCCGGTGGTCGATATCTGGGCTGGCACAACGGGCCAAGCACCGTGGACCCGCGACACAAAGAGCGTCGTATTCTCGGCGAGCAAGGGAATCCTCACCGTCCTATTGCTCATGGCAGCCGACCTCGGCCGACTCGAACTGGACGCTCCAGTGGCGGCCTACTGGCCCGAGTTCGCGGCGGCTGGCAAGGAATCCATCACCGTCCGACAAGTACTTGCCCACCAGGCGGGTCTCATCGCTCCGGAGCAGGACCTGACGGTCCCTGATTTGGTGGCGTGGGCACCCGTAGCCGAAGTCCTCGCCAAACAAGCACCCCTGTGGGCCCCTGGTACCGCATTCGCCTACCACGCCGTCACCATGGGCTTCCTGGCTGGCGAAATCTTGCGCCGCGCTACCGGTGAGCGTCCCTCGGGTTGGCTCCGGGACCACGTCGCAGCACCCCTCCGCCTGGAGATGGGCTATGGCGCCGACTTGCAGGATCCCAACTTGGCTCCCATCGGTGAGCAGCTCCCTGACTTGGACCCTGCAACGTCGGCGGCAGCGCTCGCTGCAGCAGCGTCCGACCTTCCACTGATCGCCCGCGTCATGGGGATGAGCGGGGCGCTCGACGGTTTGGACCTCTTCCGGACCGCGAACTCCAGCGACTTCCTTAGCCACGAAAGCCCTGCGGCGAACCTGGTCACGAACGCGCGCAATCTCGCACGCTTCTACGCCGCCACCGTCGGCAACGTGGACGGGATCCGTTTGCTGACGGCAGATGTGATCCGAGACGCCCGCAAGCAGCAATCGTCGGGTGTCCCATACCTAGGTCCCGCGGACGGTAACCGCTGGGCCACGGGCTTCATGATCAACTCTCCCCGCCGCGAAATGCTAGGCCCAGGGAGCTTCGGTCACGACGGTGCGGGTGGGCAACTCGGCTTCGCCCACCTTGAGCATGAAGTTGGGTTCGGGTACCAGACCATTCGTCCAGGAGGCGTCCCCGACGACCGCGCTGAGTCGCTCTGCCTGGCCCTCCGCGCCTGCCTGTAACGACACTCACAGAGAAGGAAACACCATGCCTGTCGACCCAATCCTCCAGCCGCTCCTGGCCAACCTGCCGCCCGTTCCTGACGCCATTGACGACTTCGACGAATTTCGCAGACAAGAAGCCGATGCAGCGGACGCCCTCACCGACCAACTCTGCGAACCCGCCCCTGAAGGTGCCCAGCGCCGTGTGGTACAGATTCCGGTCGACGGCGGTTCCATCGACCTACACATCTTCACGCCGCCGACCGTGGGCCCACATCCTGTGCACCTTTACATTCACGGCGGAGGCTGGATCGGCGGATCCATCAAGCACAAGTTCATCGACATCCTCGGCGCCGAACGAGCCGTGGGCGCCGATTGCGTCGTCGTTGCCGTTGAGTACCGCAAGGCGCCCGAGCACAAGTTTCCCACCGGTCTCAACGACTGCTACGCCGCCCTCCGGTGGGTAGCAGACCACGTCGAGGAGCTCAACCTCCGGGGTGACCTCATCACCGTCGGAGGGGGCTCTGCCGGAGCCAACCTCGCGGCAGCCCTGACTCTCAAGGTGCGCGACGAAGGCGGGCCGCGAATCAGCTTCCAGGTCCTGGAAGTTCCTGCCCTCGACCTCACGATGTCGGCCCCGTCGATGCAACGCAATGGCACGGGCTACGGGTTGACTGCAAATACCATCGAGCGGGTGGTCGAGTTCTACCTGACCACTGCCGAAGACGCCAAGCACCCCTACGCATCTCCGCTTCTAGCCCCCGACCTCTCCGGACTGCCCCCGGCCTACATCGTCTCGGCCGAGTACGACCCCGTCGCAGACGATGGAGATGCCTACGCCAAGCGCCTTCACGAAGCCGGGGTGCCGGTCACGTTCTTCCTGCAACTTGGGCAAATTCACGTAAGCCCCGGCCTGACAAAGATCCTGCCCGCGGCTCGGATCTGGCGCGACGAGGTCATCGCCGCACTACTGGCTGCGAACCAGGAACCTGTCGTCAGTACGAACTGACACCTGCACCCGCAAGGCGCCACCGTTCGAGCTGGAAAGTGCCGTTGTGGAGCACCAGGCCGTCGATGAGGCTGCCGTCGTGCCACAGCCGGACACCACCAAAATGCCAGTACCAAAGGCCCACGTGGTCGTGGCTGAATCGTGGGCGCCGAGCGCAGGGACGGCTCTCAGTGTCATGGCACACGTGACGAGTCGCCGGATGGACCACGGCGCCCGGGCCTAAGCCGATCACGCGCCCGCGGGCACGTCCTGCCACGCGATTTCCCAACCAACAGGAGGGCAAGCATTGTCGACCGTCGACACCGCGACCGCACGGAACGCCCAAGGTGATGCCTCGCCTGTTCAGCGCGCTTTCAATCCGAACGGGCCGCAACTCATCGCATACGCAGACCGTTTGGGTGGCAGCCTGTCCAAACTCGGAGAGGTACTAGCCAACCAGTTTCGCGACGTTTTCGACGGTGTACACATTCTGCCGTTCTTCCGTCCATTCGACGGGGTAGACGCGGGCTTCGACCCTGAGGACCACGCCGTAGTAGACCCGCGTCTCGGCGGTTGGCGAGACCTCGCTGAGATTGCCCAGACTCGGCGCCTGATGGTTGACCTGATCGTCAATCACGTGTCGACGCGTTCCGATCGGTTTCGACAGTTCGTGTCGGAAGGTCGAAGCTCTGAGATCGCCCCACTGTTCCTAACAATGTCATCCATATTTCCGAACGGCGCCACAGAAGCGGATCTCGTCAAAATCTACCGACCCCGACCTGGGCTGCCGTTTACGACTATGACTATCGGCGGCGAACGACGCTTGATATGGACGACATTCAGTTCGGATCAGGTAGACCTCAACGTTCGGTCAGCCCAGTTCTGGGACTACCTGACGAGCGTCATCGACACTATGACTGCTGCAGGTGTCACCATGCTGCGTCTCGACGCCGTCGGTTACACCGGCAAGATGGCGGGAACCGACTGCTTCATGACTGAGGAATCATCGGCGGTCGTACAGCGGATCAGCGATTACGCCCATAGCCGCAACGCGCAGGTGCTCCTTGAGGTCCACGGCCACCACCAGTTGCAGATCGAGCTAGCTCGTTCAGTTGATTACGTGTACGACTTTGCGCTTCCGCCGCTGGTCCTGCACGCGTTGCATACCGGCGACCCGGCTGCCCTATACCGGTGGATCCAGGTTCGTCCCGCCAACGCCATCAACGTGCTCGACACTCACGACGGCATCGGGATCGTGGACGTGGGGCCAAGCACATCCGAACCACCCCTCCCGGGACTGCTAGAAAGTGACGAGCTCGATCGTCTCGTCGAGGCCATCCACACAGCGAGCGGCGACACTAGCCGACTCGCGACGGGAGCAGCCGCCTCCAATCTCGACCTATACCAAATCAACTGCACCTACTTCGACGCGTTGGGGCGCGACGAGAACGCCCTGATGATCGCCCGTCTGGTGCAGTTGCTCCTACCCGGGATCCCGCAGGTCTACTACGTCGGTCTGCTGTGTGGGGTCAATGACGTAACCCTCCTTCGGGCCACCGGGGTGGGGCGAGACATCAACCGGGCGCACTTTGACATGGCTGCTCTGGAGGAGTCGGTGTCGCAACGGGTAGTCCGTCGGCAGCTGGCCGCCATTGGATGGCGATCGCAGCATCCAGCCTTCGAGGGAACTTTCGCCGCCTCGATGAGTGGTTGCGCTTTGACTTTCACCTGGACCAAGGAAAGTCACCATGTCGAGGCCGTGATCGACTTCGGCACCAAGTCCTTCCTGGTCAGCACAAACAGCGACCCGACTACCTTCGAAGAGACGCACTCATGGCGACCGACAACGTGACGGGCAAGAGCGCCAACCGCCCGTTGAGGAACGCTCGTGCTCGGACCCGAACATGAGGCGGCGGGGGACACCAAGTGTCTACGGGTGAGAGGGCGCGGCCTGCCACGCTGGTGGACCTAGCTCGGGAAGCGAACCTGTCCATTGCAACGGTGAGCCGGGCCATGCGTGACCACCCCACCGTCAAGCAAGCAACCCGAGAACGCGTCCGAGCCGTTGCGGAAGGCATCGGCTACCGAACAAGTGTCAGTGCCAGGGCGCTGCGGACGGGAAGGCACGACACTCTTTGCCTGGTCATCCCCGGTCACGGAGTCGGCAGCGAATCCCTGGCACTAGCGACCGCGGTCCAAGCAGCCAAGCGCGGTCTGGGGTTGGTGCTAGCGCCGTTGTACGGGAACGAACCACCTTGGGGATCGGCGTACGCCCACAACTTGACGCAGTTCTTCGCAGGCTCGTCAGGACTGCCGGTGGACGGCTTCATCGTGGTCGGGCCGTCAGGAAACGCATGGAGGCGTACCGC
>NZ_JBFUCW010000014.1:0-127814 GCF_056405035.1 Pedococcus sp. P2_A3 | reverse complement strand
ACACAGTGGACGCGAGCATCTTTGTAAACTCAAGTTTATAAGGGCAAACGGTGGATGCCTTGGCACCAGGAACCGAAGAAGGACGTAGGAATCTGCGATAAGCCTCGGGGAGTCGATAACCAGACTGTGATCCGAGGATTTCCGAATGGGGAAACCCGGCTGGAGGCAAGTCCAGTCACTCCCGCCTGAACACATAGGGCGGGTAGAGGGAACGTGGGGAAGTGAAACATCTCAGTACCCACAGGAAGAGAAAGCAACCGCGATTCCGTGAGTAGTGGCGAGCGAAAGCGGAAGAGGCTAAACCGATCATGTGTGATAGCTGTCAGGCGTTGCATGGTCGGGGTCGTGGGACTTTTCGGTCAGGACTGACATCCTGACATGGAGTCAAAAATTCGCGTTATAGTCGAAGGGCATTGAAAGGCCCGGCACAGAGGGTGCGACCCCCGTAGACGAAATGACGCGAACTCCAGAGAAGTATCCCAAGTAGCACGGGGCCCGAGAAATCCCGTGTGAATCTGGMGGGACCACCCGCTAAGCCTAAATATTCCCTGGTGACCGATAGCGGACAAGTACCGTGAGGGAAAGGTGAAAAGTACCCCGGGAGGGGAGTGAAATAGATCCTGAAACCGTTTGCCTACAATCCGTTGGAGCCTCCTTGTGGGGTGACAGCGTGCCTTTTGAAGAATGAGCCTGCGAGTTAGTGCTCAGTGGCGAGGTTAACCCGTGTGGGGAAGCCGTAGCGAAAGCGAGTCCGAATAGGGCGATTTAGTCGCTGGGTCTAGACCCGAAGCGGAGTGATCTACCCATGGCCAGGTTGAAGCGACGGTAAGACGTCGTGGAGGACCGAACCCACTTAGGTTGAAAACTGAGGGGATGAGCTGTGGGTAGGGGTGAAAGGCCAATCAAACTCCGTGATAGCTGGTTCTCCCCGAAATGCATTTAGGTGCAGCGTCACGTGTTTCTTACCGGAGGTAGAGCTACTGGATAGCTAATGGGCCTCACCAGGTTACTGACGTTAGCCAAACTCCGAATGCCGGTAAGTGAGAGCGTGGCAGTGAGACTGCGGGGGATAAGCTCCGTAGTCGAGAGGGAAACAGCCCAGACCACCATCTAAGGTCCCTAAGCGTGTGCTAAGTGGGAAAGGATGTGGAGTTGCATTGACAACCAGGAGGTTGGCTTAGAAGCAGCCACCCTTTAAAGAGTGCGTAATAGCTCACTGGTCAAGTGATTCCGCGCCGACAATGTAGCGGGGCTCAAGCACACCACCGAAGCTGTGGCATTGACACATTGCCCGGCCGTGACATCTGAGGATCCACGGTCCAAGCGTGTTGATGGGTAGGGGAGCGTCGTGTGGCCAGGGAAGCGGCGGAGTGATCCAGCCGTGGAGGCCACACGAGTGAGAATGCAGGCATGAGTAGCGAATGACGGGCGAGAAACCCGTCCGCCGAATAACCAAGGGTTCCAGGGTCAAGCTAATCTGCCCTGGGTAAGTCGGGACCTAAGGCGAGGCCGACAGGCGTAGTCGATGGACATCCGGTTGATATTCCGGAACCGGCGAAGAACCGCCCATGACGAACCTAGTGATGCTAAGCGCCTGAAGCTCGATGACGTCTTCGGACTGACTCGAGTGGAGCGCGCGACCCGATCTAGTACTAGTCAAGCAATGGAGAGACGCAGGAAGGTAGCCTCCGCGTGGCGATGGTAGTCCACGTCCAAGGGTGTAGGGAGTGAGGTAGGCAAATCCGCCTCACACATATCCTGAGACCTGATAGTGACCGCGTATGCGGGAAGAGGGTGATCCTATGCTGCCTAGAAAATCTTCTAGCGAGGTTCRAGCCGCCCGTACCCCAAACCGACWCAGGTGRTYAGGTAGAGAATACCAAGGCGATCGAGWGAATCATGGTTAAGGAATTCGGCAAAATACCCCCGTAACTTCGGGAGAAGGGGGGCCCTGATCGTGACGGCACTTGCTGCCCGAGCGTGATCGGCCGCAGAGACCAGGGAGAAGCGACTGTTTACTAAAAACACAGGTCCGTGCGAAGTCGCAAGACGATGTATACGGACTGACGCCTGCCCGGTGCTGGAAGGTTAAGAGGACCGGTTAGTTCTTCGGAGCGAAGCTGAGAATTTAAGCCCCAGTAAACGGCGGTGGTAACTATAACCATCCTAAGGTAGCGAAATTCCTTGTCGGGTAAGTTCCGACCTGCACGAATGGCGTAACGACTTCTCCACTGTCTCAACCATGAACTCGGCGAAATTGCACTACGAGTAAAGATGCTCGTTACGCGCAGCAGGACGGAAAGACCCCGGGACCTTTACTACAGCTTGGTATTGGTGTTCGGTACGGCTTGTGTAGGATAGGTGGGAGACTTTGAAGCCGGCACGCCAGTGTCGGTGGAGTCAACGTTGAAATACCACTCTGGTCGTTCTGGATATCTAACCTCGGTCCGTGATCCGGATCAGGGACAGTGCCTGGTGGGTAGTTTAACTGGGGCGGTTGCCTCCTAAAAGGTAACGGAGGCGCCCAAAGGTTCCCTCAGCCTGGTTGGCAATCAGGTTTTGAGTGTAAGTGCACAAGGGAGCTTGACTGTGAGACAGGCATGTCGAGCAGGGACGAAAGTCGGGACTAGTGATCCGGCGGTGGCTTGTGGAAGCGCCGTCGCTCAACGGATAAAAGGTACCCCGGGGATAACAGGCTGATCTTGCCCAAGAGTCCATATCGACGGCATGGTTTGGCACCTCGATGTCGGCTCGTCGCATCCTGGGGCTGGAGTAGGTCCCAAGGGTTGGGCTGTTCGCCCATTAAAGCGGTACGCGAGCTGGGTTTAGAACGTCGTGAGACAGTTCGGTCCCTATCCGCTGTGCGCGTAGGAAACTTGAGAAGGGCTATCCCTAGTACGAGAGGACCGGGATGGACGAACCTCTGGTGTGTCAGTTGTTCTGCCAAGAGCACGGCTGATTAGCTACGTTCGGAAACGATAACCGCTGAAAGCATCTAAGCGGGAAGCGTGCTTCAAGATGAGGTTTCCATGGACTTCGGTCCGAGAGGCTCCCAGCTAGACTACTGGGTTGATAGGCCAGACGTGGAAGTGCAGTAATGCATGTAGCTGACTGGTACTAATAAGCCGATAACTTGATTACACAATGCTTTTCAATAAGCAGGTGCTACGCGTCCACTGTGCAGTTCCCGAGATACGGTCGGGACTGAGAACCACTGATTGATATCTCCATAGAGTTTCGGCTGTCATAGCGAAGGGGAAACGCCCGGCTCCATTCCGAACCCGGAAGCTAAGCCCTTCAGCGCCGATGGTACTGCACTGGTGACGGTGTGGGAGAGTAGGACGCAGCCGGACATACTTTCAAAAGGGCCATCCCATCGGGGTGGCCCTTTTGGCATTTCCCGGGTTTGTCCGCCCGCGCGGACCTCGGTGTCCCGGCCCGGCCACAGTCCGTAGACTGCCCATGATTACTGCACAGCGAGGAGCACACGTGTCCGAGAACCAGCCAGGCCGAGGTGGCCAGAACCGTCGACCCTCATCAGGCGGTGGTCGTCCTCCCGGCGCAGGCGGCGGACGCTCCTCGGGGCCTCGTCGGGACGGCGGGGCGAGCAGTCGCGGCGACGGCCCCGCCCGGGGCGGACGCGGTGGCTCTGGTGGTCGACCCGAGCGCGGCGGCGCAGGCCGCCGCGACCGGCGGGACGGCGGGCCCGGTGGCGCCGGCGACGCCAGGACCACCGGTCCCCGTCTGGCGCCGAAGAAGCCGAAGCTCCCGGAACCGCGGATCGCCGAGGGCGTGACCGGCAAGGAGCTCGACCGCTCGGTGCACCAGCAGCTGCGCACCCTCAGCAAGGAGAACGCCGAGGGAGTGGCCCAGCACCTGGTCATGGTCGCGGCCCTGCTCGAGGTCGAGGACCTCGAGGGTGCCGAGGCGCATGCCGAGACGGCCGTCCGCCGCGCGGGTCGCGTGCCCGCGGCGCGCGAGGCCCTGGGGCTGGTGGCCTACCGCAAGGGTGAGTGGGCGAGGGCACTCAGCGAGTTCCGCACCGCCCGCCGGCTCAGCGGGTCCTCGCACCTGCTGGCGCTGATGGTCGACTGTGAGCGCGGGCTGGGCCGTCAGGAGCGAGCGCTCGAGCTCGCGATGTCGCCGGAGGCCAAGACCCTCGCGGTCGAGGACCGCGTCGAGCTGGCCATCGTCATCTCCGGGATCCGCCGTGACCTGGGCCAGTTCGAGGCCTCCCTGCAGGCCTTGCAGATCCCACAGCTCAAGGGTTCGGCCCGCAAGCCCTGGTCGGCCCGGTTGTCCTACGCCTACGCCGAGGCCCTGCTCACCGTCGGACGCGACGACGACGCCCGCGACTGGTTCGCGCGCGCCGCCGACGCGGACGACGAGCTGGAGACCGACGCAGCGGAGCGGTTGGCCGAGCTGGACGGCGTGGTCCTCACCGACCTGCTCGATGGCGAAGAGGACGACGACGTGGCTGACGCCGCCCCCGCGAGGACCAGCGAGCTCGGTGGCGATGCCCGCTAGCGGGCCCCCCCTGGTGGACCGGTATGCCGCGGTCGTCTGCGACCTCGACGGCGTGGTCTACCGGGGCCCGGACGCCGTGGATCACGCCGTCTCGGCGCTCTCGGCGCTGACCGTGCCGATCGTCTACGCCACGAACAACGCCTCACGCCCACCCGACGAGGTCGCCGGGCACCTGACCGACCTCGGGCTGCACGTGCGGGCTCGCGACGTCGCCACGAGCTCGCAGGCGGGGGCCGCCGTCCTCAAGGACCTGGTGCCTGCGGGCTCGAGGATCCTCGCGATCGGCGGCATCGGCGTGCGGGAGGCGTTGCAGCACCAGGGATTCGAGGTCGCCACGCCCGAGCAGACCCGCGAGGCCCCCGACCATCAGGTGGCCGGGGTGCTCCAGGGCTACGGCCTGTCCGTCACGGCAGCAGACCTGACCGAGGCGGCCTACGCCGTCGCAGCCGGCGCGGTCTGGGTGGCCACCAACACGGACGCGACCTTGCCCACCCACCGGGGCACGGCGCCGGGGAACGGCATGCTGGTGGCCGCGGTGCAGCGGGCGACCGGGCAGGAGCCGCGGGTGGTCGGGAAGCCCTACGCACCCCTCTACCAGCTCTGCGCGACGCGGCTCGATGCGCAGCCGGCGCGGGTGCTGGCCGTGGGGGACCGGCTCGACACCGACATCGCTGGGGCCGTCGCGGCCGGCATGGACTCGGCGCTGGTGCTCACCGGCATCGACTCCGTGACGACATTGGCGTCCGCCCCTGCGGCCATGCGACCCACGTACCTGCTCGAGGACCTCCGGTCGCTGTCGGCCCCCTACGTCCCTGCCGAGACCGACTACTCGTGGTGGGTCTGCGGCGACGACCGCCGGCGGGTCGTCGACGGTCGCTGGGAGGTGGCGTCGAAGGGCAGTGCCATCGAGGCGGCCCGCGCCGGGGTGGCATGCCTCCACGAGGCCCTCGACCTCGGTGACCTGGACGACGACGCCGTGCGCCGACTCGTTCCCGAGATCGACGCTTGGCAGTAGCGTGAGGGGCGCGAGCGAACCCCGCCGCTTCATCGAGGAGGACCAACCGTGGCTTTCGAATCCGTGCGCAGCTATGTCCAGCTGGCCAGCGGCCTGGGCGAGATGACCAAGGCGAGGGCGATGGACGCGGCGCAGGGCCTGCTGGCCCTCCCCGGCGCGGACGAGGTGACGCGGCGTGCGGTGCAGGCCTCGACGCTCGCCGACCAGCTCCTCGAGGCAGCCAGGGCCAACCGGGCCAATCTCCTCAGCCTCATCCAGAGTGAGGTCGAGTCAGCGCTCAAGAAGGCCGACGTCGCGCGCGTCGCGGACGTCGACGCCGCCCGGACCGCGCTGACCGCCGTCACGAAGGAGATCGCCGAGCTGCGGGCGCTCCTCGTGGCCACCGGCGCCTCCGCCGTCGCGGGCGCCTCTCGCAGCCCGATCGCCCGGACCGTCGTCGGCTCGGGAGCGGTGTCCACCGCTGCGCGACCGTCGGCCCCGCCGACTGCGCCCGTGAAGAAGGCTGCGCCGGCCAGGAAGGCGACGGCGAAGAAGGCTGCGCCCGTGAAGAAGGCTGCGCCGGCCAGGAAGGCGACGGCGAAGAAGGCTGCGCCCGCCAAGAAGACTGTCCCGGCGACGACGGCGGCGGCGACCGGGACCACCGCCACGAAGACCACCGCCACGAAGACCACCGCCACGAAGGCCGCAGAGTGAACGACGAGCAGCAGACCGACAGCTCCGAGGCCGAGACCTTGACGCCACCCGAGCGGAACCAGGGTCTCGGCGCCGCCGTGGCGCACGCCTCCCAGCACGAGAACCCCACCGACCGGGCTGAGTCGCTCGGCACGGGGCTGGGTGACCACGCGACTGGCGACATCGTCATCGACTCGGCCCTGCAGGACCTCCAGGAGGCCCCCGCGGACGACCTCGACGCCCAGATCGACGCGGGTCAGCGCGTGCACCAGACCCTGCAAGCGCGGCTGTCCGACCTCGGCGGCGAGTGAGCGGCTCGGTTCGGCTGGACCTCGAGCTGGTCCGGCGCGGCCTGGCCCGCTCGAGGGGGCACGCCCGCACCCTCGTCGACTCCGGCGACGTCAGCGTCGACGGCACACCGGCGGCGAAGCCGTCGATCCCCGTCACCGCCGGCCAGCACATCGAGGTGCGCGAGGAGGGCCCGCGGTGGGTGAGCCGCGCGGCATACAAGCTGTTGGGGGCGCTGGAGACCTTCGGGCCGCAGGGACTGGAGGTCTCGGGGCGGCGCTGTCTCGACGTGGGCGCCTCGACCGGTGGGTTCACCCAGGTGCTGCTCCACCGGGGCGCGGCGCACGTCATCGCCCTCGACGTGGGGCACGGTCAGCTGGTCGCGGCGCTGGCCGACGACCCCCGGGTCACCGACCGGTCCCGGACCACGGTGCGCGACCTCACGGCGGGCGACATCGGGGGAGTGGTGGACCTGCTCGTCGCCGACCTGAGCTTCATCTCGCTGACCCTGGTGCTCGAGACGTTCCGGGGCCTGCTGGCCGACGAGGGTGACGCCGTGGTGCTGGTCAAACCCCAGTTCGAGGTCGGCCGCACCCGGCTCGGCAAGGGCGGCATCGTCAGGGCCCAGGGCGACCGTGCGTGGGCGGTCACCGAGGTCGCCCGCGCGGCGGTGGCCGCCGGGCTGCACCCCCGGGCCCTGGCCCGCAGCCCGATCGAGGGGGGCGAGGGCAACGCCGAGTACCTCCTGTGGCTGACCCCCCGCGACGACGAGTCGATGGGATGGGAGGCTCTGGTGAGGGCCGCCGACGACGTGACCCAGCCATGACTGACCTCGAAGGGACACCAGACCGTGGGGAGCACAAGGTGAGTTCAGGGAGCACCGGCTCGGGCCGCACCGCGCCGGGGCGCCGGATCCTGCTCGTGGCCCACCCGCGCCGCCAGGAGGCGCACGACGTCGCCACGGCCGTCGTCGAGCGCCTGCACAAGGCAGGCATCGACGTGGTCGTCCAGCGCGACGAGGCCACCGCCGTCAACCTGGCCCAGCACCCCGGAGTCACCCTCGTCGACGACGGTGAGGCTGCCGCCGAGGGGTGCGAGCTGGTCTGCGTGCTCGGCGGCGACGGCACGATCCTGCGCGGCGCCGAGGTGTCCCGGGGCACCGGTGCCCCGCTGCTGGGCGTGAACCTGGGCCACGTGGGCTTCCTCGCCGAGGCCGAGCGTGAGGACATCGACGCCACGGTCGAGCACATCGTCGCCAAGTCCTACGTGGTCGAGGAGCGGATGACCCTCGAGGTGAGGGCGAACGTCAACGGCGACCCCGTCTACACGAGCTGGGCCCTCAACGAGGTCACCGTCGAGAAGGCCAACCGCGAACGCATGCTCGAGGTCGTGGCCGAGATCGACGGCCGCCCCCTCACGACGTGGGGCTGCGACGGGGTCGTGGTGGCCACCCCCACCGGGTCGACCGCCTATGCCTTCTCCGCCGGGGGGCCGGTGGTCTGGCCTGACGTGGAGGCCCTGCTCCTGGTCCCCATCAGCGCGCACGCACTGTTCGCCCGGGCGCTCGTCCTCGGTCCCAACTCGCACCTCGCCCTCGAGGTGGTGCCCGACACCCTGGGTGCCGGGGCGCTGTGGTGCGACGGACGACGAGCCGTGGACCTGCCGCCGGGCGCGCGCATCGAGGTGGTGCGCTCGCAGACCCCCGTGCGGTTGGCCAGGCTCAGCACGTCGCCGTTCACCGACCGGCTGGTGGCGAAGTTCGACCTGTCGATCCACGGGTGGCGTGGTCAGGCGCGCCGCGAGGACGCCGCCCGCGTCGCGCAGGCGGCACCGTCACCACCGCCGCCGCCAACGCCGCCGCCAGCCTGACCGCGGGGGTCGGCCGTGCGTGAGAGGCTGTGCCGGTGCTGTCCGAACTGAGGATCCAGGGACTCGGCGTCATCGACGACGCCGTGCTCGACCTGCACCCAGGGCTCAACGTCGTCACGGGTGAGACCGGCGCAGGCAAGACCATGGTGGTGACCGGACTCGGGTTGCTCCTCGGCGCCCGGGCCGACGCCGGGCTGGTGCGATCGGGCGCAGGCAGCGCCGTCGTCGAGGGCTTGGTCGACGTCGCCAGCGACCACCCTGCCGCGCAACGCGCCGCCGAGGCCGGCGCCGACGTCACCGACGGGCTGGTGCTGGTGCGGTCGGTCAGCGCGGAGGGCCGATCGCGGGCCCACGTCGGGGGACGGTCCGCCCCGGTGGGGGTGCTGGCCGAGATCGGCGAGCACCTCGTGGCGGTGCACGGTCAGGCCGACCAGTGGCGCCTGCGCCAGAGCGACCAGCACCGTGCCGTGCTCGACCAGTTCGGGGGAGCGCCCCTGCAGAAGGCCCTGCTCGCCCACACCGACGTCTACGACGCCCACCAGGCCGCGGCCGCCGAGCTCGTTCGGCTGCGTGAGCAGGCCCGTGACCGCGCTCGCGAGATCGAGGTGCTCCAGCACGGGCTCGACCAGCTCGAGCAGGTGGACCCCCAGTCGGGGGAGGACGCTGAGCTCCGGGTGGAGGACGAGCGGCTCGGTCACGCCGAGGGGCTTCGCGGTGCCGCGTCCCTGGCCCACGACCACCTCGCTGGAGCGCACGAGTATGCCGCGGAGCCGGCCCCCAGCGTCGTCGAGCTGATCGCCTCGGCGCGTCAGGCGCTGGCGGGGGAGGTCGACCACGACCCCGTCCTGCGCGAGCTGGACCGTCGGCTCGCGGACCTCGGCTACCTGGCCGCAGATCTCGCCGCCGACCTGAGCAGCTACCTGTCCGACATCGAGGTCGACCCGGCCCGGATGGCCTGGGTCCAGCAGCGACGGGCCGACCTCACCGCCCTGACCCGCAAGTACGGCGAGACCATCGACGACGTGCTGGCCTGGGGGAAGACCTCGGCCCAGCGGCTCGACGCCCTCCTGAGCTCCGACAGCCGCATCGAGGCGCTCGAGCCGGAGGTGGCTCGGCTCGACCGCGAACGCACCGCCACGGCACAGGCGCTCGGCAAGGCCCGACGCGCGGCAGCCAAGCGGCTCGCCACCGCCGTGACCGGTGAGCTCGCGCACCTGGCGATGGGCCAGGCCACGGTCGACGTCGCGGTCACCGCACGCCCGTCCGGCCTCGCCCGGCACGGCGGCGACGACGTCGAGATCCTGCTCGCCGCCAACCCCGGCAGCCCCGCCCGCACGGTGGCCAAGGCGGCGTCCGGTGGTGAGCTCTCGCGGGTCATGCTGGCCCTTGAGGTCGTCACCGGAGCAGCCGGGGGCACCGACGTCCCCACGTTCGTCTTCGACGAGGTCGATGCCGGGGTCGGCGGTGCCGCGGCGCTCGATGTCGGTGCGCGGCTGGCGGCGCTGGCCCAGCACGCCCAGGTCGTCGTGGTCACCCACCTGCCCCAGGTCGCGGCCTATGCCGACCGCCACCTCGTCGTCCGCAAGGCCAGCGACGGACACATCACCTCCAGTGGCGTGCACGCCGTCGACGGCGAGGACCGGCTGCGCGAGCTCGCCCGCATGATGGCCGGGGTCGACACCGGCACCGCCCTCGACCACGCCCGAGAGCTCGTCGAGGAGACCGTCGCCCGACGCGCGACCGCCGTCCGCGCCTGACGGGGGCGGGTCCGGACCGGCCACCCAGACTGACGTCCGCCCCTCGCGAACCGTGACACAGGTCGCGGCCGCGCGCCCGCGTGGGCCGTGCGGCATACCCGATGCCCCGTGGGAGGATGGTCAGGATGCCTGTGAAGTTCAGCCGCCACCGTGCCCGCGACCCCGAGACCCCGGGGGTGCGCGGTCTGGTGCGCGTCGACGCCCGCACCAAGAACCTCACCAAGCGGCTCAAGCCCGGTGAGATCGCGGTCATCGACCACCAGGACATCGACAAGGTGAGCGCCGAGGCGCTGCTCGCCTGCCGGCCGGCCGCCGTCATCAACGCCGCGCCCTCGATCTCGGGTCGCTACCCCAACCTCGGTCCGGAGATCCTCGTCGACGCCGGCGTGCCGCTGATCGACAACGTCGGCAAGGACGTCATGCACGACCTCAGCGAGGGTCAGCTGGTCCGTGTCGACGGCGACGAGATCTGGGTGGGCGAGGAGGTCGTCGCCAAGGGCCAGGCCTTCGACCACGAGCTGGTGCAGTCCGCGATGACGGAGGCGAGGGCCGGGCTCGCCGTGCAGCTCGAGGCGTTCGCCGCCAACACCATGGAGTACCTGCGACGCGAGCGCGACCTGTTGCTCGACGGCGTCGGCGTCCCCGACATCACCACCAAGATCGACGGGCGGCACGCCCTGATCGTCGTGCGCGGCTACCACTACAAGGAAGACCTGCGCATGCTGCGCAGCTACATCCGCGAGTACCGCCCGGTCCTGATCGGGGTCGACGGCGGCGCCGATGCCCTCCTCGAGGTCGGCCTCAAGCCCGACATGGTCGTGGGTGACATGGACTCGGTGTCCGACGCGACCCTGCGCTGTGGTGCCGAGATCGTCGTGCACGCCTACCGTGACGGCAACGCCCCCGGGCTGGAGCGCGTGCACCGGCTGGGCGTCGAGCCGGTCGTCTTCCCGGCCACCGGCACGAGCGAGGACGTCGCCATGTTGCTGGCCGACGACAAGGGCGCCGAGCTGATCGTGGCCGTGGGCACCCACGCCACCCTGGTCGAGTTCCTCGACAAGGGTCGTAGCGGCATGGCCAGCACCTTCCTGACCCGGCTGCGCGTGGGTGGCAAGCTCATCGACGCCAAGGGCGTCAGCCGGCTCTACCGCTCCCGCATCTCCAACCTCGCCCTGACGCTCATGCTGCTGGTCGGGCTCAGTGCGCTGTTCGCAGCGCTCTGGTCCACCACCGGCGGGCGTGCGCTCCTCCAGGTGCTCGGCGCCCGGTGGGACGACCTCTGGTCCTTCGTCGTAGGAATTGTCACGTGATCGACTTCCGATACCACCTCGTCTCCATCGTCTCGATCTTCATGGCCCTCGCTGTGGGGATCGTGCTCGGTGCCGGTCCACTCAAGGAGGACATCGGCAACACGCTCACCTCCGAGGTGAAGAACCTGCGCGCCGACAAGGCGTCCCTGCGCGGCGAGCTCGACTCGGCCGAGAAGGGCACCAAGGCGCGCGACGAGTTCACCACGGCCAGCAACCGCAGCCTGCTCGCCGAGCGGCTCAAGGACACCACGGTGACCCTGGTGGTCCTGCCGGGTGCCGATGCCAACCTCGTGAAGTCGACGCAGAGCACGTTGGCCTCGGCCGGTGCGGTCGTGGGGTCGACGATCTCGGTGCAGGACAACTGGGTCGACCCCGACAAGGCAGCCTTCCGCGCCACCCTCGGTCAGCAGCTGGCCAGCCAGGTCGGCGTGCCCATCGACCAGTCCGGCTCCGACGTCGTCGATGCGGTGCTCGCCCGGTCGGTGCTCGCGAAGGCCGGGTCCGCTGCTGCGGGAGCGGCCTCGGCACTCGAGGCGCTGCGCACCGGTGACCTGATCCGCTACACCCCCGACACCGTCAAGGTCGCCTCGATCGCCGTCATCGTGGCCGGACCGGTGACCGGGTCGGACGCGGCCGCACGCGAGGAGCGGGCCGCCGGGCTGAGCCACCTCGCAGGAGCGTTCGACGAAGCCGGCGCCGGCGCCGTGCTGGTGGCCCCCACGCTGAAGCCCGCGGCCACCGACACCACCTCGGTCGTCACCACCTCGCGTGAGAACGGCGACCAGTCCAAGGTGCTGTCCACGGTCGACAACGCCGACCTGCCCATGGGTCAGGCCAGCCTCGTCTTCGGACTGCTCGAGCAGGAGGCCGGCAAGTCCGGGCAGTACGGTCTCGCGTCCGACGCGACGGCGGCCTTCCCCCAGCTGGCGACCAAGTAGGGCTCGTGCGCGCACTCGTGTCCGGCGCCGTCGCCGGGGCGCTCGCCGCCTCCGCCCTGCGCCTGTTGCGTGCCCGCCCCCCGGGCGGGGCCCAGACCTGGGACCGCACCAACCACGCGGGTCGCACGGTCACCCTCCTCGAGGGACCCGCGTATGCCGTCGGGGCGGCCGGTGCGGCAGCCCTGTTGGGCGCCGGGCCCGGCCCCGCCCTCGCGGCTGGCTCGTCGGCGGCACTCGGTGCCCTGGACGACCTCAGGGGGGACTCGAGCAGCAAGGGGCTCAAGGGCCACCTCGGGGCGCTCGCGCGCGGCGAGGTCACCACGGGGGCGGTCAAGATCCTCGGCCTCGGGGTGACCGGGCTGGTCTCCGCGGCCCTCGTCGACCGCGGGGCACGCGGTCGCGAGACCCGGCCCGGCGGCATACCGGGCGCCCTGGACACGTTGGTCGGTGGTGCGGTCATCGCCGGCTCGGCCAACCTGCTCAACCTGCTCGACCTGCGCCCCGGTCGGGCGCTCAAGGCGACCATCGCGCTCGGGGTGCTGACGGCCACCACCCCACGAGCTGCGGCTGCCGCCGGCGCTGCCGCCGGTGCTGCCGCCGGTGCCGCCGCCGGGCTCCTCGGTCCCGACCTGGCGGGGGAGGCCATGCTCGGCGACACCGGTGCCAACAGCGCGGGTGCCCTGCTCGGTGCGGCGCTGGTGCAACGCACCGGTCGCCGTGGCCGGTGGGTCGCGCTCGCGGCGCTGACGGCCCTGACCCTGGCCTCGGAGAAGGTCTCGTTCACCCAGGTCATCGAGTCCACGCCCGGGCTGCGCGAGATCGACGCGCTGGGTCGTCGATGATGCAGGGTCGTCGATGATGCAGGGTCGTCGATGACGGCGAGGACGGTCGGCACCTCGGTCGCCAAGGCCGCGGCCGTCATCGCGGTCGTGACCCTCCTGGCCCGGCTGGCGGGCTTCGGACGCACCATCGTCTTCTCGCGCACCGTCGGCGCGGGCGGGGTGGGTGACACCTACCAAACCGTCAACATGCTCCCCAACGTCGTCTACGAGGTCGCCGCCGGTGGCGCCCTCGCCGCCGTGGCCGTGCCGCTGATCGCCGGCCAGCTCGGCGCCGGGCGTCGGGAGGACGCCGACCGGACCGCCTCGGCCCTCCTCACGTGGGCCGTCGCGGTGCTGGTGCCCCTCTCGGTGCTGCTGGCGCTGTCGGCGCCGTGGCTGAGTGACGCGCTGCTCGGGCACACGATGGTGCCCGGCGCCGCCGACCTCGGCACCACGATGCTGCTGGTCTTCGCACCCCAGGTGGCGCTCTACGGTGTCGGGGTCGTGCTCGCCGGCGTGCTCCAGGCGCACCGCAGGTTCCTCGCGGCAGCCCTCGCACCCCTGCTGTCCAGCCTTGTCGTCATCGGCGCCTACCTCGGCTACCGGCTCGCCGCCGACCCCCGGACCACCCCGGCCGACATCTCCGCCGGGGCGACCTGGGTGCTGGCAGGCGGCACGACCCTCGGCGTGGTCGTGCTGAGCCTGCCGCTGCTCGTGCCTGCCGTGCGGGCCGGGGTCCGGCTCAGGCCGACCTTCAGCTTCCCCGACGGGGTGGCCAGGAGGGCCGGTTCCCTCGCCGGCGCGGGGGTCATCGCCCTGGTGGCCCAGCAGGCCGCCGTGGCGGCGACCCTGTGGCTCACGCACGCACCGCGCACCGTCGACACCGGTGCCGTCAACGTCTACGCCTACGTCCAGGCCGTCTACCTGCTCCCGTATGCCGTGCTGGCCGTCCCGATCGCGACGTCCGCGTTCCCGGCGCTGGCCCACTCGACCGCGGCCGAGGAGCTCCAGCAACAGGTCGGGACGACAGCACGCGACACCCTTGCTGCCGCACTGAGGGGCATCCTGCTGCTCACCGCCGGGGCGGTCACGGTGTTGATGGCGGTCGCCAAGCCGGTGGGGGTGTTCTTCGGCTCGTTCGACAGTGGCGCAGACGCTGGTGGGGCCGCCGCCCTGGCGGCGTTGCCCGGCGCGTTGTCGGCGTACGCCCCCGGCCTGGTGGGCTTCTCGGTCTCGGCCCTGCTGACCAGGGCCTTGTACGTGCGGGGACGCCCGATCCACGCCGCCCTCGCGGTGGCGGCGGGCTGGGCCCTGGCCGCCCTGATCCCCATCGCGCTGATCCCGGAGGGCTCGCCCGCAGGGACGACCCTCGGTGTGCTCGGCATCGGCTCGACGGTGGGGATGACCGTGTCCGCGGCCGTCCTGGCCCTCCTCGTGCGCGGCGCGTGGGGACCCGAAGCCGTCCGCGGTGCGGGTCGGACCCTCGGTGCCGCCGTCGTCTCGGTCGCGGTCGGCCTGGCAGTCGGTGACACGGTCGCGCGCGGCCTGTCTCCCGACTCCCTGTGGTCGGCGCTCGGCAGTGGCGTCGTCGTCGGGCTCGTGACCCTGGTGGCCTACCTCGGCGTGATGATGGTCGCCGACCGCAGGGCCATGACGGCGCTGCGCGAACGCGGGCGAAACCGAAGGAGGGGGACGTCGGCGTGAGGGTCGTGATGCTCCTCGGCCTCAGCGCGGGTGGGATCGGGACCCACGTGGTGGAGCTCAGTGCCGGCCTGCGGGCGCTCGGCGACGAGGTCACCCTGGTGACCGACCGGTCGACGGCAGTGCGGTTCGACCTGACCGACGCGCGGCTGTGGTGGCCGGGGCGGGCGTCGGGGCTCGTCGGCGCACTGCGCACCCTCGGGCGTCTGCGTCGCCTCGTGCGTGCCGCAGACGTCCTGCACGCCCACGGCCACCAGGCGGGACTCCTTGCAGTCGTCGTGGCGACGGGCACGCGGACCCCCGTGGTCGTGAGCCAGCACAACGCCGTGCTGGTCGGGGGACGCCGACGGCGCGTCCTCGACCTCGTGCAGCGGGTGGTGGCCAGACGGGCCACCCTCGTCACCGGCGCCAGCAGCGACCTGGTGGCCGAGGCCCGGCGGCTGGGAGGTCACGACGTGCGCCTCGCAGCCGTGCCCTCCCCGCGGGTGCCCGCGCTCCTCGCCGAGGAACCACTCGACGAGGATGCACGACGTGCGCTGGCCGCAGAGCTGTTGCGGGAGAACGGGATCGAGCCCCTGACCACCCACGCGCCCCTCGTGCTGTCGATTGCGAGGGTGGCGCCGCAGAAGGACCTGGCCACCTTCATCGACACGATCGCCGGCCTCACGGTGCCCGCGACAGCGGTGGTCGTCGGTGGTGGTGACGAGGACCTGCGAGAGGCGCTGGCACGGCGGATCCGCGACGACGGGGTCCCCGTGCACCTCGTGGGTCCGCAGCCCGACCCGGCGCGGTGGCTGCGCGCCGCCGACGTGTTCGTCCTGACCTCGACCTGGGAGGCCCGGGCCCTGGTCGTCCAGGAGGCGATGGCCGCGGGGCTGCCGGTGGTCGCGACCGACAGCGGGGGACTGCCCGACCTGGTCGAGGGCATCGGCACGCTCGTGCCGGTCGGTCACGCGGGTCAGGCCGCGGGTGCGGTCGAGCGCTACCTCACCGACCCGGCCGCGCGGCATACCGCCTCCGTGAAGGGACGAGAACGGGCCGCATCGTGGGACGACGGGGCGGCGACGGCGCGCCGCTGGCACGAGTGGTACTCAGGCATGCTCGGAATGACGTAGGCTTGAATCCCGTGGTGGAGCAGACGAAACACATCTTCGTAACCGGGGGCGTTGCCTCCTCACTCGGCAAGGGGCTGACGGCCTCAAGCCTCGGACATCTGCTCCGGGCCCGCGGTCTGCGGGTCACCATGCAGAAGCTCGATCCCTATCTGAACGTGGATCCGGGCACGATGAACCCCTTCCAGCACGGCGAGGTCTTCGTGACCGACGACGGCGCGGAGACCGACCTCGACATCGGTCACTACGAGCGGTTCCTCGACAGCAACCTCGTGGGCAAGGCGAACGTCACGACCGGGCAGATCTACAACCAGGTCATCGCCAAGGAGCGCCGGGGGGAGTACCTCGGCGACACCGTCCAGGTCATCCCGCACATCACCAACGAGATCAAGGAACGGATGCGGGCGCAGGCCGCCGGCAGCCCCGGGGTGAAGCCCAGCGAGGCGCCGGACATCATCATCACCGAGATCGGCGGCACCGTCGGCGACATCGAGTCGCTGCCGTTCCTCGAGGCCGCCCGCCAGGTGCGCCACGACGTCGGCCGCGACAACGTCTTCTTCCTGCACGTGTCGCTCGTGCCCTACCTCGCCCCGAGCGGCGAGCTGAAGACCAAGCCCACCCAGCACTCGGTGGCCGCGCTGCGCCAGGTCGGCATCCAGCCTGACGGCCTCGTGCTGCGGGCCGACCGGGAGATCCCCGACAGCATCAAGCGCAAGATCTCGCTGATGTGTGACGTCGACACCGAGGCCTGCGCCGCGGCCGTCGACGCCCCGAGCATCTACGACATCCCGAAGGTCCTGCACAAGGAGGGCCTCGACGCCTACGTCATCCGGCGGCTGGGCCTCAACTTCCGCGACGTCGACTGGCACGACTGGGACGAGCTCCTGCGTCGCGTGCACAGCCCCGAGCACACCGTCGAGATCGCGCTGGTCGGCAAGTACATCGACCTGCCCGACGCCTACCTCTCCGTCACCGAGGCGATGCGCGCCGGCGGGTTCCACCACGACGCCAAGGTGTCCATCCGCTGGGTCGCCAGCGACGAGTGCCAGACCGAGGCCGGCGCCCAGAAGGCGTTGGGCGGGGTCGACGCGGTCCTCGTGCCCGGCGGTTTCGGCGTGCGGGGCATCGAGGGCAAGCTCGGCGCCCTGAAGTGGGCCCGGGAGCGCCAGGTGCCGACGCTCGGCATCTGCCTGGGCCTGCAGTGCATGGTGATCGAGTACGCCCGTAACGTGGCGGGCATCGAGGGCGCGAGCTCGACCGAGTTCGACCCGAACACGCCTGCACCGGTCATCGCGACCATGGAGGAGCAGAAGGCGTTCGTCGAGGGCGCGGGTGACCTCGGTGGCACGATGCGGCTCGGGTCCTACCCCGCCAAGCTGACCGAGGGCTCGGTCGTCGCCGAGGCCTATGGCGCGGTCGCCGTCGACGAGCGCCACCGGCACCGCTACGAGGTCAACAACGCCTACCGCGAGGAGCTCGAGGCCGCCGGCCTGGTCTTCTCCGGCCTGTCCCCGGACAAGAACCTCGTCGAGTTCGTCGAGCTGCCCCGCGAGGTGCACCCCTACTACGTCTCGACCCAGGCCCACCCGGAGTTCAAGTCGCGCCCGCACCGCGCCCACCCGTTGTTCGCCGGGCTCGTCGAGGCCGCGATCAACGCCCAGCGGGCCGCCCGCCTCGTGGAGGTCGAGCGTCCGCGCAGCACGGCGGACGCCACGGCGTGACGCAGGGGTCCGAGGGCTTCGGCGAGGAGCTGGCCGACCGCTACGCCGATCTGCCCGTCCTGCACTCCGAGGTGGCCCTGCACGGCCTGGTCTGGGACGTCGTCCGCGACCGGGTCGACCTGGGTGAGGCCGGCGAGGTCACTCGCGAGTACGTGCGGCACCCGGGTGCGGTCGCCGTGGCGGCGCTCGACGAGCAGGGCCGCATCTGCCTGATCCAGCAGTACCGCCACCCCGTCCGGGCGTACGAGTGGGAGGTCCCGGCGGGGCTGCTCGACGTCGACGGTGAGCCGGCGCACGTGGGGGCCGCGCGCGAGCTGCACGAGGAGGCTGACCTCGTGGCCGGGACGTGGCACGTCCTCGCCGACTACGTGAGCTCGCCCGGCGGCCTCGACGAGGCGTTGCGCATCTACCTGGCCCGGGACCTCGCGGGGGTCCCGGACGGGGAGCAGCACGAACGCGAGAGCGAGGAGCTGGGTATGCCGGTGCGCTGGGTCGCGCTGGAGGAGGCCCGCGACGCGTTCCTCGCCGGGCGGTTGCACAACTCCACCCTCGGCATCGCCGTGCTGGCGACGCTCGCCGCGCGGGAGCAGGCCTGGGCCACCCTCCGGCCGGTGGACGCGCCGTGGCCCGCCCGCCGCGCGTAGGGTCGGTCGCATGTACCTGGAGAACCTCGTCCTCGACGCTGCCCAGCCCCAGGTGCGCGGACGCTTCTGGGAGCAGGCGCTGGGCACCCAGACCCTGACCGACGAGCCCGACATCGTCGAGACCCGGCTGTCGCTGGAGGGCGGCCCGACCCTCGACCTCTGCTTCCAGCAGGTCTCCGACCCGCTGCTGTCCTCACCGCGGCTCCACCTCGACCTGCACGGCGGGGACGACCAGGCCGCCACGGTGCAGCGCCTCCTCGGCCTCGGTGCCACCCACCTCGACCTCGGCCAGGGCGACGTGCCGTGGGTGGTGCTGGCCGACCCGGAGGGCCACCCCTTCTGTGTCATGGAGGAACGCGAGTCCTACCGCGACACCGGCCCGATCGCGGCGGTCCCGATCCTGGGCGACGACCCCGACCGCGACGCGGCGTTCTGGGCCGAGCTGACCGGGTGGCTGGCATCCGCCGGCACGGCCCCGCAGTCGCTGCGGGACCCGTCCGGCCGTGGGCTGGTGCTGGAGTTCTTCGCGACCCGGGAGCCCAAGGCGGGCAAGAACCAGCTGCACCTCGACCTGCGACTCGAGGCCGGGGACGACCTGGCCGCGCTGGTCGACCACGTGGAGAGGCTCGGTGCCGTGCGCCTGGACCACGACTGGGGCGACCTGCCGTGGACTTCCCTGCAGGACCCCTCCGGCAACGAGTTCTGCTTCCTCCCGGCGAGGGCCGCGTGAGCGCTTTCGGAGCCGTGGCACCGGGCGCGGCCGTGGCGGATGCCTGCCCGTGTGGCACCGGGCTGGCCTACGCGCAGTGCTGCCGACCACTGCACGAGGGGGTGGCGCACGCCGAGTCCGCGGTCCGGCTGATGCGCAGCCGGTACACCGCCTACGTCGTCCACGACACGGCATACCTGCTGCGCACGTGGCACCCGCGCACCCGGCCGCGCGACCTCGATGCCTCCGGCGGTCCGGTGTGGCAGGGCCTGACTGTCATCGCCGTCGACGACGGCCGCGACACCGACTCGGTGGGTGAGGTGGAGTTCGAGGCGGCCCACTCCGAGGGCGTGGTCCACGAGCGGAGCCGGTTCGTGAAGCGAGCCGGTCGCTGGGTCTACGTCGACGGAGACGTCGACTGAGCGCGGCTGCCCCACGGCGCGGCGCCTCCGACAGAACTGATTCGTATGCCGCGTGGGCCGGTCCGTAGGATGGCCGGGTTCACCACCCGACTGAATCGAAGGATCTCTCGTGCTCCGCACCCATGAGGCCGGCACCCTGCGCGCCGACCACGCTGGTCAGACCGTCACGCTCACGGGCTGGGTCGCTCGTCGGCGCGATCACGGCGGCGTGGCCTTCCTCGACGTGCGCGATGCCAGCGGGATCGTCCAGGTCGTGGCTCGTGACGAGGTCCTCACCGGTGCCGCCCACGACCTGCGCAACGAGTACTGCATCCGCGCGACCGGCGAGGTCGTCACCCGCAGCGAGCACAACGTCAACCCCGACCTGCCGACGGGCGAGGTGGAGGTCGTCGCGAGCTCGATCGAGGTGCTCAACGCGTCGGCGCCGCTGCCGTTCCAGATCGACGAGCGCGTGACGGTGGGTGAGGAGGCGCGGCTCAAGCACCGCTACCTCGACCTGCGCCGCCCCGGTGCCTCGTCCGCCGGAGCGGCGATCCGGCTGCGCTCGCGGGTCAACGCCGCAGCCCGGTCGGTGCTGGGCGCACGCGACTTCGTCGAGATCGAGACGCCGACGCTCACCCGGTCGACCCCCGAGGGCGCCCGCGACTTCCTCGTGCCCGCGCGCCTGGCGCCCGGCTCCTGGTACGCCCTCCCGCAGAGTCCCCAGCTGTTCAAGCAGCTGCTCATGGTCGCCGGGATGGAGCGCTACTACCAGATCGCCCGCTGCTACCGCGACGAGGACTTCCGCGCCGACCGCCAGCCCGAGTTCACCCAGCTCGACATCGAGATGTCGTTCGTCGAGCAGGCCGACGTGCTCGAGCTCGGCGAGGAGATCGTCCGCGAGGTCTGGAAGCTCATCGGGGTGGAGCTGCAGACGCCGTTCCTCCAGATGACCTACGCCGACGCGATGCGCCGGTTCGGCACGGACAAGCCCGACCTGCGGTTCGGCAACGAGCTCGTCGAGTGCACCGACTACTTCAAGGACACCCCGTTCCGCGTCTTCCAGGCGGAGTACGTCGGCGCGGTCGTCATGCCCGGCGGTGCCGCGCAGCCGCGCAAGCAGCTCGACGCGTGGCAGGACTGGGCCAAGAGCCGCGGCGCCAAGGGCCTGGCCTACGTGCTCGTGCAGGAGGACGGCACCCTCGGTGGGCCGGTCGCCAAGAACCTCACCGACGCCGAGCGGGACGGCCTGGCCGCCCACGTCGGCGCCCAGCCCGGCGACTGCGTGTTCTTCGGGGCCGGCGCCACCAAGTCCTCCCGGGCCCTGCTCGGGGCGGCCCGCCTCGAGATCGGCCGTCGCTGTGGCCTCATCGACGAGGACGCCTGGTCGTTCCTGTGGGTGCTCGACGCCCCGCTCTTCGAGCCGTCGTCAGAGGCGGTTGCCGCGGGTGACGTCGCCGTGGGCGCCGGGGCCTGGACCGCGGTGCACCACGCGTTCACCTCGCCCAAGACCGAGTTCCTCGACACCTTCGACACCGACCCCGGTCCGGCGCTCGCCTACGCCTACGACATGGTCTGCAACGGGAACGAGATCGGTGGCGGGTCGATCCGTATCCACCGCCGTGACGTGCAGGAGCGGGTGTTCAAGGTCATGGGCCTGTCGGAGGAGGAGGCGCAGGAGAAGTTCGGGTTCCTCCTCGACGCGTTCGCCTTCGGCGCCCCGCCGCACGGTGGCATCGCGTTCGGGTGGGACCGGATCGTCTCGCTGCTCGCCGGCACCGAGTCGATCCGCGACGTCATCGCCTTCCCCAAGTCCGGCGGGGGCTACGACCCGCTGACCGCGGCTCCCGCGCCGATCACCGCGGAGCAGCGCAAGGAGGCCGGTGTCGACGCCGAGCCCGAGCCTGCCGAGGCCAAGGCCGGCACCGAGGGCTGAGGCCGCACCACGCACGCCCGGTAGGCCGCCCGCTCGCCCACGCGACTGTGGGACCCGCCGAGCGGGCGGCATACCCGTGCCGGGAACTCGGCCCATCGCCCGACTTCCCGGGCGCTCGGCGAGGTGACCCGCCACGAAGTCGGCCCATGGCCCGCAACCTGAGGGCCGATGGGCAGCATGGCGGACGTGCCGCCGAGTGACGGCTACGCCGCCGGCGACCTCTCCTGACCCTGCGCGGCACCGCCTCACATGCGGACGAGGCCACCACCGTTGGAGATCAGCACGGTCACCGGCTTGCCGGCCACGACGAGGTCGATGAGTGTCGAGGTGCCCACCTGGCGGACCTTGTAGAGGACCCCGCCAGCCGCGCGGACCGGGGCCACGATGCTCAGGATCGACGCGGACGTCCCCGACCTCGAGAGCTGCAGCGTCGGCGCTGCGTTCCGGGTCCAGATGTCGGGGTACTGCCACCCCTGGATCGGGGAGGTCTGGCCCCGCTTGAGCAGGATGGCGCCCGGCGGCAGGGCCTGGCGATACGGGATCTGGAAGAGGATGGTGCGGGTGTTCGACCCCGGCGTCTGGGAGATGGCCGTCGTCCGCGAGTACACGGACGCGGTCTGGTCACTCGGCAGGTGCCACAGGGTCTGGAACTGCTGGGCGCGGGTCGCTCCCGCGCGGTCCAGGGTGACGAGGATGTCGGGGTCCTTGAGGAAGAGGACTCCTCGCGTCCGGGTGACTCCGCTCGCCGGCACGTCGCGGAACTCGTAGAACTCGGAGGTGGTGCCGATGAGCTTGCGGGTCAGAGTGGTCGCGGGGAACAGCTCGGTGCTCATGGGCGTGGTCAGCGCGCTGTGCCCGTACTCGCTGCGCACCCAGGCGCGCCACTGGTCGGGCTGGTAGCCCGCGTGACCGGCGTCGACCAGGATGGGCCGACCCCTGGAGGTGTAGGTGATCCCCATGTGGTCGTTGTGGCCGTGCACGGCCCGTCGAGGGCCGAACCTGATGCTGTAGGTGGACTCCTGCGCGTACGTACGGTCACCGGTGCCCCAGCCCGTGCGACCGAACACGTAGCCCTGGTCATAGACGGCGACGCGGTTCGTCGGCGGGGTGCCCTGGGTGCCCCCGCTCGCCACGTACTCGGTCGGCGTGCCGGGGAAGGACTGCGTGCTGAACAGCTCGGAGTCACCGATCTGGTGCAGCCGGCCGGTGGAGTCAGTGGCTTGGGCCAGCCAGATGGCCAGGAGCCGACGCCGCTCCTCGATCGTCGCCCCGGGATCGGTGTTGCAGGCACGCAGGACAGCGACCGCGCGCCCCCACTGCGTGTAGTTGTAGTGGCCGTAGCCCGTGGACTGCTCGTTGGTCGCGCCCTGGGCGTCGATGTTGGTCGTGATCCCCTCACCCATGCGCTTCACGGCCAGTGCGCGGTAGTCGGCGTCGTCCAGGAGGCAGCCGACCCCGAAGAGCGCGATGCTCTCGTCGGTCCCGTGGTTCCACGCCCCGCTCCAGTGCGCGATCAGGAACGACGCGTGGTCCCGCAGTGAGGCATCGATCCAGGCGTCGGCGGCGGGGAGCTGGCCGTCGGGAGTGTTGGCGATGATGGCCTGCCTCAGGCAGATCAGGACGTTCGCGCGGTTCTGGGTCGACTCGTAGGCCCCGATGTCGGACTGCCACGAGAAAGGGTTGTCCTTGACCCAGTCGCGGGCGATGGCCTTCACGTGCTCGAGCGCGACGAGGTCCCCGCCCTCGCCGGCACTGATGCCCTGGCCCATCCAGCGCAGGGAGTGCAGCCACATGTACCAGGACGGGTTCTTGTAGGGGTTGAGCCGCCAGTTGATGTTGCCCGTGCCGTCCCCGATCTGGGTCGTGGGGAAGGTCGCCCAGGTGTACTGGTCGCGGAGGACCTGCGACACGGGCGTGTTGTCGTCCACCGGGCCGTACCCGGTGCAGGCGTAGGTGCCCGCGGTCAGCGCTCGGGCGCGCGAGGCGCCGATGTCGGTGGCCGGCGCCTCCGTCGGAGCCACGTAGGGCACCCCGTGGGTGAACTGGGCCACCGTCGGCTCCTCGGGCGCAGGCGGCCTCGATGACGTGGCGGACAGCCCGTGCAGCGCCGCTGCCCGTGTCGTGCCGGTCGTGGTGCTCGCGGCGGCGGTCGATGAGCCCACGGCGACGACACACAGCCCCACCAGCACCACGGCTGCTGTCCCTGCGAAGCGACGCCCGGGCATGGTGTTGCGCGTGACGGTTGACAAGTCCTCCGGTCACCACGACAGACGGTGACCCCTCCCTACGGAGCAGGCTACGTGACGATGCGCCATCTGTCCGGAATTGCGAAAATCCCGACGTTTCGCACCGATACCTCGGGCGTGCTCAGCGGGCCAGGAACCCCACCACGGCGCGGTTGAACTCCTCGGCGTGGCTGGTGTTGATGCCGTGCGGACCGTCCTTGATCACGACGAGCTCGCTGCCGGGCACGGCCTCGTGGGTGCGCCGGCCGGAGACCTCGATCGGCACGATCGCGTCGCTGTCGCCGTGCACGACGAGCGTCGGGACGGTGACCTTGGCCAGGTCGCCGGAGAAGTCGGTGACCCACGAGCGGATGCACTCCGCCGCAGCGTGGACGTCGGCCTCGGCCGCCAGGGCCAACGCGTCCTGACGTTGTTCCTCGGTCACCTTGAGCTCGCCGTTGGCGCTGAAGAAGTTGGTGGTGAACGCGTCGAAGAAGGCGGGCGGGTCGGCGCGGAGCTGTTCCTGCATCCCGGCCACGGTGTCGAGGTCGAGGGCTCCGTCGGGGTGGTCGTCGTCCTTGAGGAGGCACGGGGGGATGGCACCCGCGAGGACGACGCTGCGCAGTCGGTCCTCGCCGTACGTCCCCACGTAGCGTGCGACCTCGCCGCCCCCCATCGAGAACCCGACCAGGCTGGCGTCCTGCAGGTCGAGCTCGGTGACCAGGGCCTCGAGGTCGCTGGTGAGGGTGTCGTAGTCGTAGGACGAGGCGGCACCGGGCTTGCCGGACTGCCCGAAGCCACGCCGGTCGTAGGTGATCACCCGGTAGCCCTCGTTCGCCAACACAGGGGTCAGGTCGGACCATGACGGGCCGCTGAGCGGCCAGCCGTGGATGAGGACGACAGGACGGCCCGAGCCACCGCTGTCCTCGTAGTGGATCTCGACGTCGCCGTTGGACACGGTGGGCATGTCAGTCCTCTCGTCCGAAGGGGGGTGCAGGTCGAATGTAGGCACATCCGGGCCCTGCGCGCAGGTCAGGACGTGGTGGCCGTGCGGCCGGTCAGAGCGAGCGCGCGGCGGGACGCTCGGCGTCCGGCATCCCGCCGGTCACCCGCTGGCCGTCCACGGTCACGACGGCCCGCTCGGACCAGAACGCCACGCGGTCTCGCACCCGGACCGCGTCGTCCAGCGGATCGGGGTAGAACCAGGCGATGTCGGCGCCGTCCTCGAGGTCGCAGCTGAGGTAGCTCGCCCGGCCCTTGTACGCGCAGACGGTGTGGGTGTCCGACGCAGTGAGGAGATCCATCCGCACGTCCTCCGGGGGCAGGTACCACCGCGGGGGGAGTGCGGTCTCGAAGAGCGCCAGGGGTCGCCGCGAGTCGGCCAGGACCGTGCCGTCGAGCTCGACGACGACGTGGCGGTCACTGGCCAACACGTCGATCCGCTTGTACGGGTCGTGGGCGTGACCCATCACGGGCTGGTCCTCCTCGACCCAGCTGAACCGCGAGAAGTCGAGCACCACCCGGCCCCCCAAGTCGGGGTCGTCGGGCCGGAAGCCCACCTCGACCAGCTCACCGTCGGCCCCGCGCAGGGCGACCGGTGTCCCCGGGCAGGTGTGCAGCTCGAAGTGCCTCGGACCCAGCACGGGCGGCAGGCCGGCCGGCTCCTCGCGTCGCGGGAGGTCGACGAGATCGGCGGTCAGCGCAGCGGTGGGCACGGCATACTCCGGCACCACCCGCCTGGGCTCCCAGACGAGGAGGGCGTCGGTCGTGTCGACGACCACCCGTCCGTCCCTGGAGGCGCGGAGCCGCTTGGGTGTGGCGCTGCAGCGCAGCTGGCCCACCCCCCGGAACCACTGCTGGTGGAGGTCGAGTGCCATGGTCCAACCATGCGCCGCCAGGACGCATCGCGGCAACGCCCGACCCAGCCGAACGGGGTGACCGCCCGATCGGGCGTCAGTCCACGAACCGACGGCTCGACCACTCGTGCACGTCGCCGTAGCCGAGCCCGAGGTAGAGCCGGCGAGCCACGGCGTTGTGCGAGTACATGCCGAGCGTGCAGACGCCGGACTCCTCGACCGCTCGACGGGTGAGGTATGCCGTGACGGCCAGCCCCAGCCCCCGGCCGCGGTGCGCCGGGTCGACGGTGATCCCCGACAGGATCGGGTGTCCGGCGAGGCTGCGTTCGCGGACGCCGCAGGCCACCAGCCGGCCGTCGTCGTCACGGACGCCGACCCAGTGCTGCTCCGGGTGCTCGAACGGCCGGGCGTCGGTGCCCGGGTTGGCCGCGGCGAGCAGGGCCGTGATCTCCGGCTGGTGCCCGCGGGTGAGGCGCACCAGCCGCGACTCGGCCGCGACCTCCGGAGGGGGTGCGATGGTGCACAGCCACTCCCAGTCGTTCCCCTCCTGCAGACGCACGTGCCGGGCGACCGCCTCCAGCGACCCGCGTTGCACGGTCACTGACCGCACCTCAGGGGAGAGCAGCTCTCCTGCGACGAGGGCCTCGACCAGGGGGTCCACGTCCTCCGGTGGTCCGAGGACCAGCAGCCCGAGGCGTCGGGTGTGCGTGCGCCGGGGGAGGGCCAACGCGTGCCCCAGGGCGAAGCCGTCACCGTGCAGCGGCGACGGCACGTCGTAGCGGACGAACGTGCTGTCACCGCTTGCCCGGAGCGCCTCCGCATGGGTCCGGACGACCCGCAGCGCCTCCGTCACTCCGTGATCCCGAACCGCGCGTGCCACCCGCGCAGTCGCTTCGGGGCCCACCAGTTCCAGTCACCGAGGAGGGTCATGGTGGCGGGCACGAGGAGCATGCGGACGAGGGTGGCGTCGAGGGCGACGGCGGTGGCCAGGCCGACGCCCGTCTCCTTGATGATGAGGAGCCGACCGGCGACGAAGCCCGAGAACACGATGACGACCAGCAGCGCGGCGGAGGTGATGATGCGACCCGAGCGCTGCAGCCCCACGACGACGGCGTCGTCGTTGGAGTAGCCGCGCTCGTGCAGCTCCACGATGCGCGAGAGCAGGAACACCTCGTAGTCCATCGACAGCCCGAACCCGAACGCGAGCACCAGCAGCGGGATCGTGGACTCCACGGCTCCCACCGAGTCGAAGCCCAACAGGCCCTCGAGGTGGCCCTTCTGGAACACCAGCACGACGATGCCGAGCGACGCCCCGAGGGAGACCACGTTGAGCAGCAAGGCCTTCACCGGGATCACGACCGACCCGGTCATGAGGAACAGCAGCACCAGGGTGGCGAGGGCGACGAGGGCGAAGGCGTAGGGCGCCCGCTCCCACATCGAGTCGGTGAAGTCCTTGAGCCCGGAGGCCTGCCCGACGACGTAGGTGGCGAAGTCGGGTCGGTGGCTGCGCAGCTGCTCGACGAGGTCGCGGGCAGGCTGGTCGAGGGGACCTCCCGGCACGTCGATCCGCACGAGGCTCTCGCTGCCGCGCAACGTCGTGACGTCGAGGACCCGGCCGCCCCGGGGGAGGCGCAGGTCCGCGGCATACTGCTGCGCGCGGTCGAGCGGCGCCTTGGCGACGACGGACACGTCTGCGCCGCCGAGCACGGGGTAGTCCCCGGCCAGCCGGTCGAAGAAGACCCGCTCGGGGGCGGACACGGGCAGGAGCTGGGCCCCGGAGGAGGTGAGCCGCAGGTCGAGCGCGGGAACAGCCAGCGCCAGCAGGGCCGTCGCCACGACGACGATGATCGGGACCGGGAACCGGTGGACCCACTGCGCGAGTCGCGAGAACACCCCGTGCTCCGGGGCCTGCTCGGTGCCGCGGCGCAGCAGCCGGCGCGCCCCGAGCACGCACAGCGCAGGCACCAGGGTGAGGGCGACCAGGACGGCGATGACGACGACCGAGACCCCGGCGGCGCCGATGCCCTTCATCAGCGGTGACTGGAAGACGAGGAGCCCGCCCAGCGAGAGGGCCACGGTCAGGCCGGAGAAGACCACGGTGCGGCCGGCCGAGTCCACCGTCCGTGCCACGGCGTCCACCACCATCGAGCGCGGGATCTGCGCGACGGGCAGCCCCGCGGCTCTGGCCCGCAGTTCCTCCCTGAAGCGGCTCACGACGAGCAGCCCGTAGTCGATGCACAGCCCGAGACCGAGGACCGTCACGACGTTGACGGCGGTGGTGTCGAGGTCGATGAGGTAGGAGAACCCGAGCAGGGACACGAGGGCGCCGGCGATCGACGCGATGGCTCCGGCGATCGGCATGCCGGCGGCCACGAACCCACCGAACACGACGATCATCACCAGGAAGCTGATGGGCAGCGCGATGCCCTCGCCGGTGCGCAGGTCCACCTCCAGCTGCCCCGTGATCGCGTCGACGAGGCCGCGCAGGCCCCCGGACGTGACCGTGGCGCCAGAGCCGGCCGTCGCCGTGCGGACCGTGGCGGTGACCTGGTCGGCGAGCCGGTGGTAGGCGGCGTCGTCCGACCGGTCATCCACCGTCACGACGGTGACGTAGCCGTCGGAGGTGGGGGAGCCGCCCTTGAGCATCGTCGCGGCGGCAGGGGAGGTGAGCCCGCCGGGCACGAGGTAGGGGGAGGCCACCCGGCTCACCCCGGGGAGCTCGCCGACCTGCTGGGCGGCACGCTGCGCCGCTCGGCCGACCGCCGGGCTGGTGACGTCCACTCCGTCGACGCGCACGGTGATCGTGCCGAACCCCGAGCTGCCGGAGTCGACGATGAGGTCGCGCCCGGTCTCGTTCTCGCCGGGCACGGTCGGCTCGCCGGTGGTGAGCCGGTCGAACAGCCGCTCGTTGCCGAAGGCGCCGCCGGCCGCGGCGAACCCGAGCAGCACCAGGAGCACCCAGGTGAGCACGACGACCTTCGGGTGACGCCCCAGCCCGGCTCCCAGGTGGCTGAGGGCGGACCGTGAGCGGTCGGGGTGCGAGCGGGCGGGAGGCGCGGCGTCGGGGTCGGCCTCGTCGGGCTGGGAGGAGTCGTGCCGGTGGGCGTCCTGCTGCTGGACGGCGTGGTCATGGGCGTCGGGCACGGGGGATAGCCTGCCACCCGTGGGAATGGATGCCGGAGGAGACCTGTTCGGCGCTGCGACGGCCGCCCGGGACGGCGACGGCCTCCCCTCGGGCGCTTCGCTCCCCCCGCTGGCCGTGCGGATGCGGCCGCGCTCGCTCGACGAGGTGCGCGGCCAGTCCGACGTCCTGCGGCCGGGGAGCCCCCTGCGTCGGCTGATCGAGGGCTCGGGCGGCGCGGCCGGGGCCCTCAGCGCGATCATCTGGGGGCCGCCCGGCACCGGCAAGACGACGCTGGCCCACCTCGTCGCGACGGCGGCCGACCGCCGGTTCGTCGAGCTGTCGGCGGTCACCGCGGGCGTCAAGGACGTCCGCACGGTCATGGACCAGGCGGCGCGCGAGCGCGACATGTACGACCGGCAGACCGTGCTGTTCCTCGACGAGATCCACCGCTTCACCAAGGCCCAGCAGGACGCGCTGCTGCCCGGGGTGGAGACACGGCAGGTGATCCTCGTGGCGGCGACCACCGAGAACCCGTCGTTCTCGATCATCGCCCCCCTGCTCTCGCGCTCGATGCTCATCACCCTCGGCCCCCTGTCCGACGACGAGGTCCGCGAGGTGCTGGCCTCCGCGGTGACCGACGAACGCGGGCTGGCCGGGGAGTACACCCTCGCCGGCGACGCCACCGACCACCTGGTGCGGATCGCCGGCGGCGACGCCCGCCGCGCGCTGACCTCGCTGGAGGCGGCGGCGGGGGTGGCCCAGGACGGCATACCGGCTGGGTCCTCCCACGACGGTCCGGTCGAGATCACGCTGGCGCACACCGAGCAGGCCGTCGCCTTCGCGAGCGTTCGCTACGACAAGACCGGCGACCAGCACTACGACGTGGCCTCGGCGCTGATCAAGTCGATGCGCGGCTCCGACGTCGACGCCGCGCTGCACTACCTCGCGCGCATGCTCGAGGCCGGCGAGGACCCGCGGTTCATCGCCCGCCGCATCGTCATCTCCGCCTCCGAGGACGTCGGCATGGGCGACCCCACGGCGTTGCAGACCGCCGTGGCCGCCATGCACGCCGTCGCCCAGATCGGCATGCCCGAGGCGCGGATCATCCTGGCCCAGGCCGTCGTGCACAACGCGCTCGCGCCCAAGAGCAACGCCGCCTACACCGGCATCAACGAGGCGATCGCCGACGTGCGCGCCGGCAAGGGCGGCCTGGTGCCCCCGCACCTGCGCGGCAGCGGGTATGCCGGGGCGACCCGGCTCGGGCACGGCGACGGCTACGTCTACGCCCACGACCAGGCCGACGGGGTGGCCCAGCAGGACTACCTGCCGGACGACCTGCAGGGGAAGACCGACTACTACCGGCCCACTGACCGCGGGTTCGAGGAGCGGCTCGGACCGCGCTGGGAGTGGCTCAAGGCGCGCATCCGCCGCTCCTGACCTGCGACGCAACGGGTAGGGTGCCCGCATGGATTCAGTGAGTTTGGGCGACATCGCGGGCATGATCGCGGCGCTGGCCTTCGCGTTCCTGGTCTTCCGACTGGGCAGCGTCATCGGCAAGGCCGGCAAGATCCTCGACGAGACGAGGGTCAGCCTGCGCAGCACCACGGAGAACGTGCAGCCGACCCTGCTCAAGCTCACCGACACCGTCAGCCTCACCAACGAGCAGCTCGCGCGGGTCGACGGCATCACCACGAACGTGTCGGCGATGACGACCAACGCCAGCGCGCTGACCTCGCTGTTCGCGGCCACCCTCGGCTCACCCGTCGTGAAGGTCGCGGCGTTCACCTACGGTGTCCGCTCGGCCCTGAGCGCGAGCGGCACCCGCAACGCAGGCGGCCGTCGCCGCCGCAGGGGCTGATCACCGTGGCACGTCTGTTCTGGGTGGCGCTGGGCGCCGCAGCCGGTGTGTATGCCGTGCGCAAGGTCAGCAAGGCCGCGGAGGCCTACACGCCGGCCGGGGTCGCGCACGGCCTGTCCGACTTCGGCGAGGGCCTGCGTGAGCTCGCGGCTGCGGTGCGCGAGGGCATGGCCGAGCGCGAGGGTGAGCTGCGCCTGGCGCTGGGCATCGACGCCGGCACCGCCGACGACCCCGAGGCGAGTGCGGCCCGGCTCGACGCCGCGTCGGCGCGCGCCCTCCTCGACGACCCCACGGGCCCGCGAGCCTTCCCCCGAGCTCGGTAGGGGCGCTGGCGCACCCGCGTCGTCGCCCCGGCACACCCCCGTTGTTTGCCCGTACGATTCGTCATGCCGGCCCGTCGGTGGCCCCGCATGCGCCTAAGGACTGAGTACTTCATGGAAACCGCCGAGATCAGGCGCCGCTTCCTCTCGTTCTACGAGAGCAAGGGCCACACGATCGTCCCGTCCTCACCACTGGTCTACGACGACCCCAACCTGCTCTTCGTCAACGCCGGCATGGTGCCGTTCAAGCCCTACTTCCTCGGGCAGCAGGCCCCCCAGTGGGACCGCGCCACCTCGGTGCAGAAGTGCGTGCGCACCGGCGACATCGAGGAGGTCGGCAAGACCTCGCGGCACGGCACGTTCTTCCAGATGAACGGCAACTTCTCGTTCGGCGACTACTTCAAGGAAGGTGCCATCCGGTTCGCGTGGGAGCTCATCACCACGCCGCAGGGCCAGGGCGGCTACGGCCTCGACCCCGACAAGATCTGGCCCACCGTCTACGAGGACGACGACGAGGCCTACGACCTGTGGCACAAGACCATCGGTGTGCCCGCGGAGCGGATCACCCGCCGCGGCAAGCTCGACAACTACTGGCACATGGGGGTGCCGGGTCCCGGCGGCCCCTGCAGCGAGATCTACCTCGACCGCGGCCCCGAGTACGGCCGTGAGGGTGGCCCGGCCGTCGACGAGGACCGTTACCTCGAGTTCTGGAACCTCGTGTTCATGCAGTACGAGCTGTCGGCCGTGCGCGCCAAGGACGACTTCGACATCGCCGGCGAGCTGCCCAAGAAGAACATCGACACGGGGATGGGTCTCGAGCGGATGGCGACGCTGCTGCAGGGCGTCGACAACCTCTACGAGATCGACGAGGTCTACCCCGTCCTCGACCGCGCGGCCGAGCTGACCGGCAAGAAGTACGGCGCGCACTCCGGGCACGCGGCCAGCGAGTCCCACCCCGACGACGTGCGGTTGCGGGTCGTGGCCGACCACGTGCGGTCGAGCCTCATGCTCATCGGTGACGGCGTCACGCCCGGCAACGAGGGTCGCGGCTACGTGCTGCGTCGGATGCTGCGTCGCGCGGTCCGGTCGATGCGCCTGCTCGGGTTCGACGAGCCCAGCCTGCCGCTGCTGCTGCCGGTCTCGGTGGAGCGGATGAAGAACTCCTACCCCGAGCTCGAGGCCGGCTTCGACCGCATCTCTCAGATCGCGTATGCCGAGGAGGAGGCGTTCCGTCGCACCCTCGCCTCGGGCACGACCATCCTCGACACCGCCGTCGCGCGGACGAAGGCGTCGGGCGGCCGCACCCTTGCGGGTGACGAGGCGTTCGCGCTGCACGACACCTACGGTTTCCCGATCGACCTCACCCTCGAGATGGCGTCGGAGCAGGGTCTCGAGGTCGACCGAGAGGGCTTCACCCGGCTCATGCAGGAACAGCGTGACCGCGCGAAGGCGGATGCGAAGGCCAAGAAGGGTGGGCACGCGAACACCGAGGTCTGGAAGGACCTGCGCGCCATCGGCGCCACCGACTGGCGGGCGTACCAGGAGCTGCGCTCCGACGCGAAGGTGCTCGGTCTCGTCGTCGACGGGGTCCAGGTGCAGGAGCTGGAGCCCGGTCAGCGGGGGCAGGTCGTCCTCGACCGGACGCCTTTCTACGCCGAGTCCGGTGGCCAGATCGCCGACGAGGGTGTGATCACCGCCGACGGTGCGCACCTCAAGGTGATCGACGTCCAGCGCCCGGTCAAGGGCCTGGTCGCCCACACCGTCGAGGTGCTCACCGGCCCGCTGCGGATCGGGCAGGACGTGTCGGCCGAGGTCGACGCCGACTGGCGCATCTCCGCCTGCCAGGCCCACTCCGGCACCCACGTCGTCCACGCCGCCCTGCGCCAGGTGCTCGGCCCGACGGCCCTGCAGTCGGGCTCCTACAACAAGCCCGGCTACCTCCGGCTCGACTTCGCCTGGGGCCAGGGGCTGTCTCCGGAGACCCGCAGCGAGATCGAGGAGGTCGCCAACCTCGCGGTGCGCCAGGACCTCCCGGTCTCGGCGCAGTACATGACTCTCCCGGAGGCCCGCGCATTCGGGGCGCTGGCGCTGTTCGGCGAGACCTACGACGAGCAGGTCCGCGTCATCGAGATCGGCGGACCCTGGTCGCGCGAGCTCTGCGGTGGCACGCACGTGGGGCACTCCAGCCAGATCGGCGCGCTCACCGTCACGGGGGAGTCCTCGGTCGGGTCGGGCGTGCGTCGCCTCGAGGCCTTCGTCGGCATGGAGGCGCTGCACTACCTGGCCAAGGAGCGCGCGCTCGTCGCGGAGCTGACCGAGATCGTCAAGGTCCAGCCCGGCGAGCTCAAGGAGCGCGTGGCCGCCCTGGTGACCCGCGTCCGTGACGCCGAGCGCGAGCTCGAGAAGCTGCGCCGCGAGCAGGTCCAGGCCTCGACCGGCAAGCTCGTCGAGTACGCCCACGACGTCCATGGCGTGCGGGTCCTCACGCACGACGCGGGCGACGGGACCACCGCCGACGACCTCCGCACGATGGTGCTCGACCTGCGCAACCGGCTCGGCGAGGCGGCACCGTCCGTCGTGGCGCTGACCGGCATCTCGGGCGGCCGTCCGGCGATCGTCGTGGCGACCAACTCCGGCGCCCGCGACCGCGGGATCAAGGCGGGTGCCCTGGTCCGCGTGGCGGCGCAGACGCTCGGTGGTGGTGGCGGCGGCAAGGACGACCTCGCCCAGGGTGGCGGCACCGACGCCACCCGCACCGGTGAGGCCCTCGGCCAGGTCGACCGGGCCGTGCAGGCCGCCAGCCAGGGCGCTGGGTGAACCAGCCCACCCCCACCTCGATGCCCACCCGCCCCGGACGGCGGGTGGGCATCGACGTCGGCAGCGTGCGCGTCGGAGTCGCTGCGAGCGACCCGTCGGGCCTGCTGGCCACCCCCGTCCGCACCGTGGCGAGGGACCCTGACCCCGAGGCCGCCCACCCCGCCGACCTCGAGGAGGTGGCGACGGTCGTGGCGGAGCTGGAGGCGGTGGAGGTCGTCGTCGGGCTCCCTCGCACCCTGGCCGGTGCCGAAGGTGCCGCCGCCGAGGCCGCGCGCACGTATGCTGGGCGGCTGTCGGAGCGCATCGCCCCCGTGCCCGTCCGTCTGGTCGACGAGCGGCTCACGACGGTCGATGCCCACCGCAACCTCCGTGAGAGCGGTGTGGACGGCCGCCGGCAACGTTCGGTGGTCGACCAGGCGGCTGCAGTCCTCATCCTGCAGACCGCACTCGACACGGAGCGCAGTTCCGGGCGGCCGCCCGGCGAGCTGGTCAGGACAGGTGGGCGCAAGCCCCGGACGAAGGACAGGCGGCGATGACCGAGCCCCATCTGGAGCACTCGATCTTCGGGGGGCACGAGGACGCGCACGCGGCCGAGCAGCCGCAGGTCCGCAGCCGTGCAGACCGCCACCGGGCGGCGCGCCCGAAGCGGCGCACCGGGCGTCGCTCGGGGTGCCTGTTCGTGGCCCTGGCGATCGTCGCGGTCGCGGCGTTCGCGGCATACACGGTGCTGCGGCCCGTCGTCGACAACTTCCTCGAGAGCAACGACTACCCCGGACCGGGTACCGGTGAGGTGCAGATCGTCGTCAACGAAGGCGACACCGGCAGCACCATCGGCAAGACCCTGGAGAAGGCCGACGTGGTCAAGAGCGCCGCCGCCTACCTCGACGCCGCCGCCGCCGACTCGCGCGCTGCCGCCATCCAGCCGGGTAGCTACACGATGAAGAAGCAGATGTCCGCGGCCGGCGCGYTCGCCATCCTGCTCGACCCGAAGAACCGCAGCGTGCCGCGCGTCACCGTGCGGGAGGGACTGTGGAAGAGCGAGGTGTTCGCGGCGCTGTCCAAGGGCACCGGGGTGCCCCTCGCCGAGTACACCGCGGCAGCCAAGGACGTGGCCGCGATCGGGCTCCCGGCCGTCGCGAAGGGCAACGTCGAGGGCTACCTCTACCCGGCGACCTACGAGTTCCCCGTCAAGGCGACCGCGACCCAGCAGCTCAAGATCATGGTCGCCAAGGCGGTCGAGGAGCTGCAGAAGGCCGGCGTCGACGAGGCCGACTACCAGAAGACGCTGATCGTGGCGTCGATCGTCGAGGGTGAGGCCGGGGTCGCCGACCGCGGCAAGGTCGCCCGGGTCATCGAGAACCGCCTGGAGAACCCCACGGGTCCGACCGTCGGGCTCCTCCAGATGGACTCCACCGTCAACTACGCGCTCCAGAAGCGCGGCAACCTGACCAAGACCCAGTACGACTCGGCGAAGTCGAACCCGTACGACACGTACGCCCACAAGGGCCTGCCGCCGGGACCCATCAGCAGCCCGGGTGCTGCGGCGATCGAGGCTGCGGCCAACCCGACCGAGGGCCCGTGGTTCTACTTCGTCACGGTGAACTACGACACGGGTGAGACGCTGTTCGCGACCACCCAGGCCGAGCACGACCGCAACAACGCCCAGCGCCAGAAGTGGTGCGACGAGAACAAGCCGAAGTGCGAGGGCGGTGGCTGAGCCGCGCCGGGCGGCGGTCCTCGGATCCCCGGTTGCGCACTCCCTGTCCCCGGTCCTGCACCGTGCTGGGTACCGCACGCTGGGCCTGACCGACTGGTCGTACGTCGCGCACGAGCTGCATGAGGGCGAGCTGGCCCCCTGGGTGTCGTCGCTGGACGCGTCGTGGCGAGGGCTGAGCCTGACCATGCCGCTCAAGGAGGCGGCCTTCTCGGTGGCCACCACCGTCACCGAGACCGCCCGGGTCACCGGGTCGGTCAACACCCTCGTGCGCCGCCGCGATGGGGGCTGGGACGCGCACAACACCGACGTCCGTGGGCTGGAGGCAGCACTGGCGGACCTCGAGCACGACGGCAGCGCCACGCTGCTCGGCGGCGGCGCCACCGCCCGGTCGGCCCTGCTCGCGCTCGGGTCGATCGGGGTGCGACGGGTCCGGCTCGTCCTGCGTGGCGACGCCCGCCCCGAGACCCTGCGCCTCGCGGTGCACGCGGGCATCGCCGTCGAGGTGGTGCCTCTGGCGTCGTGGGGGTCAGCGCACCAGGGCGGGCTCGTGGTCAGCACCCTCCCGCCGCAGGCGGGTGAGGTCGCAGCCCGCGCCCTGGGCACACGGCGCCGCCGCGGCACGCTGATGGACGTGGTCTACGCCGACTGGCCGACGCCGCTGGCGACGGCAGCGGCGTCGGCAGGGATGGACGTGGTCTCGGGCCTCGACATGCTCGTCTACCAGGCGGCTGAGCAGTTCCGCCTCTTCACGGGTCAGCAGCCACCCGTCCAGGCGATGTATGCCGCCGGGAGACAGGCGCTGGGCCGATGAAGGGGCAGCGCCGGTGATCGAGCTCGCCGACGGCGCCGGGACCTCCGCCTGGGCGCTGGTGCTGCTCGCGCTCGCGGGAGCGCTGGTGGGTGGGCTCACGGGGCGGGCGCTCGCCACGGGTGGCTACCGGATCGAGTCGGACGGGGCCGGCGACCTGCCCCGCCACTGGTGGTGGCCGGCCGTCCTGCTCGCCGCGCTCTGGTCGGTGCTCGGCTGGCGGATCGGTGACCAGGCCGGGTGGGCCGCGCTCCCCGCCTTCCTGTACTTCGGCTGGTTGACGGTGTCGCTGGTGTGGATCGACGCCGACGTCCACCGGCTGCCCGACGGGCTCGTGCTGCCCTCCTATCCCGTGCTGCTGCTGCTGGTCACCGCGGCGACGGCCGGGCTGGGGGACTGGGGAGTGCTGCTGCGGGCGCTGGCCTGCATGGCCGCGATGTACGCCCTCTACTTCGTGATGGCGTTCCTGTCGCCGAGGTCGCTCGGCTTCGGCGACGTCAAGCTCTCGGGACTCATCGGGCTGCTGCTCGGGTGGCTCGGGGTGGGGGAGGCCGTCGTGGCGCTGATGGCGGGCTTCCTCGTGGGTGGCCTGATCGCGCTCGTCATGCTCGTCGGTCGCAGGGCGGGGCTGCGCTCGCACATCGCCTTCGGCCCGTCCATGCTGGCGGGGGCGTTGCTCGGCGTGCTGGTGCAGTACCACGTGGTGGCCTAGCGGAACCGGTCCATGACCTGCATGGGAGGATCGGCACATGCTCCGCTGGTTGACCGCAGGTGAGTCCCACGGCCCGGCCCTCCTCGCGACGATCGAGGGTCTGCCGGCCGGGGTCGAGGTGACGACCAAGGACGTCGCTGCTGCCCTGGCCCGACGTCGGCTCGGTTTCGGCCGGGGTGCGCGGATGAAGTTCGAGCAGGACGAGGTCGAGTTCCTGGGTGGCGTGCGCCACGGCGTGACGATGGGTTCGCCGGTGGCGATCCGGATCGGCAACACCGAGTGGCCCAAGTGGGAGACCGTGATGTCTCCCGACCCCGTCTCTGACGAGGCGTATGCCGCGTCGGACGACGTGAACGCCGAGAAGGAGGTCGCCCGCAACCGGCCGCTGACCCGCCCGCGCCCCGGGCACGCCGACCTCGTGGGCATGCAGAAGTACGGCTTCGACGACGCCCGGCCGGTGCTCGAGCGCGCCTCCGCCCGCGAGACCGCCGCCCGGGTCGCCCTCGGCGAGGTCGCCGCCCGGTTCCTCGAGCAGGCCTACGGCATCCGCCTCGTCTCCCACACCGTCGCGATCGGTGCGGCGGCCGTCGCCGAGGACGCGCCCCTGCCCACCCCCGACCAGGTCGAACAGATCGACGCCGACCCGGTCCGCACCCTCGACGCCGCCGGCTCGGCCGCGATGGTCGCCGAGGTCGAGGCGGCCAAGAAGGACGGCGACACCCTCGGCGGCGTGGTCGAGGTGGTGGCCTACGGGCTGCCTCCGGGCCTGGGCTCGCACGTGCACTGGGACCGTCGCCTCGACGCCCAGCTCGCGGCTGCCCTCATGGGCATCCAGGCCATCAAGGGTGTCGAGGTCGGTGACGGCTTCCGCACCGCCGCGCGCCGGGGCTCGGCCGCCCACGACGAGATGGAGCGCGACGCCGCCGGCGTCATCCACCGCCGCACGGGTCGCGCGGGTGGCACCGAGGGCGGCATGTCCACCGGTGATGTGCTGCGGGTCCGGGCTGCGATGAAGCCCATCTCGACGGTGCCCCGTGCCCTCGACACCGTCGACACGACCGGGGCCGAAGCAGCCAAGGCGATCCACCAGCGCTCCGACGTGTGTGCGGTGCCCGCCGCCGGCGTGGTCGCCGAGGCGATGGTCGCGCTCGTGCTGGCCCAGGCCTGCGTCGAGAAGTTCGGCGGCGACTCGGTCGCCGAGACCTCGCGCAACCACGCGGCATACCTCGCGGCGATCCCGGAGGCGATGCGCACGTGGTGAGCGGCACGACCCGCCCACGGCTGGTCCTCATCGGACCGCCCGGGGTCGGCAAGAGCACCATCGGACGCCGGCTCGGCAGGGCGCTCGACCTGCCCTTCCACGACACCGACCAGGCCATCGAGGTGGCCGCGGGCCAGAACATCCCCGACCTCTTCGTCGACCACGGCGAGGCCCACTTCCGCGACCTCGAACGCGCCGAGGTCGTGCGGTCGCTGGCCGAGGAGGCCGGGGTGGTCTCGCTGGGTGGAGGGGCCCCGATGGACCCCGAGGTGCAGGCCGCCCTGGCCGGGCACACCGTCGTCTTCCTCGACGTGGGCATCGCCGATGCAGCCCGCCGCATCGGCTTCGACGCCAGCCGCCCGTTGCTCATGGTCAACCCGCGCGCCAGCTGGACCAAGATGATGAACGAGCGACGCCCCACCTACGAACGACTCGCCACCGTGCGCGTCGACACCGCCGGCCGCAAGCCGGCCGCCGTGGTCGACGAGATCCTGGCGTTCCTCGGCGTCCCGACCGGAGGGCAGACATGAGCACCACCAGCACCACCCGCATCAGCGTCGGCGGCGACTACGACGTGGTCGTGGGCGCCGGCCTGCTGGGCGAGCTGCCGGGGCTGCTCGGCGCGGGCACCCAACGGGTCCTCGTCGTCCACCCCCGGGCCCTCGCCGCCACCGGTGAAGGCGTGCGAGAAGCGTTGGTGGCCAAGGGGTTCGAGGCGTATGCCGCGGAGGTGCCCGATGCGGAGGAGGCCAAGACCGCGCAGGTCGCCGCCTTCCTGTGGGGAGTCCTCGGCCAGGCGGGGTTCACCCGCACCGATGCGATCGTCAGCGTCGGGGGAGGAGCCACGACCGACCTCGCGGGGTTCGTGGCGGCGACCTGGCTGCGCGGCATCCGGGTCGTGCACGTGCCGACGACCCTGCTGGGCATGGTCGACGCCGCGGTCGGGGGCAAGACCGGCATCAACACGGCGGAGGGCAAGAACCTCGTCGGCTCGTTCCACCCGCCGGCCGGGGTGCTCTGCGACCTCGCGACGCTGGAGACGCTGCCGAAGCACGACTTCGTGGCCGGGCTGGCCGAGGTGGTGAAGTGCGGGTTCATCGCCGACCCCGTGATCCTCGACCTCGTCGAGTCCGACCCCGAAGGAGCCACCCGCGCCGACGGCCCCCCGGTGCGCGAGCTCATCGAGCGAGCCATCCGCGTGAAGGCCGAGGTGGTCTCGCAGGACCTCAAGGAGGCCGACCTGCGCGAGATCCTCAACTACGGCCACACCTTCGGCCACGCCGTCGAGCAGGTCGAGCGTTACGCCTTCCGCCACGGGGCGGCCGTGTCGATCGGCATGGTCTACGTCGCCGAGCTCGCCCGTCTCGCCGGGAAGCTGGACGACGCGCTGGTCGACCGGCACCGGTCGATCCTCACCTCGCTGGGGCTGCCGGTGTCCTACCGGGGCGACCGGTGGCCGCAGCTGCTCGACGCGATGAAGCGCGACAAGAAGTCGCGCGGCTCCCTGCTGCGGTTCGTCGTGCTCTCGGAGGTGGGGCGGCCCGTTCGGCTGGAGGGGCCCGACCCGGCCCTGCTCCAGGCGGCCTACGCCGAGGTGTCCCGCGACTGACCCGCGGCCGCCTCGATCGCGCCCCCAGCGTCTGAGGGGGGCGCCGGACGGCGCACCTAGAGCTGGTCCAGTGCCGCGAGGTCTGCGGCGTCGGGCTCCCACAGCGCCGCCCGCGCGTTGCGGGTCACCTGTTCCGCCGAGGTCGCTCCGCTGATGACCGAGGCCACCGCCGGCTGTGCCGCCAGCCCACCGATCGCCACGTCGAGCAGCTCGAGCCCGCGCTCGTCGGCGAAACCCCGCAGGGCCTCGAGCCGGTCCCAGTCGGCGTCGGCCAGCCAGCCCGCGCGGTCCGCCTCCAGGGCGGCCCGCGAGCCCGCCGGCGCTGCCGCGCCACGCTGGTACTTCCCGGTGAGCAGCCCCCGGGCGAGGGGGAAGAACGGGAGGATGCCGAGCCCGAACCGCTCGCACGCCGGCGCCACCTCGTCCTCCACGGTGCGGTCGAGCAGGGAGTACTCGTTCTGCACCGACACGAAGGACGCCAAGCCAGCCGTCGAGGAGGTCCACGAGGCGTCGGCAACCTGCCAGCCGTCGAAGTTCGAGCACCCGAGGTAGAGGACCTTGCCTTCCCGCACCAGGTCGGTGAGCGCCTCGAGCGTCTCCTCGAGCGGCGTCAGCGGGTCGGGGCGGTGCAGCTGGTAGAGGTCGATGTGGTCGGTCCGCAACCGGCGCAGGCTGGCCTCGACCGCGCGGCGGATGTAGCGGCGCGACCCCAGTGCGCCGAAGTCCTGGCCATTCGCCCCCTGCATGTCCATCCCGAACTTGGTGGCGACCACGAACTCGTCACGGTGCCCCCGGAGCGCCTCGCCGAGCATCGACTCGCTCTGGCCGGGCTCGCCGCCGTAGATGTCCGCGGTGTCGAGCAGGGTGACGCCGCTGTCGCGGGCGGCGGCCAGGATCGAGCCGACGCCGTCCTGGTCCACCCGTCGGCCGAACGCGTTGCAGCCGATCCCGACCACGCTGACCATCAGGCCGCTCGAACCCAGGGGGCGGTAGGTCATGGTCGCTGAGGAGGGCGTGACGGTCATGACCCCCACCCTAGGCAGGGCGGCGCTGCAAGGCTCGAGCCGCTGGCAGCGATTCGGGGGAGCGTGGGGCCGACGGCTAGACTGTCCGCCGACTCCCACCCCGCACCTTTCCGGGACTGCCGCGCGCTCGCACGCCCGCGGCATACCGGCGGCCTTGACCGGCCTGCGCACCTGAAGAGAGAGACACACACGTGGCATCGACCAACGACCTCAAGAACGGCCTGGTCCTCAACCTCGAAGGCCAGCTCTGGTCCGTCGTGGAGTTCCAGCACGTCAAGCCCGGCAAGGGCCCGGCCTTCGTGCGGACCAAGCTCAAGAACGTCCTGTCGGGCAAGGTCGTCGACAAGACCTTCAACGCGGGCGTCAAGGTCGAGACCGCGAACGTCGACCGTCGCGACATGCAGTACCTCTACAAGGACGGGTCCGACTACGTCTTCATGGACGGCTCGACCTACGACCAGATCCACATCCCCGAGGGCACCGTCGGCGACGCCGCCAACTACCTCCTCGAGAACCAGATGGCCCAGGTCGCCACCCACGACGGCACCGTGCTCTACGTCGAGCTGCCCACCTCGGTCGTCCTCGAGATCACCTACACCGAGCCCGGCCTGCAGGGTGACCGCTCCACCGGTGGCACCAAGCCGGCCACCCTCGAGACCGGCGCGACGATCAACGTGCCGCTGTTCCTCGAGCAGGGCACCAAGGTCAAGGTCGACACCCGCGACGGCTCCTACCTCGGCCGAGTGAACTGAGTGGGCGCACGCACCAAGTCCCGCAAACGGGCCATCGACCTCCTGTTCGAGGCCGAGAACCGTGGCATGAACGCGCGTGACCTGCTCGCCGAGCGGCTGGCCAAGCCGGTCACCGAAGTGCCCCTGAACCAGTACACCTCCGACCTGGTCGAGGGGGTCGTCGCGCACTGGAACGACATCAACGAGCTGCTCTCGACCTACTCGCAGGGCTGGACGCTCGAGCGGATGCCCAGCGTCGACCGCGCCATCCTGCGGCTCGGGGCGTTCGAGGTGCTCTACGCCACCGAGGTCCCGGAGAGCGTCGCGATCGCCGAAGCGGTCGAGCTGGCCAGGAGCCTGTCCACCGACGACTCGCCGAAGTTCGTCAACGGCCTGCTCGCGCGGCTGGCCGAGGTCAAGCCCACCCTCGCCTGAGGCTCGCTCCGAGATCCCACCTCTCGGCGTTCCGCAGCCCCGGTGGGGCCGAGAGGTGGGATCTCGGTCCCCACTGCGGGACCCGGTATGCCGCGGGCCCACCACACCGGGTAGAGTCGCCCGCGAACGACATCCTTTAACGACCTGTCCTGTGAGGCAGGGAAGGAGGTCCTGACGCGATGCGTCCTGACTTTGCAGCACCCTCGGCGGTCGAGCCCACGGCTCCCGCCCCCGACGCCGTCTCTGCTGACGACTCCCGCACGGTGATGACCGAGTCCGACATCGCCCGCGTCCTGCGGCGGATCGCCCACGAGATCCTCGAGCACAACAAGGGTGCAGCCGACCTGGTCGTGCTCGGCATCCCGACGCGGGGGGTGGCCCTGGCGCGACGGCTCGCGGCGCTGATCGAGGAGGTCGAGGGCGCCCCGGTCGCGGTCGGGGCGCTCGACGTGACCATGCACCGCGACGACCTGCGTCGCCAGCCCACCCGCAGCCCGATGCACACCGACATCCCGCCCACCGGGATCGACGACAAGGTCGTGGTGCTGGTCGACGACGTCCTCTACTCCGGCCGCACCGTCCGCGCCGCGCTCGACGCGCTGTCCGACCTCGGCCGGCCCCGGATCGTGCGGCTCGCCGTGCTGGTCGACCGCGGGCACCGCGAGCTGCCGATCCGCGCCGACCACGTGGGCAAGAACCTCCCGACGTCGAGCAGCGAGAAGGTCCGCGTGCGGCTGAGCGAGCCCGACCACGTCGAGGACCAGGTCACCATCGCCGGAGGGGAGACCCGATGACCACCACGTCCACCAGCACGGCCACCGCCGCGCCCACGACGCAGCCGAGCGGGCCGACCCCCACGGCGGCCCCGCTCGCCGCGACCGAGGGACCGCGCGGCCGACGCCACCTGCTCTCGTCCGCCGACCTCTCGCTCGACCAGGTGCGCGCGATCCTCGACACCGCCGCCGAGATGCACGGGGTGCAGCAGCGCGAGGTCAAGAAGCTGCCGACCCTGCGCGGACGCACCGTCGTGAACCTCTTCTTCGAGGACTCCACCCGCACCCGCAGCTCGTTCGAGATCGCCGGCAAGTGGCTGTCGGCCGACGTCATCAACATCAGCGGCAAGGGCTCTTCCACCTCCAAGGGTGAGTCCCTCCGCGACACGGTCCTCACCGTCGCAGCGATGGGGGTCGACGCGCTGGTGATCCGGCACCACGCGAGCGGCGCCGCCCACCAGGTCAGCCAGTGGGTCGACGCCCACGTCATCAACGCCGGTGACGGCACGCACGAGCACCCGACGCAGGCCCTGCTCGACGCGTACACGATGGAGCGCCGCCTCGGCAGCCTCGAGGGCCGCCACGTCGTCATCGTCGGTGACCTCACCCACTCCCGCGTCGTGCGCTCCAACCTGATCACCCTCAAGACGCTGGGCGCCCGGGTCACGCTGGTCGCGCCACCGACGCTGATGCCCAGCGGCATCACGGCCTGGGCTGCGGCCGAGGGCTTCGCCCTGACCAACGACTTCGACGCCGTCCTGCCCACCGCCGACGCGGTGATGATGCTGCGGGTCCAGCGCGAGCGGATGAGCGGCGGGTTCTTCCCGACAGCCCGCGAGTACACCGTCGGCTACGGCCTCACCCGCCCCCGGCTCGACACCCTGGTCGCCGCGAACCCCGACGTCGTCATCTGCCACCCGGGCCCGATGAACCGCGGACTCGAGATCGGCGCCGATGCGGCCGACGCCGCCCAGTCGCTGGTCCTCGACCAGGTCAGCGCCGGGGTCGCAGTGCGGATGAGCGTCCTCTACCACCTGCTCGCCGGAGAGGAAGGCACCGCATGAGCACGTTGCTGGTCACCGGGGCGGACCTCGCGGGGGCGGGACCGCAGGACCTGCTGGTCGAGGACGGCCGGATCGTCGAGGTCGGCTCGATCCGCTCGGCCAAGGGCGCCGACGTGCTCGACGCCGATGGTCTCGTGGCCCTGCCCGGGCTGGTCGACCTGCACACCCACCTGCGCGAGCCCGGCCGGGAGGATGCCGAGACGATCGCCTCGGGGTCAGCCGCGGCCGCCGTGGGCGGGTTCACGGCGATCCTCGCCATGGCCAACACCACACCGGTCACCGACACCGCCGAGGCGGCCGAGCGCATCCTCGACCTCGGCCGGGCCGCTGGGCTGGTCGACGTGGTGCCGGTCGGCGCGGTGACCAAGGGCCTCGCGGGCGAGGAGCTCGCCGAGCTGGGCCTGATGCACCGGTCCCGGGCGAAGGTCAGCGTGTTCTCCGACGACGGCCACTGCGTCCACGACTCCCGGGTGATGCGCCGGGCGCTGGAGTACGTGCGCGCCTTCGGCGGGGTGGTGTCGCAGCACGCGCAGGACCCCCACCTCGCGGGTCCGCACGCGTGCGCCCACGAAGGAGAGCTCTCCGGGCGCCTCGGCCTGCCCGGTTGGCCGGGCATCGCGGAGGAGTCGATCGTGGCCCGCGACGTCATGCTCGCCCGGCACACCGGTTCGCGGGTGCACGTCGCCCACGTCTCCACCGCAGGCACCGTCGAGGTGATCCGCTGGGCCAAGGCCCAGGGGATCGCGGTCACGGCGGAGGTCACGCCCCACCACCTGGTCCTCACCACCGACCTGCTCACGGGCTACGACCCCACCTTCAAGGTGAACCCACCCCTGCGCCCGCAGGAGGATGTCGACGCCCTGCGCGCCGCCCTCGCCGACGGCACCATCGACGCGGTCGCCACCGACCACGCCCCCCACGCCCGGCACGACAAGGAGCACGCCTTCGTCGACGCGGCCTTCGGCATGCTCGGCCTGGAGACGGCACTGTCGGTCGTGAGCGACGTCATGGTCACGGGGGGCCTGCTCGACTGGGCGGGGGTAGCCAGGGTGATGTCGCAGGCCCCGGCCCGCATCGCCGGTCTGACGGGCCACGGCCAGGCCCTGACCGAAGGGGCGCCGGCCCACCTGACGCTGGTCGACCCGAGCGCCACGGTCACGATCGACCGCAGCGCCTCCCTCTCGCTGTCCCGCAACAACCCGTGGCACGGCCGCACCCTGCAGGGCGCGGTCCACGCCACGGTCTTCGGCGGCCGCGTGACCGCCCAGAAGGGAGCCATCGCGTGACCCGTCTGCAAGCCGTGGGTGTGATGCTCGTGGCCCTCGGGCTGATCTACGCCCTCCTGTATGCCGCGTGGGTGCGCAAGCGCCACCAGCACGAGTCCGCGGCCATTGCCGCGGAACGCAGCCGGACGACCCGCGACCACTCCGTCGAGGCGCCCGCCCTGAAGGAGAAGCCGGCCCAGGTCATCGTCGAGGGGACGTACGTCAGCACCACCACGGCCGAGAACCGGTTGGAACGGGTCACGGTGGAGGGCCTGGGCAACCGTGCCAGGGCGACCCTGATCGTGAGCCGGGGCGATGCCGACGAGCTGGTGCGGATCGACCGCCAGGGGGAGGCGACGGTGGTCATCCCCGCAGCCCGTCTGCGCTCGGCCCGGCGCGAGCGCGGCATGGTCGGCAAGTTCGTCGGCGCCAACCGTCTGGTCGTGCTGCAGTGGCGGGCCGAGAACGGCGACGTCTACGAAACGGGCTTCCTGCCCCGCTACAAGGCCGACGTCGAGCGGGTCGAGTCAGCCCTGTGGTGGCACCAGGGGGAGACCGACGACGCCTCCACCGAGCCCACCACCGAAACGCCTGGACAGCAGTCCGACCAGGACACCGACACCACCGGAAAGACCACATCATGAGCTCCCTTGCCGCTGGCTCCCACCTCGACCTCGACCGGTCGCCTGCCGTGCTCGTCCTCGAGGACGGCCGCACCTTCCGTGGCGATGCCTACGGAGCCACCGGGCAGACCGTCGGCGAGGCGGTGTTCTCCACCGGGATGACCGGCTACCAGGAGACCCTGACCGACCCGAGCTACCACCGCCAGGTGGTCGTGATGACCTCGCCGCACGTCGGCAACACCGGGGTCAACGACGAGGACGACGAGTCGAGCCGGTTCTGGGTCGCCGGGTACGTCGTCCGCGACCCCGCGTTGCGCCCGTCGAGCTGGCGGTCGCGGCGCTCGCTCGAGGACGCCCTGGTCGCGCAGGGCGTGGTGGGCATCAGCGRGATCGACACCCGCGCGCTGACCCGCCACCTGCGCGAGCGCGGTGCGATGCGGGTGGGGATCTTCTCGGGCGAGCAGTCCGAGCGGTCGGTCGCCGAGCTGGTCACCGCGGTGCAGCAGGCGCCGCTGATGAAGGGCGCGGCGCTGGCCGCCGAGGTGAGCACCGACGAGGCGTATGTCGTGCCGGCAGTGGGGGAGCGGCGGTTCACCGTCGCCGCCCTCGACCTGGGCATCAAGGCGATGACGCCAACGCTGATGGCGCAGCAGGGCATCGAGGTGCACGTCCTGCCGGCCGCCTCCACCATCGACGACATCAGGGCGGTGGGGGAGGACGGCCCGGACGGCGTCTTCTTCTCCAACGGTCCGGGTGACCCCGCCACCGCCGACGCCGAGGTCGCGGTGCTGCGCCAGGTGCTCGACGCGCGGATCCCGTTCTTCGGCATCTGCTTCGGCAACCAGCTCCTCGGCCGCGCGCTGGGCTTCGGCACCTACAAGCTGAAGTACGGCCACCGCGGCATCAACCAGCCGGTGATGGACCGCACCACCGGCAAGGTCGAGGTGACCGCGCACAACCACGGCTTCGCCGTCGACGCCCCCACCGACCGGGAGGTGACGGCACCCGCCGATGCCGAGGGCACGGCATACGGGCGGGTGAGGGTGTCGCACGTGTGCCTCAACGACGGTGTGGTCGAGGGCCTGGAGTGCCTCGACCTGCCCGCCTACTCGGTCCAGTACCACCCGGAGGCGGCCGCCGGTCCGCACGACGCCGGCTACCTGTTCGACCGGTTCGTGAAACTCATGGAAAGCAGGAATATGAGCTCCTCAGACATTCGGGGTCCCCGCGAAGTATCGGAGCGAGGCACGAGCGCAGAACTTCGTGGGGTGAATTGATGCCGAAGAGGGATGACATCAAGAGCGTGCTCGTCATCGGGTCGGGGCCGATCGTCATCGGCCAGGCCTGCGAGTTCGACTACTCCGGCACCCAGGCCTGCCGGGTGCTTCGCGAGGAGGGCATCCGGGTCATCCTCGTGAACTCCAACCCGGCCACGATCATGACCGACCCCGAGTTCGCCGACGCCACCTACGTCGAGCCCATCACCCCGGAGATCGTCGAGGCGATCATCGCGCGGGAGCGGCCCGACGCGGTGCTGGCGACCCTCGGCGGGCAGACCGCCCTCAACTGCGCCATCTCGCTGCACGAATCGGGCGTCCTGGAGAAGTACGACTGCCCGCTGATCGGCGCCAACGTCGAGGCGATCCAGCTGGGCGAGGACCGCGAGAAGTTCAAGGGGGTCGTCGAGCGGTGTGGCGCCGAGTCGGCGAAGTCCGTGATCTGTCACTCGATGGACGAATGTCTCAGTGCCGCAACGGAACTGGGCTACCCGGTGGTCGTGCGCCCGTCCTTCACGATGGGTGGCCTGGGCTCAGGCTTCGCCTACGACGAGACCGACCTGCGACGGATCGCCGGGGCCGGCCTGCAGTACTCACCCGTGACCGAGGTGCTCCTGGAGGAGTCGATCACCGGCTGGAAGGAGTACGAGCTCGAGGTGATGCGCGACCACGCCGACAACGTCGTGGTGGTCTGCTCGATCGAGAACCTCGACCCGATGGGCGTCCACACCGGTGACTCGATCACGGTCGCCCCGGCCCTGACCCTGACTGACCGCGAGTACCAGCGGCTGCGTGACATCGGGATCGCCGTCATCCGCGAGGTCGGCGTCGACACCGGTGGCTGCAACATCCAGTTCGCGGTCAACCCGGTCGACGGTCGCATCATCGTCATCGAGATGAACCCGCGGGTCTCGCGCAGCTCGGCCCTCGCCTCCAAGGCGACCGGCTTCCCGATCGCGAAGATCGCCGCGAAGATGGCCATCGGCTACACCCTCGACGAGGTGCCCAACGACATCACCCGCGAGACCCCGGCGTCCTTCGAGCCGAGTCTCGACTACGTCGTGGTGAAGGTGCCGCGCTTCGCCTTCGAGAAGTTCCCCGCCGCCGACCCGACCCTCACGACGACCATGAAGTCCGTCGGCGAGGCGATGGCGATCGGCCGCAACTTCACCGAGGCCCTCCAGAAGGCGCTGCGCTCGATGGAGCGCTCGGGCAGCAGCTTCCACTGGGACGGGCCGACTCCCAGCGAGGAGCAGGCCCGCACGTTCCTGCACGCCGCGAAGACGCCGACCGACGGCCGGATCGTCACGGTGCAGCAGGCCATGCGTGGCGGTCTCTCGGTGGAGGAGGTGCACGAGGCCACCGGCATCGACCCGTGGTTCCTCGACCAGATGGCGTTGGTCAACGCCATCGCCGACCGGGTCGCGGCCGCGCCGGAGCTCACGCCGACCTTGCTGCGGCTGGCCAAGCGCCACGGCTTCAGCGACGCCCAGCTCGCCTCCCTCCGGGGTATGCCGGAGGCGGTCGTCCGCGGCGTGCGGCACGCCCTCGGGGTCCGCCCGGTCTACAAGACGGTCGACACGTGCGCGGCGGAGTTCGCCGCCACGACGCCGTACCACTACAGCTCCTACGACGAGGAGACCGAGGTCGCCCCGCGCGAGAAGCCGGCGGTCCTCATCCTCGGCAGCGGGCCCAACCGGATCGGCCAGGGCGTCGAGTTCGACTACTCCTGCGTCCACGCCAGCTTCGCCCTGCGCGACGCCGGCTACGACACGGTGATGGTGAACTGCAACCCCGAGACCGTCTCCACCGACTACGACACGAGCAGCCGGCTCTACTTCGAGCCGCTGACCCTCGAGGACGTGCTCGAGGTGTTCCACGCCGAGGAGCAGGCCGGCCCGGTCGCGGGAGTCATCGTGCAGCTCGGCGGGCAGACCCCGCTCGGGCTCGCCAAGGCGCTGAAGGAGGCAGGGGTGCCGATCGTGGGCACCAGCCCCGAGGCCATCGACCTCGCCGAGGACCGCGGTGCCTTCGGGCGGGTCCTCGCCGAGGCCCAGCTCCCGGCACCCAAGCACGGCACGGCCTACAGCGCGGCGGAGGCGGTCGAGGTGGCGCGGGAGATCGGCTACCCCGTCCTCGTGCGGCCCTCGTACGTGCTCGGCGGGCGTGGCATGGAGATCGTCTACGACGACGAGACCCTCTCGACGTACGTCACCCGGGCGACCGTGGCGAGCCCGGAGCACCCCGTGCTCGTGGACCGCTTCCTCGACGACGCGATCGAGATCGACGTGGACGCCCTCTACGACGGCACCGAGATGTACCTCGGCGGGATCATGGAGCACATCGAGGAGGCCGGCATCCACTCCGGCGACTCGGCGTGCACCCTGCCTCCGGTGACCCTGGGGGTCGCCGAGCTCGAGCGAGTGCGCGAGGCCACCCTCAAGCTGGCCGAGGGGATCGGGGTGCGCGGGCTGATGAACGTCCAGTTCGCCCTCGCGCAGGACATCCTCTACGTGCTCGAGGCCAACCCCCGGGCGTCGCGGACCGTCCCGTTCGTGGCCAAGGCCACGGGGGTGCCGGTCTCCAAGGCCGCCGCCCGCGTGATGCTGGGCGCGACGATCAAGGAGCTGCGCGAGGAAGGACTGCTTCCTCCGCACGGCGACGGCGGCTCCATGCCGAGCCACGCCCCGGTCGCGGTCAAGGAGGCGGTGCTGCCGTTCAAGCGGTTCCGCACCAGGGACGGCCAGGTCGTCGACAGCCTGCTGGGGCCGGAGATGCGATCCACGGGTGAGGTCATGGGCATCGACCAGGACTTCGGCACGGCCTTCGCCAAGGGCATGCTCGCGGCCGGGTCGGGTCTGCCCCGCGAGGGCAAGATCTTCGTGTCCGTCGCCAACCGCGACAAGCGGGCGATGATCTTCCCGGTCAAGCGGCTGGCCGACCTTGGCTTCACCATCGTCGCGACCACCGGTACCGCGGACGTGTTGCGGCGCAACGGGATCCCGTCCGAGGTCGTGCACAAGCACAGCGAGCGCGAAGCGGGCGACTCGAGCATCGTCGACCTCATCCTCGACGGGCAGATCGCCATGGTCGTCAACACCCCGAGTGGTCCCAACGCGCGCGCCGACGGCTATGCCATCCGCGCGGCCACCACGTCCATGGACAAGCCGATCGTCACCACGGTGCAGGAGCTGGCGGCCGCTGTGCAGGGGATCGAGGCGCAGATGCAGGGAGAGTTCACCGTCAAGCCCCTGCAGGAGCACGCCCGCGACCTCGACCTTTACGGCGTGGGTACTGGAGTCGGCACGACCTCGGGCGGTGCCGCGTGAGCGAGGCGAGCACGCGGCATACCGAGGTGAAGGGGTCCGGGGTCGTCCAGGTGACCGGTGAGCTGATCGCCACCCGTCGGGCCGGCGCCTACCACCACCTCACGTTCGTGGCCCCCGGCCTGGCCGAGCTGGCGCGTCCGGGCCAGTTCGTCGCCCTCGCCGTCGGCGGTGCGACCAGTGCGAACCTCCTGCGCCGCTGCTTCTCGATCCACAAGGTCAGTCCGTCGGGCACGTACGGCGGCACGGTCGACATCGTGATCTCCGCGGTGGGGCCTGGCACCGAGTGGCTCAGCACGCTGAGCGCCCACGACGAGGTCGACATCGTCGGGCCCCTGGGGCGCCCGTTCCCGCTGCCCAAGGAGCCGGTGGCCTGCGTCCTGGTCGGTGGCGGCTACGGCAGCGCGCCGCTGTTCTGGCTGGCAGCGTTGCTTCGCGACCGGGGCTGCCACGTCGAGATGGTGCTGGGCGCCGCCACCGAGTCGAAGCTCTTCGGGGTCGTCGAGGCCCGGCGCTTCGCCAACGGCGTGACCATCACGACCGACGACGGCTCGGCGGGCAACCCGGGCTGGGTGTCCGACGTCCTGCCCTCGGTCATCCGACGCTCCAGCGCGGCCGTGGTCTACGGCTGCGGCCCGATGGGCATGCTCAAGTCGGTCACCGACATCGCGACCGCCGAGGGAGCAGTGGCCCAGGTCGCCGTCGAGGAGTCGATGGCCTGCGGCGTCGGGGTCTGCATGACCTGCGTGATGCCGGTGACCGGGGCGGACGGAGCCACCCGCATGGTGCGCTCGTGCGTCGAGGGCCCGGTGTTCCGCGGCGACCGCGTGCGCTGGGACGCGTTCTCCGACGGGTTCTGCCGCGTACCGGACGACGCGGTCGGCGCCCCCCGGGTGGGTGGCCACTGATGCCGGTGGACATGTCGGTGCGCCTCGGCACCGCGACCCTGCCGAGCCCGATGATGACGGCGTCCGGCTGCGCGGCCAACGGTCGCGAGCTCGCCCGGTTCTTCGACATCCGTGAGCTCGGCGCGTTCGTGACCAAGTCGGTGATGGCCGACCCGCGATCCGGGCGCGGCACGCCGCGCATGGCCGAGACCCCGTCGGGGATGCTCAACTCGATCGGCCTGCAGGGGCCCGGCATCTCGGCCTTCGTCGACCACGACCTCGCGTGGCTGAAGGAGGCCGGGGCCCGCACGCTCGTCTCGATCGCGGGCAACACGAGCGGTGAGTTCGCCGACGTGGCCGCGACCCTGCGGGCGAGTGACTCCTTCGACGCGGTGGTCGGGGTCGAGGTCAACATCTCCTGCCCCAACGTCGCGAACCGCGGCCTGGTCTTCGCCTGCGACCCGATGGCCAGCGCCAAGGTGGTCGCGCTCGTCCGCGAGCAGCTGCCCCGCGACGTGCCGATTTTCGCCAAGCTCACGCCCGACGTGACCGACATCGTCAGCGTCGCGCAGGCCTGCGTGAAGGCCGGTGCCGACGGGCTGACGATGATCAACACCCTGCTCGGCATGGTGATCGACACCGACCGGCTGCGGCCGCAGGTGGCCGGCGTGACCGGTGGCCTCTCCGGCCCGGCGGTGCGGCCGGTCGCGGTGCGGGCGATCTGGCAGACGCGGGCGGCGATGCTGGAGGGGCGCTTGCCCACGGTGCCGATCATCGGCGTCGGGGGAGTGCGCACCGGGCGGGACGCCCTCGAGCTGGTCGCAGCCGGGGCGAGCGCGGTCCAGGTGGGGACGGCGACGTTCAACGACCCGAGCGCCCCGGTGCGCGTGGGCCGGGAGCTGGCTGGCCTCCTGGAGGACAAGGGATTCGAGCGCTTCGCCGACGTCGTCGGCGTGGCCCACGGGAGGACGGCATGACGACCACCACGACCACGAGCATGACCGGCCTGACCTTCGGGCAGCGGCTGCGCGCCGCCACCGACCTGCACGGCCCGCTGTGCGCGGGCATCGACCCGCACCGTGCCCTGGTCGAGTCGTGGGGACTCGGCTACGACCTCGACGGCCTCAGGCGCTTCACCGATGCCTGCGTCGAGGCCTTCGCGGGCCACGTCGGGGTCGTGAAGCCCCAGTCGGCGTTCTTCGAGGTCTTCGGCTCCCGGGGCGTGGCCGTCCTCGAGGGCGCCATCACCGCCCTCCGCGAGGCGGGCACGCTGGTCATCCTCGATGCCAAGCGCGGTGACATCGGCTCCACCATGGCGGCCTACGCGGAGGCCTACCTCGGCAAGGACGCCGTCGCCCCTGGCGACGCGCTCACGGTCAGCCCCTACCTCGGCTTCGAGTCACTGCGCCCGGCGCTCGACCTCGCGGCGCAGGCTCAACGGGGGCTCTTCGTGCTCGCGCTCACCTCGAACCCCGAGGGCCGGACCGTGCAACACGCCCGGCTGCGCGAGACGAGCGTCGCCGAGAGCATGGTCACCTCGGCAGCGGTCGAGAACTCCGCGGCGGCAGGCCGGGGAGAGCTGGGCAGCGTCGGGCTGGTCGTCGGGGCCACCGTCGGGACAGCCGTCCAAGAGCTCGAGCTCGACCTCGCGGCGGTCAACGGACCCCTCCTGTCACCGGGGATCGGCGCCCAGGGCGGCACCAGCGACGACCTGCGCAGGGTCTTCGGTGACGCGCTCCCGAACGTGCTCCCGGCCAGCAGCCGTGAGGTGCTCAACGCCGGCCCGCAGGTCTCGGCCCTGCGTGATCGAGCGGTCCAGACCAGCGCGTCGCTGGCCGCGCTCCTGCGCTGAGGACCCGTCGAAGGGCGCCCCGCGGCCCACCTCGGCGCGAAACCCGGCGGCGCGGTTGCTATTGTCGGGAGCACACCACCTGACACCACTCACCTGGCACGGAGTCCGTGCCGAACAGCGTGCGCAAGGAGTACCACCGTGGCCCTACCCCCGTTGACCCCGGAGCAGCGTGCCGCGGCCCTCGAGAAGGCCGCCGTAGCCCGCCGTGAGCGTGCCGCCGTCAAGAACCGGCTGAAGTACGCGCAGGGCTCCCTCAAGGAGGTCATCACCGACGGCAAGGCCAACGAGGTCGTCGGCAAGATGAAGGTCTCCGCCCTGCTGGAGTCGATGCCCGGTGTCGGGCGGGTCCGCGCCCGCCAGATCATGGAGGAGGTCGGCATCTCCGAGAGCCGTCGCGTCCGTGGGCTCGGTGCCAACCAGATCTCCGCTCTGCTCACGCGCTTCGACGAGGCGTGAGCCAGCCCGCTCCCACAGGCGAGGACCGGCCCAGCCGGCTCGTCGTCCTCGCCGGTCCCACCGCGGTCGGCAAGGGCACGCTGTCCGCCTACGTGCGCGACCACTTTCCCGAGGTCTGGCTGTCGGTCAGCGCGACGACTCGCAAGCCCCGGCCCGGCGAGGTGGAGGGCACCCACTACCACTTCGTCGACACCGACGAGTTCGCCCGCATGGAGCGCGACGGCGAGCTGCTCGAGTCGGCGGTCGTGCACGGGTCCAACCACTACGGCACCCCACGCGGTCCGGTGGAGCAGGCATTGCGCGACCACAAGATGGCGCTGTTGGAGATCGACCTGCAGGGCGCGCGTCAGGTGCGGGCCACCATGCCGGAGGCGCTCTTCGTCTTCCTCGCCCCACCGAGCTGGGACGAGCTGGTCCGGCGCCTGGTGGGTCGCGGCACCGAGGACGAGGCCGAACGYACCCGTCGGCTGGAGACCGCCAAGGTGGAAATGGCCGCCGAGGACGAGTTCGACGTCACCATCGTCAACGACGACGTTCGTCGTGCGGCCGAAGAACTCGTATCATTGATGCGATCGCACTGACGACACCGTCACCACGAGACCGTCAGCAAGACCTACAGCAGTCACCTACAGAAGTGAGTACCCCCGTGTCTGGAACCGTCGCCAACCCGATCGGCATCACCAACCCGCCGATCGACGACCTGCTCACCAAGGCCGACTCCAAGTACGCCCTGGTCATCTACTCGGCCAAGCGCGCCCGCCAGATCAACGCGTACTACTCGCAGCTGCAGGAGGGCCTGCTCGAGCACGTCGGCCCGCTGGTCGACAGCCAGGTCCACGAGAAGCCGATGTCCATCGCGCTGCGCGAGATCAACGAGGGCCTCGTCACCTCCGAGCCGATCGAGGGCTGAGCCGGACCCAGGACCGGCCCGGACCCGGCGAGAGCACGGACAGGAGCGCGATGGCGCGCATCGTCCTCGGTGTCAGCGGTGGCATCGCGGCCTACAAGGCCTGCTCGCTGTTGCGCCTGTTCACCGAGGCGGGGCACGACGTGACGGTCGTGCCCACCGCCTCCGCCCTGCAGTTCGTCGGCGCCCCCACCTGGGAGGCGCTGTCGGGCAAGCCGGTGCACACCGGGGTCTGGGACTCCGTGCACGAGGTGCCCCACGTGCGGCTCGGCCAGGGCGCCGACCTCGTGGTCGTGGCGCCCGCCACCGCCGACCTGCTCGCGAAGGCCGCCCACGGGCTGGCCGGCGACCTCCTGACGAACGTCCTGCTGACGGCCCGCTGCCCGGTGGTGATGGCCCCGGCCATGCACACCGAGATGTGGGACCACGCCGCCACCCAGGCGAACGTGTCCACGCTGGCCGAGCGCGGCATACACATCATCCCGCCGGCCTCCGGGCGCCTCACCGGCGCCGACTCCGGTCCCGGCCGCCTCCCCGAGCCCGAGGCCCTGTATGCCGTGTGCGAGCGGATCCTCGCCCACCCGGCACCGCACACCGCGCCACGGACCGCGGCCCATACCCACGCCACGACCCCGACCCACGCCACGACCCCGGCCGCGACGTCGGAGCTGTCGGGGCGACGCGTCGTCGTGTCGGCCGGGGGCACCCGCGAACCGCTCGACCCGGTGCGCTACCTCGGCAACCGGAGCTCCGGCAAGCAGGGCTACGCGCTGGCCGCCGTGGCCGCGCGTCGCGGGGCATCGGTGACGCTCGTGGCGGCCAACACCTCGCTCGTCGCGCCGTCGGGCGTGACGGTCGTGCCGGTCTCCACGGCGCTCGAGCTCCAGGCCGCCGTCGAGCGTGCCGCCAAGGACGCCGACGTCGTCGTGATGGCCGCTGCCGTCGCCGACTTCCGGCCCGCGCACTACACCGACGCGAAGATCAAGAAGTCGCACGACCCCGCCCACCCCGACGACGCCCCCACGATCCAGCTCGTCCGCAACCCCGACATCCTCGCGGGGCTCGTCGAGGCGCGCGGTGAGGAGCCCAACCCCGTCATCGTCGGCTTCGCGGCCGAGACCGGTGACGAGGACGGCGGGGTGCTCGAGCACGGCCGCGACAAGCTGGCCCGGAAGGGCTGTGACCTGCTGGTGGTCAACGAAGTGGGCGTCGACAAGACCTTCGGCCGCGACGACAACACCGTGCACATCCTGCGCCAGGGCTCCAGCCACGTCGTCGACGCCGGTCCCGCCTCCAAGGAGGCCGTCGCCGCCATTGTGTGGGATGCCATCCAGGACATTCTCTGACCTAGGTACACTCGCGGAGTTGCGCGGCCGTGCCGCCGACGCAGCCCGTCAGCACCGACAGCATTCGCTGCTCCGAAGGAGATTTGAGTGTCCGCACGCCTGTTCACGTCCGAGTCCGTCACCGAGGGACACCCGGACAAGATCTGCGACCAGATCTCCGACTCGATCCTCGACGCCATGCTCGACCAGGACCCGGGCAGCCGGGTCGCGGTCGAGACCATGGTGACGACCGGTCTGGTGCACGTGGCCGGTGAGGTGACCACCGAGGCCTACGTCGAGATCCCGAAGATCGTGCGTGACACCGTGCTGGGCATCGGCTACGACTCCTCCACGAAGGGCTTCGACGGGGCCTCGTGCGGCGTCGAGGTGTCGATCGGGCAGCAGAGCCCCGACATCGCGCAGGGCGTCGACACCGCCTACGAGAACCGCACCGGTGGCGTCGACCCGCTCGACAAGCAGGGTGCGGGCGACCAGGGGCTGATGTTCGGCTACGCGTGCGAGGACACCGCAGAGCTCATGCCGCTGCCGATCTACCTCGCGCACCGGCTGGCCGAGCGCCTCACCGCCGTGCGCAAGAGCGGTGACGTCGCGTACCTGCGTCCCGACGGCAAGACCCAGGTCACCATCGGCTACGACGGCGACAAGGCGGTGCGGCTCGACACCGTCGTCCTGTCCACGCAGCACGCCGAGGACATCTCGCTGGAGGGCCTGCTCGCCCCCGACATCATCGACCACGTGATCAAGCCCGTGCTCGCCGAGCTCGAGGACGAGGGCACCACGCTCGACGTCTCCGACTACCGCACGCTGATCAACCCCACCGGCAACTTCGTCATCGGTGGCCCGATGGGTGACGCCGGCCTGACCGGCCGCAAGATCATCGTCGACACCTACGGCGGCATGTCCCGCCACGGTGGCGGCGCGTTCTCCGGCAAGGACCCGTCGAAGGTCGACCGCTCCGCTGCCTACGCCATGCGCTGGGTCGCCAAGAACGTCGTGGCCGCGGGGCTGGCCCGTCGGTGCGAGGTGCAGGTCGCCTACGCGATCGGCAAGGCCCAGCCGGTCGGCCTCTACGTCGAGACCTTCGGCACCGAGAGCGTGCCCGTCGACAAGATCCAGGCCGCCATCTCGTCGGTCTTCGACCTGCGTCCCGGCGCGATCGTGCACGACCTCGACCTGCTGCGGCCGATCTACAAGACGACCGCTGCCTACGGCCACTTCGGCCGCACCGAGGCCGTCGGCGTCGACAACCCGTTCACCTGGGAGCGCACCGACCGCATCGACGCGCTGCAGAAGGCCGTCAAGGGCTGAGTCGGACCCGTTCGCTAGGTTCGCTCCGTGAGCGGACAGGGCGACCATGGCGGCCAGGGCGGTGAGCAGGCGGGCGAGCAGCTCGCGCTGATCCGCGCCGCCCTGCCCAAGGCCGCCCGCCCCGCACGCACCACCGACCAGGCCACCGCGTCCACCGACCCGGTGGCCTCGGTCGTGGTCGACACCGGGCTGGCCCACCTGGCCCGCCCGTTCGAGTACCTCGTGCCCGAGACGATGGCCACGACGGCCGTGCCGGGCGCCCGCGTCAAGGTGCGCTTCGCCGGGCAGGACCTCGACGGCTTCGTGGTCGACCGCCGCCCGGAGGCCGAGCACGTGGGACGGCTGGCGCCGATCCGACGGGTCGTCTCGGCCGAGCCCGTGCTCACGCCGACCCAGCTGCAGGTGGCCACCGAGGTCGCGGCCTCCTGCGCCGGCACCCTCGGCGACGTGCTCCGGCTGGCGGTCCCACCCCGTCACGCCGCAGCCGAGAAGGCCCTCGCCCTCGAGGCGCCTACTCCCGACCCCCTCCCGGCGCCTCCGGGCCCGGGCCCCGCCTGGGCCCGGTATGCCGCCGGGCCGGCCTACCTGGCGCGGCTCGCCGCGGGCGACTCGCCCGCCGCCTCGTGGCTGGCGTTGCCGACGGCGTCGCCCGAGCAGGACTGGCCAGCGGCGCTGGCCACCGCAGCGGCCGCCACCTTGGCCGGCGGCCGGGGCAGCGTCCTCGTGGTGCCCGACCACCGCGACGTCGCCCGGGTCGACGCGGCGCTCACTGCGGCGCTGGGGCCGGGTCGCCACGTGCGACTCACCGCCGACCAGGGCCCGCAGGCCCGCTACACCGCCTGGCTCAAGGTGTTGCGGGGCCACGTGTCGGTGGTGGTCGGCACCCGCGCGGCAGCGTTCGCGCCAGTGCGCGACCTCGGTCTCGTGACGTGGTGGGACGACGGCGACGACCTGCTGGACGAGCCCCGGGCCCCCTATCCGCACGTCCGCGACGTGCTGCTGACGCGGGCCCGGGTGGAGGGTGCTGCCGTCCTGTCGGGGGGATTCACCCGCACCGCGGCGGTGCAGCAGCTGGTCGAGTCCGGCGCCCTGCGCACCATCGCCGGTGCCACCGCGCGTGGCGTCGTGCCGCGGGTCCAGGTCGCGGGGGAGGGCGTGGAGGTCGAGCGCGATGCGGCGGCCGCCTCGGCCCACCTGCCGTCGATCGCGTGGCGCACCGCCAAGGCCGCCCTCGAGACCGGACCGGTCCTGGTCCAGGTGCCTCGACGCGGCTACGTGCCCTCCCTCTCCTGCCAGACCTGCCGCACGGCGGTCCGGTGCGGGCACTGTGGTGGTCCGGTGGCGCTGGGCTCGCGTCGGGCCGAACCGGCCTGCCGCTGGTGCGGTCGCGGCGTGGGTCGCTTCGAGTGCCGCCACTGTGGCGGTCGCGAGCTGCGCTCGTCGGTCGTGGGTGCCCGGCGCACCGCCGAGGAGCTCGGGCGCGCGTTCCCCGGCGTCCCGGTGCACACCTCGGGTGCCGGTGCCGTCCTCGAGAGGGTGGCGGCCACGCCCGCGCTCGTCATCGCCACGCCGGGTGCCGAACCCGTGGCCGAGGGTGGGTATGCCGCGTGCCTGCTCCTCGATGCCTGGGCCAGCCTCGACCGGCCGACCCTCGACGCGGGGGAGGAGGCCCTGCGGCGCTGGACCGCTGCCGCAGCCCTGACCCGTGCTGCCACGTCGGGCGGACAGGTGGTCCTGTGCGGCGCTCCGACGCACACGACGCTGCCGGTCGTCGAGGCCTTGGTGCGGTGGGACCCGCAGTGGTTCGCGGGGCGGGAGCTCGCTGACCGGCGAGAGCTCTCGCTGCCCCCGACGGTCGCCCTCGCGGCCGTGACGGGGGAGCGGCGCGCCGTCGAGGCGGCCCTGCGCCTGGCCCAGCTGCCCGACGACGCGGAGCAGATCGGGCCGCTCCAGGTGGCCGACGACGCGGTCCGCGTGTTGGTGAGGTGTCCCCTCGACGAGCGCCCGTCGCTCGCCGAGGCGCTGGCGGCGATGAAGGCGGTCCGCAGCGCCCGGAAGGAGAAGGTGTCCATCCAGGTGCGGATGGACCCGCGCGACCCCGCCGGCTGACCACGTCGACCGCTGCGGTGCTCCGTTGCCCGGCATCGGGCGCTGCGGCAGCCCGCCTAGACTGGCGCGCGTGTCGATCCAGAACATCCGCCTCTTCGGTGACCCCGTCCTCCGCACGCCCGCGGAGCCCGTCGTCGACTTCGACCGCGAGCTGCGCCAGCTCGTGAAGGACCTCACCGAGACGATGATGGACGCGCCCGGCGCAGGGCTGGCGGCTCCACAGATCGGGGTGGGCCTGCGGGTCTTCACCTACTGGGTCGACGGTGAGCTGGGACACCTGGTCAACCCCGACCTCGACCTGTCCACCGAGCTCCAGGACGGCGAGGAGGGCTGCCTGTCCTTCCCGGGGCTGCGCTTCGAGACGCCCCGGGCCCTGCGCACGGTGGCCAAGGGCTTCAACCAGTTCGGCGAGCCGGTGGTGGTCGAGGGGTCCGAGCTGCTCGCCCGCTGCCTCCAGCACGAGACCGACCACCTCGACGGGATCCTCTTCATCGACCGGATGGACCGCGAGCAGCGCAAGGCCGCCATGCGGGCCATCCGGGAGGCCGACTGGGGCGGTGGGACGAGCCCCGTCGTCAAGGTCAGCCCGCACGCCACCTTCGGCCGGGGGATGTGATGCGGCTGGTCTTCGCGGGCACCCCAGCGCCGGCGGTGCCGTCGCTTGACGCCCTGGTCGCGTCACCGCACGAGGTGGTGGCCGTCGTCACCCGCCCCGACGCGCGGGCCGGCCGGGGACGCGGGGTCGTGACCTCGCCGGTGCGCCAGCGGGCCGAGCAGCTCGGCATCGAGGTGCTGACCCCAGACCGCCCGAGGGACCCCGCCTTCCTCGACCGGCTGCGCGAGCTGGCCCCCGATGCGTGCCCGGTCGTCGCCTACGGCGCGCTGATCCCGCAGGCCGCGCTCGACATCCCGCGGCACGGTTGGGTCAACCTGCACTTCTCCCTGCTTCCTGCCTGGCGCGGCGCCGCGCCCGTGCAGCACGCCGTGATGGCGGGCGACGAGGTGACCGGGGCCTCGACCTTCCTCATCGAGGCCGGACTCGACACCGGTCCGGTGTTCGGGGTGATGACCGAGCGCATCCGACCGCGCGACACCGCCGGGGATGTCCTCGACCGTCTCGCCGAGGGTGGCGCCGGACTGCTGCTCGCCACCATGGACGGGCTCGAGAGCGGCACGCTGACGCCGGTGCCGCAGGCGCCTGACGGGGTGTCGCTGGCGCCCAAGCTAGAGGTCGCCGACGCGCAGGTGCGCTGGGACCGGCCCGCCGTGGCAGTGGACCGCCAGGTGCGGGGGTGCACCCCCGCCCCGGGCGCGTGGTCGACCTTCCGTGGCAGCCGCGTGAAGCTCGCGCCGGTGCTCCTCGAGCCCGCGTATGCCGGGCCGGCGCTCGCGCCGGGCGAGGTCGCCGCCGGGAGGCGTGACGTGCACGTGGGCACCGCGAGTGGCGTGGTGCGGCTCTCGGCCGTGCAGCCGCACGGCAAGAAGGAGATGGCCGCGGCCGACTGGGTCCGTGGCCTGCGCCTCGACGCGGGAGAGCGGTTCAGCCATGAGTGAGCAGGGACCACACGGACCCCGCAGGGGCGACGAGGGCGGGCGGCGCGACGAGGGCGGCGGACGACGCAATGCCAAGGGTCGCCAGCGCCCGGAGCGAGCCCACGGTGGGCGGGAGCGCTCGGCCCAGCGACCCAGCGAGCGCAACCGGGGTGGCGACCCCCAGCGGCTCGCGGCCTACACCGTCCTGCGGGCCGTCGCCGACGGCGCCTACGCCAACCTCGAGCTCCCGAAGGTGCTGCGCGACCGCGGCATCCACGGGCGCGACGCCGCCTTCACGACCGAGCTCGTCTACGGGGCGGTCCGGATGCGCGGACTCTACGACCCGATCATCGCGGTGGCCGCCGGTCGTGCTCTCGACAAGATCGACCCGAACGTCCTCGACACCTTGCGGCTCGGGGCCCATCAGCTGCTCGGCATGCGCGTGCCCACCCACGCCGCGGTCGACGAGACGGTCGGCTTGGCCCGCAAGGTCAATGGCGCCGGGGCCGCGGGGTTCGTCAACGCGGTCATGCGACGGGTCAGCGAGCGCGACCTCGACGCCTGGCTCAGCGAGGTCGTCCCCTCGGGCGACCTCACCGCCCAGCTGGCGGTCGAGCAGTCCCACCCGGAGTGGATCGTCAAGGCACTGCGGGCCGCCCTGCTCGGTCACGGGGCCGCCACCGGGGAAACCGTCGATGCCGAGCTGACCGCGCTGGTGACCTCTGACAACGCACCGGCCAAGGTGTCCCTGGTGGCCCGACCCGGCCTGGCGACCGTGGCCGAGCTCGTCGACGCGGGTGCTTCCGCGTCGCCCCTCTCGCCGGTTGGTGCGGTGCTCGACGGGGGTGACCCCGGCGGCATACCTGCGGTCCGTGAGGGACGCGCGGCGGTGCAGGACGAAGGCTCGCAGCTGGTCGCCCTCGCACTCGCGGCGGTGCCGGTCGACCACGGTGCGGGATTCGACGGCGCCGAGCAGTGGCTCGACCTCTGCGCAGGACCGGGTGGCAAGGCGGGGCTGCTCGCCGGTCTGGCGATCGAGGCCGGCGCCGATCTCACCGCCAACGAGGTGAGCGAGCACCGAGCCGACCTGGTGCGACAGACCCTGCGTCCCGCCACCGCCAGGGCGCGCGCCGTCGGGCGCTCCGTCGCCGTCCGTACGGGTGACGGCCGGCAGGTGGGGGAGGACGAGCCGGGGCGGTACGACCGCGTGCTCGTGGACGCGCCGTGCACCGGGCTGGGTGCCCTTCGGCGACGTCCAGAGGCCCGCTGGCGGCGCACGCCCGCAGACCTCGCCGACCTGGGCAGGCTCCAGCGCGAGCTGCTGGCCTCCGCGATCGATGCCACCGCGCCCGGTGGGGTGATCGCCTACGCCACCTGCAGCCCGCACCTGGCCGAGACCACCTTCGTCGTGGGTGACGTGACCAAGAAGCGCACCGACGTCGAGCTGGTCGACGCCCGCGACTACGTGCGGGGGGCCGACGGCCAGCCCGTCGACGTGCCCGGAGCCGGCCCGACCGTCCAGCTCTGGCCGCACCTGCACGGCACCGACGGGATGTTCCTGGCCCTGCTGCGCAAGAAGGCCTGAGTCCTCCGTCCTCGGACGCGCCCGGCGCAGATCGGAATAGCCACCGCCAACGGCAGGTTGGCCCACAGGTGACCACCCCCGCGCTGTCCGTCCTCGACCTCGTCCCCGTCCGCCAGGACCAGAGCACCGGCAACGCGTTGGCCGCGACCCGGTCGCTGGCGAAGGTCGCCGATGGGCACGGCTACCGCCGCTACTGGTTGGCAGAGCACCACAACATGCCCGCGGTCGCCGCGACCAACCCGCCCGTGCTCATTGCCATGGTCGCCGCGGCCACCGAGCGGATCCGGGTGGGTTCCGGAGGGGTGATGCTCCCCAACCACGCCCCGCTGGTCGTGGCGGAACAGTTCGCGCTGCTGGAGGCGGCGCACCCCGGACGGATCGACCTCGGCATCGGCCGAGCGCCCGGCACCGACCCCGTCACCAGCTATGCGCTGCGCCACGGGGCTGGGGGAGTCGAGGCGGACGCGGTGGCGCGGTTCCCCCAGTACGTCGACGACGTCATCGCACTGATGTCCACCGAGGGAGTGGGCATCAGGGTGGGTGGCGACGTCCACCCGCTCAACGCCACCCCGAGGGCCGAGTCGGTCCCCGAGGTCTGGCTGCTCGGCTCGTCGGACTACTCGGCCCGGCTCGCCGCCGAGCGCGGGCTGCCCTACGTCTTCGCCCACCACTTCTCCGGGCGCGGCACCGCTGCGGCGCTGGAGCTCTACCGCTCGGGTTACCGGCCCACGGAGTCGCACCCGGCGCCGCGGACGTTCCTCACCCTCAACGTCGTGGTCGCCCCCACCCAGGCGGAGGCCGACCGACTGGTCCTGCCCAACCTCGCCTCGATGGTCGCGCTCCGGACCGGCGGACCGCTGGCGCCCCAGCTGCTCGTCGAGCAGGCCGAGGAGGCCGGGATCGCCGAGGCGCACCACTCGCTCGCCGACGAGATGCGGAGCCGCTGGGTGGTCGGCACGCCCGACTCGGTGGCCGAGCAGGTGTCCGCGCTGGCCGCCGAGCACGGCGTCGACGAGGTCATGGTGCACCCCGTGGCCGGGGCCCTCGCGGGCACGCCGGCCGACCGGGCCCCTGCTCGCGAGGCAACCCTGGCCCTGCTCGCCGAGGCGATGGGGCAGCGGGCCGCCTGACCTTCGCCCCGCGTGTGCGGACGGTGCCGACGCGTCAGTCGGTGGGGTCGTCGGTGGCCTCGAGCGCTGCCACGAGCCGGCCGACCCATTCGGCGGCGGGCAGCTCGCCCAGGGCGAGGTGGCTGTCGCGGGCCTCGGTGAGGAGACGCCGAGCGTCGTCTGCACGGCCCAGGTGCAGGGCGACCAGTCCCTCGCTCCGTCCGACCATCGTCGACAGGCTGGGCGAGCCCACGAGGTCGCTGCGCGTCAGCGCCTCCTCCAGGTGCTCGCGCGCGGGACCGGCCTCCCCGGACAGGGCGTGCGCCTCGGCGAGCCGGGCATGCACGGCCGCCAGGCCGGGAGCGTTGTCGGGACGGACGGACAGCAGGGCCAGGGCAGTCGTGAGCTGGGCCCTGGCGCCCGCGGCGTCGCCGCGCGCGAGGGCAGCCTCGCCGAGGTGGTGGTGGCAGTAGCCCGTGTCGACCTCGCGGGCGACCAGGGAGGACGCGAGGTAGGTCGCGCGGGCCTGCCGCACCAGCTCCTCACCCTCCGACAGACGACCCCGGCGGAGGTGCAGGTCGCCCAGGATCCGCAGCCGACCAGCCTCCTCCACGGGCTCCTCATGGGGCTGCTCGAGCATGCGCAGGGCAGTCGCGTCGTCGCCGGTCTCGATGGCAGCCTGCGCGCGTTGGTGACGCAGGAGGGCGCCCTGCGGGTCGTCGCCGAGGAGCGCGACAGCCTCCGCGTAGCGGCCCATCGAGAGCAGCGCGCCCGCGCGCAGGTGCAGGTCGAGGTCGCCGACGCGGTCCTTCACCGCGGCCGGCAGCCGACTGGTGTCCAGGAGTCGCAGGGCGAGCTCGTTGCGACCGGTCAACAGCGCGCTCGTGGCCCGGAGCCGGTCGGCCAGTGGACGGTAGGCCCTGGGCGGGGCGCGGTGGGCCAGCACCTGGTCGTGCGCGCCACCCTCCAACAGCGTGGACATCGACGTGATGGTGCGTCGGGCGCGCCAGTGCAGGGCAGCGAAGACGAGCATGGCCACCAGGGCCACACCGAGCGCAGCGGTGATCAGCGGGGTCACGGGTGCGAGTCTGGCGGGTGGGGAGGTCGGCTCGTGCGGGTCTGGCCGGAGGCCGTCCGTTGGGACTAGGACGGGCTTCCTCCGTGCCGCCCACTACTGTGTCCGCGTGCAGATCTCGCCCAGCATCCTGTCCGCGGACTTCGCCAACCTCGAGGCGGAGCTGCGCCGCATCGCCAACGCCGACTGGGCCCACGTGGACGTCATGGACGGGCACTTCGTGCCGAACCTCACCCTCGGGCTCCCGGTGGTCGAGGCGCTGGCGAAGGTCAGCCCGATCCCGCTCGACTGCCACCTGATGATCGAGGACCCCGACCGCTGGGCGCCGATGTATGCCGAGGCCGGGGGCTCGTCGGTGACGTTCCACATCGAGGCGGCCCTGGACCCCCGCGCCCTCGCCCGCACCCTGCGTGGGCTGGGCGCTCGCGCCGGGATGGCCATCAAGCCGGGCACCTCGTTCGGCCCGTACGAAGAGCTCCTGCCCGACCTCGACATGGTCCTCGTGATGACGGTCGAGCCGGGTTTCGGTGGGCAGTCGTTCATGGCCGACCAGATGCCCAAGGTCGCCCAGGTCCGCGAGGCGGTCCGCAGGCACGGAGGCGAGATCTGGGTCCAGGTCGACGGGGGAGTGTCGGCCACGACCATCGAGCAGTGCGCCGAGGCGGGGGCGGACGTGTTCGTGGCCGGTTCCGCGGTCTACGGCGCCGAGGACGCCGCGGCCGCGGTGGACGAGCTGCGCACCTTGGCGAGCGCGCACGCCCACTGAACCCAGTGCGCCCGGCGCTTGCCGTCGGCTCGCGGTGGAGGCCTGGAGTCTGCTCATGGCGGAGGCGGGCGGTCGCAGCCGGCTGGCCACGCCGCGGTCGTGAGGACCATCACGCGGACCGGGCGGCGCGCACTCCCCGGTGCTGCGGCATACTGGGAGCTGACGTGCTCCGGGGTCGGTGCAATTCCGAACCGGCGGTGACAGTCCGCGACCCGACCGCAGCCAGCGGCCGGTTGACTGGGTGGAACTCCCAGACCGACGGTTAAAGTCCGGATGGTAGGCAGCACGCGACAGCGGGACCAGTGGGTCCGCGGTGTGGCACCAGCCTCCCGCGGCACTGATCTCGTCCAGCAGGCCCGCCCTGCACGACCCCCCGGAGCTCGACCATCGGTCTCGAGCGAGGGCAGGACAGTGGCAGAGCAGCTCAGCGGCGACGCGGCGATGATGAGCCGCGCCCTGGCCCTCGCTGCCCACGGTCCGGAAGCCGACCCCAACCCCCGCGTGGGGTGCGTGCTGGTCGATGCCGCGGGTGAGGTCGTCGCCGCTGGTTGGCACCACGGTGCCGGCACCGCACACGCTGAGGCTGACGCGCTCGAGGCGGCGGGCGAGCGCGCGTCGGGCACCACGGCATACGTGACCCTCGAACCGTGCAACCACGTCGGGCGCACCCCCTCCTGCGCCAAGGCGCTGTATGCCGCGGGCGTGAGCCGCGTGGTCTACGGCCAGGCCGATCCCAACCCGGTCGCGGCGGGCGGGGCCGCGTGGTTGCGCCGCAAGGGTGTCGTGGTGGAGGGCGGGGTGCTCGCCGAGGAAGCGCTGGCGCTCAACCCGACCTGGACCCACCTGGTGACCACCGGCCGCCCGTGGGTGACCTGGAAGCTGGCCACGACTCTCGACGGCCGCAGTGCTGCCGCCGACGGCACCAGCCAGTGGATCACCGGCGAGGCTGCCCGAGCCGACGTCCACGAGCAGCGGTCGCGCTGCGGTGCCATCCTCGTCGGGACGGGCACGGCCCTGCTCGACGACCCGCAGCTGACCGCCCGCAAGCCGGATGGTTCGCTCTACCCGCACCAGCCGATCCGCGTGGTGATGGGTGAGCGCGACCTGCCCGCCACGGCACGGGTGCTCGACGACGCGTCGCCGACCTGGCACCTGAAGACCCGTGACCCCAAGGCCGTGCTCTCGGCCCTGGCTGACGCCGGCGTCCACCACGTCTGGCTCGAGGGCGGGCCCACCGTGGCCGCGGCACTGATGGCCGCCGGGCTCGTCGACGAGCTCATCGCGTACGTCGCACCGGTCCTCCTGGGCCGCGGGCGCCCCTCGGTGAGCGACCTCGGCATCACCACCATCGACCACGCCCTGCGGCTGCGGCCCACCGACATCACCCTGATCGGCCACGACGTGCGGATCACGGCAGCACTGAAGGAGACCACCTGATGTTCACCGGGATCGTCGAGGAGCTCGGCCACGTGGTCGCGCTCGAACGCGGTGCGACCTCCGCCCGTCTCACCGTCGCCGGGCCCCTCGTCACGTCGGACGCCGTCCACGGGGCGTCCATCGCCGTCAACGGCGTCTGCCTGACGGTCGTGGAGCACGGCGAGGGGGAGTTCACGGTCGACGTCATGGCCGAGACCCTCGACCGGAGCAGCCTCGGCAGCCTGGCGGAGGGGGACCGCGTCAACCTGGAGCGCGCGATGTCGGCCTCGAGCCGGTTCGGCGGCCACATCGTGCAGGGACACGTCGACGGGACCGCCGAGATCGTCAGCCGAACGCCCGGTGACCGGTGGGAGGTCGTGCAGCTCAGCCTCCCTCCGTCGCTGTCCCGCTACGTCGTGGAGAAGGGGTCGATCACGGTGGACGGCGTCAGCCTCACCGTGGCGGCCCTGGCGGAGTCACCCGATGGCGCGACGACCTTCAGCGTCTCGCTCATCCCCACCACGCTTGCCCTCACCACGTTGGGACACAAGGGGGTTGGCGACCGCGTCAACCTCGAAGTCGATGTCCTGGCCAAGTACGTCGAACGCCTGATCACCTCCAAGGAGACCATCGCATGAACCTCTTCACCCGGCTCTACGAGGCACACCTGACCATCGCCGGCCACCCCATCACGTGGCGCGAGATCGTCGGCAACGCCTTCGGCTTCGCCTCCGCCATCGGTGGGCTGCGGCGCCGCGTCTGGGCCTGGCCGATCGGCATCGTCGGCAACGTGCTGCTCTTCACGGTCTTCATCGGAGCCACCTTCGACGCACAGGCGCAGCAGCCGTTGTTCGGGCAGGCCGGCCGCCAGGTCTTCTTCATCCTCACGAGCGTCTACGGCTGGTGGCGGTGGAACGCGGTCCGCAAGGCGCGGGAGCTCGCGAGCGGCGGCGGCGCAGGTGCGCCCGCCATCACGCCCCGCTGGGCGTCGGCCAGCGAGCGAGTGGCCTACCTCGTGGCCTCCGCCGCGGGGGTGCTCGTCTTCCAGTGGGTGTTCTCGGTGATCGGCGCGGGCTGGCCGGCGCCCCGGTGGTACTTCTGGTGCGACGCCTGGATCTTCGTCGGCTCGATGGTCGCGACCTATGCGATGGCTCGCGGCTGGAACGACTTCTGGCTGGCGTGGATCGCGGTCGACCTCGTGGGCGTGCCGCTGCTGTGGCACTCCCAGTACTACCCGACCGCCATCCTCTTCGTGGTCTACGGCGCCCTGGTCGTCTACGGCTTCTTCGTCTGGCTCAAGGCCTCCCGTGAGGAGCGCGACCCCGTCCGCGAGCTGAGTGAGGTCTCGGCATGATCGGGCTGGCCACCGTCGAGGACGCCCTCGCCGCCCTGCGCGACGGTCGCCCCGTGCTGGTCACCGACAACGAGGACCGCGAGAACGAGGGCGACGTGATCCTCGCGGCCCAGACCCTCACCACAGAGTGGCTGGCCTGGACCATCCGGCACACCAGCGGCTACCTCTGCGCGCCCGTCACGGACGTGACCGCCGACCGCCTCGGCCTCCCGCTGATGGTGGCCGAGAACCGTGACCCGTTGCGCACCGCGTACACGGTCACCGTCGACGCCGCGGAGGGTGTCACCACCGGCATCAGTGCAGCCGACCGTGCCCAGACCATCCGACTCCTGGCCGACCCGCTCTCGACGCCTGAGTCGTTCGTGCGACCAGGACACGTGATCCCGTTGCGGGCCAAGGCCGGTGGTGTCCTGGAGCGTCCCGGTCACACCGAGGCGGCAGTCGACCTGTGCCGGCTTGCCGGGCTGGCTCCGGCCGGCGCGATCGGTGAGCTGGTCAACGACGACGGTTCCATGATGCGCCTGCCCGAGGTGCTGGCGACCGGGGCCGTGCACGACGTGCCGGTGATCACCATCGAGCAGCTCGTCGCCTGGCGCCAGCTCCACGACCGGGTGGAGACGCTCGCCGAGACGACCCTGCCCACGAGGCACGGGGAGTTCAAGACCATCGGCTTCCGTGACCGCCTGACCGGCGCCGAGCACGTCGCCCTGGTCAGCCCCAAGGGCGCCGAGGGCCAGAACCCGTTGGTGCGGCTGCACTCCGAGTGCCTGACCGGTGACGCGTTCGGCTCGCTGCGCTGCGACTGCGGGCCGCAGCTCGAGCGGTCGATGGAGCGGATCGCTGCCGAGGGCGGCGTGCTCGTCTACCTGCGCGGCCACGAGGGACGGGGAGTTGGCCTCGTGTCGAAGCTGCAGGCCTACGCCCTCCAGGACGCGGGGCTCGACACGGTCGACGCCCAGCTCGAGCTCGACCTGCCCGTCGACGCGAGGGAGTATGCCGCCGGCGCAGCGATCCTCGCCGCGCTGGGCTTGTCGTCGGTGCGGCTGCTCACGAACAACCCGGCGAAGGTCGAGGCGCTGTCGCGCTACGGCATCGTCGTCGCGGTCGTGGAGCGGCTCTCGATCGCGCCGAACTCCACCAACCGCGCCTACCTGCGCACCAAGCGCGACCGGATGGGCCACGACCTCGTCATCGACGCGACGGACCAGGGAGCCAGCGCGTGAGCGGGCACGGCGCTCCTGCGGTCACTGCCGACGGGAGTGGCCTGCGCGTCGCGATCGTCGCGGCGTCGTGGCACACGGAGGTGATGGACGGCCTCGTGGCCGGCGCGGAGCGAGCGCTGGCCGAAGCGGGAGTGGTCGACGTGCCCCTCGTGCGGGTGCCGGGCACGGTCGAGCTCACCGTTGCGTGCGCGCGTCTCGCCACGGCATACGACGCGCTCGTCGCGCTGGGGGTCGTGATCCGCGGTGGCACACCGCACTTCGACTACGTCTGCTCAGGCGTCACCCACGGGCTGGCGCAGGTCAGCGTGCGCACCGGGATCCCGATCGGGTTCGGGGTGCTCACGTGCGACGACGACGCCCAGGCGCTCGACCGCGCGGGGCTGCCCGGCTCGAGCGAGGACAAGGGGCACGAGGCGGCGATGGCCGCTGTGGCGACCGCGGTCACCCTCGGCGCACTCGCTCCCCGTACCCTTGGCGCGTGAAGACTTTCGACGACCTGTACGCCGAGCTGGCCGAGAAGGCGGTGAGCCGACCCGAGGGGTCCGGCACCGTCGCCGCGCTGGACGCCGGCGTACATGCCATCGGCAAGAAGATCGTGGAGGAGGCGGCCGAGGTCTGGATGGCCGCCGAGCACGAGGGCAAGGACCGCACGGCCGAGGAGATCAGCCAGCTGCTCTACCACCTGCAGGTGCTGATGGTCGCGTCCGACATCTCCCTCGACGACGTCTACTCCCACCTCTAGCCCACCCTCTTCAGAAGGTCACGCACATGCTGCGAATCGCCGTCCCCAACAAGGGGTCCCTCTCCGAGCCAGCGATCGAGATGCTGCGCGAGGCGGGCTACCGCACGCGCCGCGACACCAAGGAGCTGGTGCTCACCGACACTGACAACGAGGTGGAGTTCTTCTACCTGCGACCGCGTGACATCGCCGTCTACGTCGGTTCGGGCACCGTCGACTGTGGCGTCACCGGTCGCGACCTGCTGCTCGACGCCGGCAGCGCCGCCATCGAGGTGATGACGCTCGGCTTCGGGGGTTCCACCTTCCGGTATGCCGCCAAGCCCGGCACCTGCTCGAGCGTCGCCGAGATCTCGGGTCATCGTGTCGCGACCAGCTACCCGGGCCTGGTCGGCAAGCACCTCGCCGACCAGGGGGTCAGCGCCGAGGTGGTGCGGCTGGACGGTGCCGTCGAGACGGCGATCACGCTCGGGGTGGCCGACGTCATCGCCGACGTGGTCGAGACCGGGACGACGTTGCGGCAGCAGGGCCTGGAGATCTTCGGCGACGAGATCCTGCGCAGCGAGGCGGTGCTCATCCGGCGCGAGGGGTCGCACGAGACCGCTGCGGTCGAGGTGCTGCGTCGCCGGCTCACGGGCGTGGTCACCGCTCGGCACTACGTGATGCTGGACTACGACGTGCCGGTCGACCTCGTCGAGGCTGCCTGTGCCATCACACCCGGGCTCGAGTCGCCCACGGTCTCCGCGTTGCAGAACAAGGACTGGGCCGCGGTGCGCGCCATGGTGCCACGGGCTCGGACCAACGTGATCATGGACGAGCTGTACGAGCTCGGCGCGCGGGCGATCCTGGTGACCGACATCGCCGCCTGCCGGCTGTGAGTGCCGTGACCCCCTCGGGTCGGGCCCCGGGCCAACCATCGGGTGGAGCGGACGAGCAGGCGGCCTTTGCCGTGTTCCGGCCGCGGCGTGGCCGTCAGGTCGCGTACGGCTTCGCGGCCCTGACGGTGGTGTTGTTCGCCGTGATCGCCGTGTTGCTGCCCGGCCCGGCGGAAGGTGGCACGTGGCGCACCGGCGACAAGGTCTTCTTCGTCGGCGTTGGCGTCGCGATCGCGTTGATGTTGTGGAGGTTTGCCGCCATCAGGGCGGTGCCGACTCGTGACGGCCTCACCGTGCGCAACCTGTTCACCACTCGCACGCTCTCCTGGCGGGAGGTGCTCGACGTGCGCTTCTCCGGTGGCGACCCGTGGGTGAGCCTCGCCCTGTCTGACACCGACACCCTTGCCGTGATGGCGATCCAGAAGGCCGACGCCGACTACGGACGCGCCGAGGCCGGCCGTCTCGCCGCGCTCGTCCAGGCGCTCGGACCCTCAGCCAAGAGCCCCGACGTCACCCTCGACTGACCCGCGAACGGTGGCCAGCCGTCGCTATTCCATGCAAAAGGCGAGTTAGTGACATGGACTCCCCGGCGCTAACTCGCCTTTTGCATGGAATAGCGACGCGCGCGTGCGGGGCGCGGTCACTCGACCTTGCGGAGGCTCGGTCGAAGCAGGGCTGACAAGGCCACCTGGGCCAGCATGAGCACGGTGAGCGTGCCCCAGACAGCGGCGAACCCGCCGGTCAGGTCGCGCAGGGCTCCCATGCTCGCGGGTCCGAACGACGCGATCGTGTAGCTGAACAGGAACGCCATCCCGGCCAGTCGCGCGCTGGCCGCAGGGGAGGCGGCGTAGTCGACCATCAGCACGAGCCCGAGGGCGAAGGAGGCACCCTGGCCGAACCCGAGGACCGTCGTCCACACCCACGGCGCACCGTTGGGCAGCAGCCAGAGACCGGCCTGCCCGAGCAGCCCGAGCACCGAGGCCGAGAGCAGTAGCACCCGCCGGTCGTGGATGCGGTCGGTCAACGCGGGAGCCAACAGCCCCGAGACCAGCTGGGCGGCGGTGAAGACCGACAGCAGGTAGCCGGCATGGGTCGGGTCCCAGCCGCGGGCGGTGTAGGACGGTGCGAGCCAGGCCAGGGTGGAGTAGAACTCGACGGACTGCACCGCGAGGTAGCCGGCCACCAGCCAGGCCGTCACGTGACGCCACGGCAGCCGTGCCGGGGAGACGACGGACGGGTTGGCGGCCCGGTGTCGGACATGGCCCGTGAGCACGGGCACCCAGGCGACTACGCCGACCAGCGCGAGGAGTGACCACGAGGCGAGCGAGGCCTGCCACGACCCGAGCCAACCCTGCAGGGGCACCGACAGCGCCGACGACGCACCGGCTCCGCCCATCATCGCGAGCATGTAGAGACCGGTGACCAGCCCGGCGCGTTCGGGCGGGAAGAGCTCCTTGACCAGGCCGGGCAGGAGCGTGCCGCCGATGGCGATGCCGACCCCGGCGAGGAACGTGCCGGCATACAGGGGCCACGTGGCGCCCCCCGCGAGCCGCAGGCCGAGACCGAGGGCCACGCACACGATCGACAGCTCGACGGAGGCCGCGGCTCCGAGCCGGGCCGCGATCCGCTGCGCGCTGGGGGCGAAGAGCCCCATGCAGAGCACCGGCAGCGTGGTCAGCGCGCCGAGCGCGGTGTTGGACAGCCCGAGGTCGTCGGCGATGGTCTCGGTGAGCGGCGGGACGCTGGCCATCGCGGTGCGCAGGTTCGCGGCGACGGCGACGAGCGCCAGCGACATCAGCCAGACGGGCGGCAGGTGGGGGTGGCGGCGTGAGGACATCGCCGACAGTCTGGCAGCCGCGCTCAGTCGTCCTGCGGGCCGGTCGTCATCGACTCGGGGACCATGTCGCGGGCCTCGGCGTACGGCATCCCCGTCAACATCAACAGGTCGACCACCATCGACCGGATCTGTGCGCGCATCACCTCGCCCGACAGCCCCGCGGACGGGTCGATGACCGCGCTGGCCTCACCGATCCGCTGCAGGCCGACGCGGGCGTTGGTCGGCAGCCGCCGTTCACCGAGCTCGCGCGAGATGTCCTCGCACGTCTCGGCGAGCGAGTCCAGCAGCCGCAGGTATGCCGTGGGGACCGCCTCCTCGCGCCAGGTCGCGATCGCGGCGCGCCGGACCAGCACGCGCAGGTTGCGGATGGCGCGGTCGAGGGGTTCGAGCAGGTCGGCGATCGCCTGCACCCCGGGCAGGTGCCGACGTCGGAAGGGCGACAGCCGCACGACCGCAATGCCCTCGGCGGACAGCGCCCTCGCCTCGTCGAGCATGGACTCGGACTGGCGGGCCCGGCTGAGCGTGGCCGAGGCGAGGTCGGAGTCCTGCTCCCGGAGCGAGCGTGCGGTGTCGGCGAGGATCGCGCCGATCTCGTGCACGACGAGCGATGCCTGCTGGCGGGGTCGGCGCAGTGGTCCGGCCGGAGCCACCGTCGTGAACGCCAGCGCCACACAGCCGCCTACGACGGCGTCGAGCCACCGCGTGAACGCCTGCCCCGAGCCGGCGACGAGGGTCGTGACGATCACCGACTGCACGCCGGCCTGGGTGATGAGCAGCATTCCGGCGCCGAGGAGGGCAGCGACGCTCATCGAGAGCACGACCACGACGATGATCTGCCAGAACCCCGACCCGAAGAAGTGCACGAAGACGTCACCGACGAACACCCCGACGGCCACGCCGATCATCACCTCGGTGACCCGGCGCAGCCGCTGCCCGAACGACATGCCGAGCGAGATCATCGCCGTCACGGGGGCGAAGAAGGGCCGGGTGTGGTGCAGCACGTCGCTGGCCACCCACCACGCCGTGGCCGCGCCGAGACCGCACTGGACGATGAAGAAGAGCCGGCTGACCAGCCGGTCGGTGCGCACCCGGGCCTCGCGGCGCGAACGGCGCGCCGCACGGGCCAGGTCGACGGTCGACACCTCAGCCGTTCTGGGCGTAGGCGGCCTCGAGCAGTGGCTCGAGCGACCGCAGGTCGTCCTCGTCCGCGTCGGCGGACAGGTGGAGCCAGTGGGTCGCCTGCGCGAATCCCTTGGCGGGGGAGAGTCGCTCGTCGTCGGGCACCTCGCCGCGGAACCGGAAGCCGATCCGCACGGTGTCGCGAGGCCCCGGGGCGACTGCCACGAACTGGGTGCGACGGATCACCGGGATGTAGGTGCCGCGACCCTCGCGGTGGGCGTCGTCGCCGAGCCCCTCGGCCAGCGTGATGATCGCGTCGTGGATCGGCCGCAGGTGCGCCCTGGCCCCGCCGTAGAGGGCGTCGGTGTAGCCGTCGGGGTCGGGCGGCGTCCACCCGGCCGCCGTGGCTGCGGCGTCGGCGATGGCCCACTGGGAGTTCTGTGGCACCCCGTGCACGTCACGCAGCCAGGCCCGCACGGCCCGCTGGTCGAGCGCGTCGATGCCGGAACCGTCCACCAGCGCCACCCACTCGTCGAGGGTGCGACCGGTGCGTTCCCGCATCGACCCGGTGACCGCGGCGATCATGTCTGCGGGTTCCATGGCCCCGATTATGTATGCCGCGTGCCCACCCCGCGCTGCTCGCCACCTGACCCACCTCATGAGGCTGGGACGAGCGGCCGGGGCGGTCAGCGGCGGTCGCGGGTCGTGTCGAGGAACAGGTCGGCGCGCTCCCAGGTGCGGTCTGCCTCGTAGAGCCGCCTCTCCTGCGCCGACCAACGGTCCCAGAACGGCGCGTAGCCCGGGTCGCGGGCCAGGCCGCGGGCCCGCCGCACCGACTCCTCGGCCTCCACCCAGACCAGCACCGAGGCGGCCTTGCCCGCGGGCAGCGCGCCCGAGCCGCAGCCTTCGAGGACGACGACCTCCGACGACGGCAGCTGCACCCACTCGGCATACTCGCCGGCCGCCCAGTCCCACCGGCGGTACCGGGCGGGCAGACCCTCGGCGAGCGGTCCCACGACCCATTCCTGGGCCCGGTGCGTGCCGGCCCGCAGGCCGTCCCAGCCGGGGTAGAGGTCGTCCATGTGCACGGTGGGAGCGGCGAGATCGGCGGCCACGTCGTGGGCCAGGGTCGTCTTGCCGGCGCCGCTCGGGCCGTCGATGCAGACGAGGTGCGTCGTGCCACAGAGAGGCAGGCTCGCGTCGACGAGGGCGACGATCGTCGCCACCGCGGCTCTCTGGTCGACAGGCATGATCGCTCTCTGGTCGACGGGCATGCGCCTCAGACTAGATCGCTAGGCTCGGCGCGTGCCTGTTGCGACCCGCGTGATCCCCTGTCTCGACGTCGATGCCGGACGCGTCGTCAAGGGAGTCAACTTCGTCAACCTCCGCGACGCGGGTGACCCGGTCGAGCTCGCCAAGGCCTACGGCGAGCAGGGCGCCGACGAGCTCACCTTCCTCGACGTGACCGCGAGCAGCGGCAACCGCGAGACGACCTACGACATCGTGAGCCGCACCGCGGAGCAGGTCTTCATCCCGCTGACCGTCGGCGGGGGAGTGCGCACGGTGGACGACGTCGACCGGCTGCTGCGGGCCGGCGCGGACAAGGTGGGCGTCAACACCGCCGCCATCGCGCGCCCCGAGCTGATCGCCGAGGTCGCCGACCGGTTCGGCTCCCAGGTGCTGGTGCTGTCGGCCGACGTGCGCCGCCGCCGCGACCCCCACGGCAAGGCCAGCGGCGGGTTCGAGGTCACCACCCACGGAGGTCGACAGGGCGCGGGCCTCGACGCCGTCGAGTGGTGCGCTCGAGCGGCCGAGCTGGGGGCGGGGGAGATCCTGCTGAACTCGATGGACGCCGACGGCACCAAGGACGGCTTCGACGTCGAGCTGATCGAGCTGGTGCGCCGCGAGGTGCGGATCCCGCTGATCGCCAGCGGGGGAGCCGGTCGGGTCGAGCACTTCGCCCCAGCTGTCCGGGCCGGTGCCGACGCCGTGCTCGCGGCGAGCGTCTTCCACTTCGGCGAGCTCACCATCAGTCAGGTCAAGGACGCACTGCGGCAGGACGGCATACCGGTCCGCTGACGACCCGTCGCGGCCCCTGGTGAGCTGGTCGGGCTAGTCGAGCACCTCGAGGAGCACCGTCACGAGGTCCTCCTCCTCGATCGACTCGGTCACGCGCACGGCCTTCTTGACGGGGAGGACGTAGCGGCCCTCGTCGCCGGGGAAGACCGACGTCGTCCACGTGGTCGCGCCCACGGTGACCCGCACCCGCACCGACCCGAACCCCCGACCTGGACGCGGTCGCTCGCTGACCACCTCGCTTGCCGCTTCGTCGAGCGTCACGAAGTACCACGAGTCGCGGGCGCCCCACTCCCACAATGGGGCGGTGAACTCGACCTGCTCTGCCAAGGCTTCTCCTCCGGTCGGTCAGGATGGCACCGGCTCGTCGCTCAGGACAGCCCGAGTGGCGCGTCCCAGAGGGCTTGGACGGCCTCGTCGCTGCCGGTCACCTGGAGGTCCGCCACGCGGCGGCGGCCGTAGGCGGCGAGCATGAGCTCCGTCGCGTCACCGCGCAGCGTCACCGTGCCGAGCTCGGTCTCGCCGCGGACGGTGAGCGACTTGCCGTCAGGGCGCTCCAGCACGACGCCGACCGGGCTCCGGCGGAAGAAGATCTTGCCGATCCGCTTGAGCGTCTTCCACAAGGCCTTCTGTGCACGGACCGGCACCTCGCGCCGAGGGCCGACCTGTTCGTCGCCGCGCAGGACGTCCTCGTGGTGGATGAAGAACTCCACGAAGTTGACCGCGTCATCCACCGAGGAGAGCTGGGTCGGCGCCCACGAGGGCGGTCCGGAGCGGACCAGGTCCACGAGCTCGGGCCACGGCTTCGCGGCGTAGTCGGCCTGGCCGTCCTCCAGCCGGCCGGCCAGCGCGGGCAACCAGATCCCCGGAGCGAGGTCTGGCCGACGCTCGCGCACGACGAGGTGCGCTGCGAGGTCTGCGGTCGTCCACGGGGAGCACAGGGTGGGGGCATCGGGGCCGACCTCGACGAAGGTGTCGCAGAGGGATTCGCGCTCGAGCCGGGCGAGGTGGGTCATGACGTCATCATGCCTGCCCCGTGAGAGGGTTGGGTTTCCCCACCCAGCTCCGGAGGTCAGCAGTGTCGCTCGACGCGTCAGCCGATGCTGCGCCGTCGCTGAAGCGCAGCCTGCAGATCGTGTGGGTGGGGGTGCGGCGCGAGCCGCGCTGGTTCGCGTTCGCCGTCGCGGGCAGCGCCCTCTACGGCGTGATGACGGTGCTCACGGCCTGGGCCATCGGCAAGGTCACCCGCGAGCAGGTCCAGCCCGCCGTCGCGGCCGGTCACGCGAGCGCCGCCCAGCTCTGGACCATCTTCGGCTGGATCGCGGGCGTCGTCGTCATCAACGTCGTGGGGGTCGTGATCCGGCGCATCGCCGCGGGCTTCACGATGTACAACGTCGCCGCCGGGTTCCGCCGCGAGGTGACGAGGCAGTACCTGCGACTTCCCCTCGCCTGGCACCACCGCCACCCCTCGGGCCAGCTGCTGTCCAACGCGAATGCCGACGTCGAGGCGACCTGGAACGTGTTCGCGCCGCTGCCCATGGCGATCGGCGTGATCATCATGCTCGTCGCCGGCATCGTGCAGATGGTGTTGGTCGACCCGGTGATGGCGATCATCGGCCTCACGGTCTTCCCGGCGCTGTTCCTCGCGAACCTGGTCTTCCAACGGGCGATGTCGCCGAGGGTGTCGCGTGCGCAGCAGCTACGGGCGGAGGTCAGCGAGGTGGCCCACGAGAGCTTCGAGGCCGCGCTCATCGTGAAGTCGATGGGTCGCGAGCAGCAGGAGTCCGACCGCTTCGAGGAGGTCACCCGACGGCTGCAGGCGGCCAACGTCGAGGTCGGACGCACGCGTGGCACCTTCGACCCCGCGATCGAGGCGATCCCGACGCTCGGCACCCTGGCGGTCCTGGCGGTCGGCGCGCACCAGGTGGCCAACGGCACCCTCACCCCGGCCGCCGTCGTGCAGGTCGCCTACCTCATCTCCGTGCTGGGCTTCCCGGTGAGGGCGCTCGGGTGGGTGCTCGGCGAGCTCCCGCGCACCGTCGTCGGCTGGGACCGCGTCGACGCCGTGCTCAAGGCGCGCGGAGAGCTGGCCTTCGGGGCGGCTGAGCTCGCGCGCCGCGGGGCGTCGCACGCGCAGCTCGACCGGGTCGACTACTCCTACGACATCGTCGACGAGCACGGTCAGGAGTCGACCTTCGAGGCCATCCACGGGGTGTCGCTGGAGGTCGCAGCCGGGTCAACGGTGGCGCTGGTCGGGCCGACGGGCTCCGGCAAGACCACCCTGACCAACCTGACGTTGCGCCTCGTCGACCCCCACCACGGGACGGTGACGCTCGACGGCCTCGACCTGCGCGAGGTCGCGCGCGGCGGGGTGTCCGCGGTGGCGGCGCTGGTGCCGCAGCAGACCTTCATGTTCGACGACACGGTCAGCGGCAACGTCACGCTCGGCGGTGACTACACCGACGACCAGGTGTGGGCGGCGCTCGACGTGGCCCAGGCCACCGGCTTCGTGAAGGAGCTGCCGCTCGGCATCGAGACCCGCGTGGGGGAGCGGGGCACGTCCTTGTCAGGCGGCCAGCGACAGCGAATCGCGTTGGCGCGCGCTGTCATCCGCGGCCCCCAGCTGTTGGTGCTCGATGACGCGACGAGCGCCGTCGACCCTGCCGTGGAGCAGGCGATCCTCGCCGGCCTGCGCGAGACCAGTGCGGGCACCTCGGTGCTGGTCGTCGCCTACCGCATGTCGACGATCACCCTCGCCGACCAGATCGTCTACGTCGAAGGGGGCAGGGTCGTCGACCACGGCACCCACACCGAGCTCGAGCAGCGGTGCGTGGGCTACCAGAGGCTCGTCACGGCCTACGCCCGCGAAGCCGCCGAGCGGGCAGCCGTGGCAGCCGACGAGGAGGTGGACGCGTGAGCACCTCGATCGACGCGACGTCGTCGCTCGGCACCGTCGCCACCCTGAAGCGGGGCCTCGACCTGTCACCCGAGCTGCGCCGCGGCCTGGGGGTCACCCTCGGGCTCGCCGCCGTCACCACGGTCGGTCGGATCGTCGTGCCCTTCGTCGTCCAGCAGACGACCGACAACGGCCTCGTCGGCAAGAACGGCCCGGACCCGGGCCTCGTGACCCGCTACGTGCTCTTCGCGCTGATCGCCGTGGTGATCACCGCGGCGAGTGCGTATGCCGTGAACGTGCGCCTCTTCCGCTCCTCCGAGGCGGGTCTGGCGTCGTTGCGCCTCAAGGCATTCCGGCACATCCACGACCTCTCGATGCTCACCCAGAACACCGAGCGCCGCGGCTCGATGGTCAGCCGCGTCACCTCTGACGTCGACACGATCAGCCAGTTCGTCCAGTTCGGCGGCATCATCCTGGTGCTGAGCCTCGGCCAGATCGCCGTGGCCACGGGTCTGATGCTCTTCTACAGCCCGTTGCTGACCGGGGTGGTGTGGCTCTGCTTCGTGCCACTGCTCTTCGTGATCCGCCGCTTCCAGGCCATCGTCGGCCGCGCGTACACGATCGTCCGCGAGCGCGTGGGTGACCTGCTGGCTGCCGTGTCGGAGTCCGTCGTGGGGGCCGCGACGATCCGCGCGTACGGCGTCGAGGAGCGCACGGCCACCCGCATCGACGCGGCCATCGAGGCGCACCGGGCTGCCTCGATCCGGGCGCAGGTGCGGTCGGTCGTGGCGTTCTCCTCGGGTCAGCTCGTCGCGGGTCTCACCCTCGCCGTCGTCCTGGTCGTGGGGACCGTCCAGGCGTCCGCCGGGCACCTCAGCCTGGGCAAGCTGTTGGCCTTCCTCTTCCTCGTCAACCTCTTCACCCAGCCCGTGCAGCAGGCCACCGAGATCCTCAACGAGCTGCAGAACGCTGTGGCAGGGTGGCGTCGGGTGATCGGTGTCATCGACACCCCGGCCGACGTGGCAGACCCGGGCGACGCCGGGCAGACGTTGCCCCGTGGGCCGATCACCGTCGACTTCGACGCGGTGTCGTTCGCCTACCCCGGGGGTGACACCGTCCTGCACGACGTCAACCTCTCGATCGCGCCGCGGTCGAGGGTGGCGATCGTGGGGGAGACCGGGTCGGGCAAGTCCACCCTGGCCAAGCTGCTCACCCGACTGATGGACCCCACCGAGGGCACTGTGCGCATCGACGGCGTCGACCTGCGCGACGTGCGGTTCTCGTCCTTGCGCGAGCGCGTCGTGCTCGTGCCCCAGGAGGGCTTCCTCTTCGACGCGACCCTGCGCGAGAACGTGCGGTTCGGCCGGCCCGAGGCCACCGATGAGGACGTGCGCCTCGCCATCACCGAGCTCGGCCTCGACGCGTGGCTGGCGGGGCTGCCCCAAGGCCTCGCCACCGAGGTCGGCCAGCGCGGTGAGTCCCTGTCCGCGGGAGAGCGGCAGCTGGTGGCCCTGGCCCGCGCCTACCTCGCCGACCCCGACCTGCTCGTGCTCGACGAGGCGACGTCGGCGGTGGACCCCTCCACCGAGGTGCGCCTGCAGAGGGCGCTCGAGGGCCTCACCCGCGGCCGCACCTCCATCGCCATCGCCCACCGGCTCTCCACGGCCGAGGCAGCCGACGAGGTCGTCGTCATCGACCGTGGGCGCGTGGTCGAGCGGGGACCCCACCGCGACCTCGTGCGCCAGGACGGCGTGTATGCGGCCCTGCACGCCTCGTGGGCGGCGCAGCAACGCGGCTGAGGACGCGGTCGTGTCGTGGTGGGCCGGTCGTCGTGGTGGCGCTGGTCGTCGTGGTGGCGCTGGGCCTCGTGGTGCGGCGGTGGGTGTCGTGGTGACCGCGCTCGATGGATACTGCACCATGGCCGACCCACCTCGCCGCGTGAACTTCTTCGACGGGATGCTGCTCACGGCGGCGGACCTCGCTGTCGAACAGCAGTACCACCGGGAGATGCGCTACCTCCACAACCGAATCCACGGCTTCGGCACGGTCTGGGGTCTGGAGGTCAGCGCGGGTCCGGTCAGCGTGAGCGTCACCCCGGGGCTCGCCCTCGACCCGTGTGGGCGCGAGATCATCGTGACGCAGCCACTCACCGTGAGCCTGGAGCCGCCTCGGCAGGGCAGACGCTGGGTCAGGGACCTCGTCATCACGTGGCACGAGACACCGGACGGCCCGGTGCCCGGACCGGAGGGCGCGGTCGACCACACGCGGTGGGTCGAGCAACCCGAGTTGGCGCTGGTCGGGGCTGGCAGGGGATCGCCCGAGTCGCTGGGGCTGGCGCGCCTGTCACGGACGCCCGAGGGGGTCGTCCACGTCGACCTGTCACGGCGTCGATCCCTGGCGCCCGCGGACACTGGCGGGGTGGGCAGCGCAGGAGCATCCTGACCTCATGGGCGAGACCGCGCCGACAGGGAACGCGCCCCCGAGGGGCCTGGCTGTCCCGCTGACGGGCTTCGCCGTCGGCGCGGTCGTGGCGGTGCTCGTCGGGGCCTTCGGCAGACTGCACGACCCGACCCTCGCCGGCACGACGACCCTCGGCTTCCGGACGGTCCTGGCCATGAAGGTCGTGGTCACCGTGGTCATCGGCGTGATCGCCGTCTTCCAACTCCTCGGGGCGCTCTGGCTCTACGGCAGGCTGGGGGTGGAGGCGCCCTCGTGGCTCGGGACCGCACACCGGGTCTCCGGCTCGATCGCCCTCGTGCTCATGGTCTTCGTCGCCTACCACTGCCTGTGGGCACTGGGCCTCGAGTCGGGGACCCTGGCCGACGGACAGCCCGTGTCCACGCGGACCCTCGTGCACGGCATACTCGGCTGCGCGGTGATCGGCGCGGTCGTGACGAAGCTCGTCGCCGTGCGGTCGAGAAGGGCACCCGGGTGGTTCCTGCCCGTGGCCGGGGGTGTCCTCTTCACGCTCCTCGTGGCCGTGGTGATGACGTCGGCGGTGTGGTACCTGAGCGCGAAGGGCTGGCCGAGCTCCGGCTACTGAGCCCGGTGTCGTATGTCCCGCGAGCGCGCCCTCCCGGCGCCGGGGGACTTTCGCGGACGGCAGCGCTGAGCATAATGACGCCATGAGGGGACACCCGAGTCCATGAGCCGGCCCGGTGGCTCCTACGACCCGCGACAGCTCGACGACCTGGTCAGCCGGGCTCGCCGTGACCTGAAGGACTGGACCGACGCCGGCCAGAGCGACCCCGGCGTGGCGTTGCTCGAGCTGTTCGCCTACCTCGGGGAGCTGCTCGCCGGGTACTCCGAGAGGCTTGCGGCTGAGGGCTACCTGGAAGGCCGGGCCGAACCAGCCCGTGCCGTCTGCGGCGTGCACAGGGGGGTGGTCGTCGACAACGTCGATCCGCTGGTGCAGCAACGACTCTTCGTCCGGGTGCCTGACGTCACCGGAGACGCGGCTTCGTGGGCTGCCGCGTGTGTGCCGGTGCCCGGCTCCTCGCAGGTCCCGGGCCTGGGAGACCAGGTCTGGGTCGCCTTCGAAGCCGGCGACCCCTTGCGACCCGTCTGGCTGGGACGGCGTGGCGGAGCAGCGCCGTGACCAGGCCGTTCCGGTTCGGGGTCGTCGCCCCGGTGCTGACCGACATGGCGGCGTGGCGGGACCGGGTGCGCCGCATTGCCGACCACGGCTACTCGACCCTCCTCATGCCCGACGTCCCGCTCTGGCAGCCCGCACCCGCGCCGACCCTCGCGCTCGCTGCAGCTCTCGCCACCGACCTCCGGGTCGGGACGTGGGTGTATGCCGCGCCCATGAGGCCGGCGTGGAGCCTGGCCTGGGAGGCGCACTCACTCTCGGTGCTCACCGAGGGTCGGTTCGAGCTGGGCGTCGGCACCGGCCGACCCGGGATCGAGGACGAGCTGCACGAGCGCGGCCTGCCCGTCACCTCGCCGGGGCAGCGGCTGGACCAGGTTCGTGCGGCCGTGTCGCAGCTGCGCGACCTGGATGGCCCAGGACTGCACACGCCTGTGGTGATGGCGGTTCGCGGGCCGAAGGCGCAGGCGCTGGCGAGCGAGGTCGCCGACACGGTCACCTTCTCCACCGTGTCGACGGACACCCGCGCAGAGGTCGCCGACCTCACCCTGGGGTTCCGGTCGACGCGGGACGTCGAGCTCGCCCTCCACGTGCCGGTCATCGGCGACGGGATCGCGGCGTTCATGGCCTCGGCGCGCGAGACCGACCCGGCCGCGCTGCGGGAGGCCGACTCGCTGCTGGTGCTCCCGGACGACCCCGCGGCCGCCATCGAGGAGGTGCAGCGACGACGCGAGGAGATGGGCTTCTCCTACGTCGTGATCGGTGCGGACTTCGCCGAGGTGATGGCCCCCGTGGTGGCTGCCTTGGCGGGCCGGTAGCGGAGCTGGTGCCCACTGGTGCACTGGTGGCGCCATGGTCAGCGTGCAGACCCTTCGGTCCGAGCGTTCCCGGGCTTCGCCCTCGCTGGCGCGACCCCTCCGACGGATGTGGTCGGCGGATCGGTCAGGCGACGCCCGCCCGGTGCGCGATGACGACCAGATGCACCCGGTCGCGGGCGTCGAGCTTGGCCTGGATGCGCGACACATGGGTCTTCACCGTGGTCTCCCCGATGAACAGGCTCGTCGCGATCTCGGGGTTGGTGGCGCCCTGGGCGACGAGCTCGAGGACCTGCGACTCGCGAGGAGACAGTCGACCCACGGCGGCCACCGCCTCAGGGTGCCGCCGTGCGGGTTGGCCACGAACGAGCTGCGCCAGCACCTGCTTCTCCACAGCGACGTCGCCGGCAGCGACGGCACGGATGGCGGCGACGAGCGACTCGCGCGGAGCATCCTTCAGGAGGTAGCCGCTGGCTCCGGCCCGCAACGCTGCGAGGACGTAGTCGTCGGCGCCGAACGTCGTGAGGATCAGGATCTTCGTGGCCGACCCCGACTCGATGACCTGACGGGTCGCCTCGATCCCGTCGACCTCGGGCATGCGGATGTCCATCAGGGCCACGTCGGGAGCGAGGGTCGTGATGAGGCCGACCGCCTCGGCCCCGTCCGCGGCGGTGCCGAGGACCGTGAAGTCCTCCTCGGCGTCGAGGATCGCCGCGACCCCGTCACGGATGAGGAACTGGTCGTCGACGACGACGATGGTGGTCATGGGTTGCCCCGCAAGGGAAGAACCGCGCGCACGCGGTAGCCGCCACCGGGTCGGGGACCCGTCGTCAGCAGGCCCCCGCAGGCGGCCACGCGCTCCTGCATGCCGGAGAGGCCGTAGCCCGGCGTCCCTGCCGACCCGTGGGGCTGCGTCGCCGGCTCGCTCTCGTTCTGCACGTCGATGACGAGCAGGTCCGCCTGCTGCGTCACCTCCACGGAGGTCGGCGAGGTGTGCGCGTGCCGCAGCGCGTTGGTCAGCGCCTCCTGCACCACCCGGTATGCCGTGGCCGACGCCTCCGGGGTCAGCGTGGGCGCATCGCCGGGCGCGTCGAGGGTGACGTGCAGGCCGGACTCGCGCATCCGCCGGACGAGCTCAGGCACGTCGGGCCAGGTGGGTGCCTGAGCCGTCTGCCCGCTCTGTCCAGGGTCCCTCAGCGACTCCAGCAGCCGCCGCGTCTCTCCGAGTGCCTCACGCCCGGTGTCCTGCACCCGTCGCATCGCCTCGTCGGCCCGCGCCGGGTCCGAGGTCATGAACAGCCGGGCGAGCTCCGACTGCACCACCACCACGCTGAGGCCGTGGGACACCACGTCATGGACCTCCCTGGCAAGGCTCAGTCGTTGTTCCGCAGCCTCGGCCTGGGACTGGGCCGCGACCGCCTGCGCGACGTGCTCGCGCAGCAGGCGCTCGTGCTGGAATGCCGCGCCGAGCGCGAAGACCCACCACGCATTGAGCCCCCACGCCCAGGCGTTGCCCACCTCGATCTCCGGGATGACCGACGTCCACAACAGGACGGGTAGCTCGGGGAGCACCAGCGCGGCATACCTGGTGGGTCCGTGGCCGTAGCGCCCACAGGCGAAGACGGCGACGACCAACAGGTAGAGACCCGACAACAGGAAGGCGTGCAGGTCCGCCGTCGTCGTGACGGACAGCGAGCCGACCACCACGAGCAGGGCCGGGACGGGGTGGGTGCGGCGGACGCACTGGGCCAACGCGCAGATCGTCAGGACGAGGGCGAAGGGCCAGCGAGGGCCGTGCACGGCGACGGTCTGGGGCCCCACGACCCACAGCTCCACCTGCCCCGCGGCCCAGAGCGCCGCGGGAACTGCCCAGTCCCGCCAGGTGAGGCGGCGCACCAGCCCCGACATGACCCAAGGCTACGCGGGTAGGTGGCCCCCGGACGTCGTCCTGTGGTCCACACCTGAACCACCCCGGGGGACGACGAGGTCGGGCTCCTCCGCCGACGCGGTCACCCCGGCTGGAGCGCCACGCTGCAGCGATCCACCCAGCGCAGGGGCAACGAGAGGACCGTTCGATGAGACCGACGACCCTGTTTCCTGCGACCGCGGCTGCCATCGCAGTGGCACTGGCCGTGACTGCCTGTGGCGCGGGAGGCTTCACGACCGGAGAACCGTTGGGAGACAGCGAGTTCCGGGCGGCGGTGGCCCAGATTCGCGCGTCGGCCAAGCCGGCCTACTACCTGGGCTCCTCCTACGGTGGCCTGCCCCTGACCGTGCTGGACGTCGTCGAGGAGAATGCCCCGCGCTTCCAGGTCCAGGCGGACTACGGCACGTGCGAGTCCTCAGGTGACGGTGGGTGCTCCGACCCCGTCGTCGTCTCCACGAACGACTGGCACCCAGATGTCGACGGCCTGAACTGCCAACGCCTCGAACCACAGCTCGGCGTGCCCGCGGGCGTGCTCATGGGCGAGCTGACCCTGGTCACCGGCCGGATGGTCGTCAGCGTCTCCGACTTCCGCGAGCGGCCCTCCGGCGACGGCATCGAGCCGGCGGTCCGGGCACTGTCTTCCCTGCGGCGCGTGGGGGAGTCGGCGCCGGTGGGCTCCTTGCCGCAGCCGACCCCCGACGTCGCCGCCTGGATGGACGAGGTCTGCGGCACCAAGCCCGGGCAGGAGGTGACGCACGAGATGGACGGGGGACCGGATGCCCTCGACAACTCCACGGTCCCGGACTTCACGGTCGAGCGACTGGGCGGCGGGGAGCTCGCCTGGAAGGACTACCGGGGCAAACCTCTCGTGATCGTCGTCGGTACCGCACCGCAGGTGTCGGCGGCAGTCAAGCGGCTCAAGCCGTTGATCGCGAGGAACGCCAAGCACCCCCCGTTGCTCGGCCTGGTCAGCGACCCGTCCGCCGACAAGTTCAAGCCGCGTCCGGTGTCGGTGATCGAGGCGGAGGTGGGCGACCTCGGGGTGCCGGTCGGGTATGCCGCCGTGCCCCTGTCCGCGGTCTGGTTCCTCGACGCGGCCGGGAACCGAGGGAACGACAAGGCATGGGACGAGGGGGTGGTCGCCTTCGTCGACGGAGCGGGCACCGTCAGCCAGTTCGCCAGCCCGTCGACGCCGGACGCCCAGCTGGGGGAGTGGGCTCGTGCGCTGGGCTGAGGTGTGGTCACCCCTTGCGGTGGCCCCCAGTCCCCGAGGGATCGACCACGACCCCGTGCTCACGGCGCCGAACGCCATCACCGTGCTCCGGACGGTTGGCTCGCTGGTCCTGGCCATGGCCGCCCTGGCCCAGGCGAGCCCTGCGCTCCTGGCTGCGTCCTACCTCGTCTACTGGGTCGGTGACATGGCCGACGGGGAGGTGGCTCGCCGGATGGGCCTGGAGACCCGCGTCGGCGCTGTCTTCGACATCGTTGCCGACCGGGCGAACAGCCTCACCTGCGCAGCCTGTTTCGTCGCACTGGACCCCAGGCTGGCCGTCCCGATGGCCGTCTACGTCCTGGAGTTCGCGGTCGTCGACACGATGCTGTCGCTCGGGTTCCTGGCGTTCGACGTCCTGGGGCCCAACGACTTCCACGGCGTCGACCTCGTCCTCTGGCGGTGGAACTGGTCACGCCCGGCCAAGGCTCTCAACACCTCGTGCATCGTGCTGGCGTGCCTGGCCGGTCAGGTCGGGGTGGCCACTGCCTGCGCTGTCGCCGTGCTGGTGGCCAAGGTCTGGTCCTGCCGCCGGTTGCACCTGCTGGTCACCACCCCGGCCAGGGATGCGTGCGATGAGCGCCACAGGTGAGCTCGCCGGTGCCGGCCTGCTCCTCGGTGTCATGGGCGCTGGCACGGCCTCCGGACTGGTGCCGGTCGTCAACGCCGAGGCCTTGCTCACAGCCGCCACCGCAGGGAGTCCGCACCTGTGGCTCGGTCTCGCCGCCAGCCTCACGGTGGGGCAGTGCTTCGCCAAGGTGCTCATCTACCTCACCGCACGGGAAGGGCCGCAACGGCTCCGCTCGCACGGCAGGGTCGGACGGCTCGCAGACCGCCTGTACGCCAGGGCGCGCGCCCGGAGCAGTACGAGGAGTCGACCGCGGCGTGCCGGCCCCGCAGCCAAGGCCCTGGTGTGGCTGCGCGCCGAACGGCTGGTGGCGCTGCTCGCCCAGCCGCGCGCCGGGACAGGCGTCGTCCTGCTCAGCGCGTCGGTGGGGCTGCCTCCCTTGGCCGCGGTCAGCGTGGTGGCTGGCGCGGCCCGGCTCCGGCTGCCGCTGTTCATCGCGGGGTGCCTGGTCGGACGGCTCGCTCGGTTCGCGCTGATCGCCTGGCCGGTCGCCCACTTCCTCACCTGAGGTGGAGTCGCGTCGGGCCGGTCCTCGAAACGCGGGCAGGCGGGAAGGTCCTGACCCCTCCACGGGTCTTGCTGGCAGTGCCATCATCGGATCATGGACGAACGCGCGGAGTTCGTTGCCTGGGTCCAGGGCGTGCTCAGGGACGCCGAGATCGCCATCCACAACGGTGACGCCGGGCCCCGGCGGGCCATCTGGTCCCGTGCCGACCCGGTCTCCGTGCTGGGGGCTTGGCGGAACGCTCGGGGTCAGGTTGAGCTCGACGAGCTCTTCAGCCATCTGGCCCAGAGCTTCTCGGACTGCACCGCCTACGAGCTCGACCTCCTCGAGGCGGAGGTGCGAGGCGACGTTGCGTACACCCTGGGTTTCGAGCACACCTCGGCATCAGTCGATGGCGTCCCTCGCACGTACATCGTGCGGGCCACCCAGATCTACCGGCGTGAGGACGGCGAATGGCGGGTGGCGCACCGCCACGGAAGTGCGCCGCCGGACTAGCACGATGGCATCCGGTGTCACTGAGGTCGGCCCGACCTCCATGGCCTTCGACGACGGCGGCCACAAGCTCGTCCAGACCACGGGACTGCTCCCTGCGGCGAGCGTTGCCGCACCCCGAGCCCACGACGAGGTATGCCGCGCGGTGGACTCACGCGAACCGTCCGGCCACGTGCACGGCAGAATGGCCGGGTGACCTCGCCTGCAGTCCTCGACCCGACCATCGCGGCGCGCCTCAAGCGTGACGCGCAGGGCCTCGTGGCGGCCATCGTCCAGCAGCACGACACCGGCGAGGTGCTGATGCTCGGGTGGATGGACGACGAGGCGCTGCGCCGTACCCTCGGCGAGGGGCGAGTCACCTTCTGGTCCCGCAGCCGGGGAGAGTACTGGCGCAAGGGCGACACCAGTGGTCACGTCCAGCACGTCCGCTCGGTGGCGCTCGACTGCGACGGTGACGCGCTGCTCGTCAAGGTCGACCAGGTCGGTGCGGCGTGCCACACCGGCGATCGCACCTGCTTCGATGCCGGGGACCTCGCGGCGCGGGTGGAGACGCCGTGACGGACGTCAGCCCCGACCTGTCGTTCGGCACCACCTGGCCGAACCTCGAGACGTTCCAGATCCTGGCCAAGGACCGGCGGGTCATCCCCGTGGTCCGGCGGCTGATGGCCGACGCGGAGACCCCGGTCGGCCTCTACCGCAAGCTGGCGAAGGACGCACCGGGCACCTTCCTGCTCGAGTCCGCCGAGCACGGTGGCGTGTGGTCGCGCTACTCCATCGTGGGTGCCGCCAGCCGGGCCACCCTGACCGAGCGCGACGGCCGGGCCCACTGGGTGGGGGAGCCCCCCGTCGGCGTGCCGACGGACGGCAACCCGCTCGACGCGCTCCGTGACACCGTCGCCGCCCTGGCCACCGAACCCATCGAGGGCCTGCCCCCGCTCACGGGTGGCATGGTCGGGGCCATCACCTACGACGCCGTGCGCCGTTGGGAGAAGGTGCCGGCGACCCTGCCCGACGAGCTGGGTCTGCCCGAGATCTCGATGATGCTCGCGACCGACCTCGCGGTGCTCGACCACTCCGACGGGTCGGTGCTGCTCGTGGCCAACGCGGTCAACTACGACGCGACCGACGAGCGCGTCGAGGACGCCTGGGCCGACGCCGTGTCGCGGCTCGACGCCATGACGAGCGACCTCGCGGCCGACGCCCCGTCGACGGTCGCCACCGTCGACCGAGCCGCGTTCGCGGCTGCCGGGGCGGAGGTTCGCAGCAACCTCACCCAAGCCCACTTCGAGGAGATGGTCGAGCAGGCCAAGGAGGACATCCGCGCTGGTGAGGTCTTCCAAGTCGTTCTCTCGCAACGGTTCTCGACGCCGTGCCGCGCGGACGCGCTCGACGTCTACCGCGCGCTGCGCTCGTCCAACCCCAGCCCCTACATGTACCTCCTGCGCCTCCCGGCGGGCGATGACACCACCTACGACGTCGTGGGGTCGTCGCCCGAGGCGCTCGTCAAGGTGACCGGCCGTCGGGCCATCACGCACCCGATCGCCGGGTCCCGCCCACGGGGCAAGACCCCCGAGGACGACCAGCGGTTGGCCGAGGACCTCCTCGCCGACCCCAAGGAGCGGGCCGAGCACGTGATGCTCGTCGACCTCGGCCGCAACGACCTGCAGCGCGTCTGCGCCGCAGGCACCGTCGACGTCGTCGAGTTCATGAACGTCCGCCGCTACTCCCACGTGACGCACCTCGAGTCGACCGTGGTGGGCGACATCCGTCCTGACCAGACTGCGTATGACGTGCTGGTCGCCACGTTCCCGGCGGGCACCCTGTCGGGCGCACCGAAGCCGCGGGCGCTCAGCCTCATCGAGCACTACGAGCCCAGCCGTCGGGGCGTCTACGGCGGCGTCGTGGGTTACCTCGACTTCCACGGTGACCTCGACATGGCGATCGCGATCCGCACTGCCGTCATCAAGGACGGTACGGCGCACGTGCAGGCCGGCGCGGGGATCGTCGCCGACTCGGTGCCGACGTCGGAGTTCGAGGAGACCGTGAACAAGGCTGCCGCCGCCCTGCGTGCGGTGGCCACCGCTACTGCCCTGAGGACCGTCGAGTGAGCTTCTCCCGTCTGACGTCCAAGCTCGCTGTCGTGGTCCTGGCCCTCGTCGGGTCGGGCCTCCTGCTGGCCAGTGGCGGCCGGGTGTGGGTCAACGGCACGGTGGACGACGCCGTGCTCGGTGCGAGCCGGATCTCCGGCACCGGCACGCAGGTCGCCTCGGGCGTCGTCGCGCTGGCGCTGGTCGGAGCCGCCGCAGCGCTGGCCAGCGCGACGGGCGGCACGGTGGTGCGGCGCCTCACCCTGGGCGTCCTGGCCCTCGCCGGTGTGGCCGAGGCTGTCGTGGCCGCGCGTGTCGCCCTGGCCCCGCAGGACCCGCTGGGCGCGATCGCCGCGAAGGCCGCGGGACGCACGGGCTCGATCGAGACGCACGCCACGATCACCGCGTGGCCCGTGGCCTGCGTGGTCGCAGGGGTGCTGTTGGTGCTGGCGTCCGTCGCAGGCTGGCTGGGCGCCGCCCGGTGGCGCGGGTTGGGCGCCCGGTACGAGGCGCCCACGACGTCCGCCGGCGCCCGTGGCCAGCGCGTCGCCACGGACTGGGACCGACTCGACGCCGGTGACGACCCCACGCTGCGCGACGGCAGCGCAGGCACCTGACAGAATGGGCGAGAGCCCGGCCGTCGCCCCCAGTCGACGGCCCACCGCGGAAGACCACCGACGAACAGCAGGAGCCAAGCCGATGGCAGAGCACGAGATCCACGAAGACCACGGACACAGCGTCGCCGCATGGACGGGCGTCGGCATCATCCTGGTCGGGTCGGCCGTGGCAGCGTGGGGCGTGGCGGTCGCCAACACCGCGATCTTCGTCATCGGCCTCGTGCTCTGCGTCATCGGCGCGGTGGCCGGCAAGGTGCTGTCGCTGGCCGGCTACGGCGCGACCACCCTCGACGGCCCCGACACCCCTGACAGCAACAAGCCCGAGGTCGGCATCAAGTAGGTCGGCCCGGCGCCGGACCGGGGTCCGCGGGTCCACCGGTTGACCCGAGCACGGCCCTCCCAGTTCTGCTGGATAGCCTGTCGACATGCCCACCGTGCTCGACGACATCGTTGCCGGCGTCCGCGAAGACCTCGCCGGCGCACAGGCCGTCGTCAGCCGTGACCGGGTCGAGGAGCTCGCGGCTCAGGCCGCCCCAGCCCTCGACGCCGAGGCGGCTCTGCGTCGGCCCGGCCTGGCGCTGATCGCCGAGGTGAAGCGGGCGAGCCCGAGCAAGGGCGCGCTCGCGACGATCGCCGACCCCGCAGCCCTCGCCGCGGAGTACGAGGCGGGCGGCGCCACGGCGGTGAGCGTCCTGACGGAGCGGCGTCGGTTCAGCGGCTCGCTCGACGACCTCGACGCGGTGCGGAAGGCGGTCCGGATCCCCGTACTGCGCAAGGACTTCATGGTCGACGACTACCAGCTCTTCGAGGCCCGAGCCCACGGCGCCGACCTCATCCTGCTCATCGTCGCGGCTCTCGGGCAGGACGACCTCGTCCGCATGCACGGCCTGGCCCACGAGCTGGGCATGACCGCCCTCGTCGAGGTGCATGACGAGGACGAGACGCGTCGAGCCGTCGACGCCGGGGCTTCGGTCATCGGGGTCAACGCCCGCAACCTCAAGACCCTCGCCGTCGACCCCGACACCTTCGGGCGACTCACCCCCCTGATCCCCGACACCTGCGTGAAGGTGGCGGAGTCCGGGGTCGGCGGACCGGACGACGCCGCCCGTTTCGCGGCTGAAGGCGCCGACGCCGTGCTCGTGGGCGAGGCGCTCGTGCGCGGCAGCGACCCGCGCCGCGCGGCATACGACCTCATCGCGGCGGGAGCCACACCATGACCGGCCTGACCCCCGAACCACTGGCCCGCCCCGGACGCTTCGGCGACTTCGGCGGCCGCTACGTGCCCGAGGCGCTCATCCCCGCCCTGGAGGAGCTCGACGAGGCTCGTCGCAAGGCCATGGTCGACCCCGAGTTCATGGGCGAGCTGGAGCGGTTGCACCGCACCTACACGGGTCGCCCGAGCATCATCACGGAGGTGCCGCGGTTCGCCGAGCACGCCGGCAACGCGCGGATCATCCTCAAGCGCGAGGACCTCAACCACACCGGTTCCCACAAGATCAACAACGTGCTCGCCCAGGCGCTGCTCACCAAGCGGATGGGCAAGACCAGGGTGATCGCCGAGACCGGGGCCGGCCAGCACGGCGTCGCGACCGCCACCGCCGCAGCCCTCATGGGGCTCGAGTGCGTCATCTACATGGGCAAGGTCGACACCGAGCGGCAGGCCCTCAACGTCGCCCGCATGCGCATGCTTGGGGCCGAGGTGGTCGCCGTCCCGACCGGCAGCGCGACCCTCAAGGACGCCATCAACGACGCGCTGCGCGACTGGGTCACCAACGTCGGCAACACCCACTACATCCTCGGCACGGTCACGGGGCCCCACCCGTTCCCCGAGATGGTGCGCGACTTCCACCGGGTGATCGGTGTCGAGGCGCGCGGCCAGGTGCTCGACCTCACCGGGCGCCTTCCCGACGCCGTGATCGCCTGTGTCGGTGGGGGATCCAACGCGATGGGCATCTTCCACCGGTTCATCGACGACGCCGAGGTGCGGCTGATCGGCGTCGAGGCCGGGGGAGAGGGCATCCAGACCGGACGGCACGCCGCGCGGTTCGCGGCCAGCTCGCCAGGGGTTCTGCACGGCACGTTCAGCTACCTCATGCAGGACGACGACGGCCAGACCCTCGAGTCGCACTCCATCTCGGCGGGGCTGGACTACCCGAGCGTCGGCCCGGAGCACGCGCACCTGCGTGACACCGGTCGGGCCGAGTACCGCTACGCCACCGACGAGCAGGCCATGAAGGCCTTCGAGCTGCTCTGCCGCACCGAGGGCATCATTCCCGCGATCGAGTCAGCGCACGCCCTCGCCGGGGCCATCGAGGTCGGTCGCGAGCTCGGTCCCGACGCCCTGCTCCTGGTCAACCTGTCCGGGCGTGGCGACAAGGACATGCACACGGCGGCCGAGTGGTTCGGCCTCATCGACGGCGACGCGACCCCGAGCGGCACCGCCGCCGAGCCGCGCGCCGAGGGCGACGGAAGGACCCAGCTGTGAGCTCCACGACCACGGGCATCGGGGTCGGCGCCGTCCTCGAGCAGTGCCGAGCCGAGAACCGTGCCGCGCTGGTCGGCTACCTCCCCGTCGGGTTCCCGTCGGTGGAGGGGTCGGTCGAGGCAATGGTGGCGATGGTCGAGGCGGGCGTCGACATCGTCGAGGTCGGCATCCCCTACAGCGACCCGCTCATGGACGGTCCGGTCATCGCCTACGCCGCCGACCAGGCCCTCAAGCGCGGCGTCCACGTGTCCGACGTGTTCGCCGCGACGCGAGCCGTCCGCGACGCGGGAGCCCCGCCGCTGGTGATGTCGTACTGGAACCTCATCCTCCGCCACGGCCCGGCCGCCTTCGCCCACGAGCTCGCTGCAGCCGGTGGCGCGGGCATCATCACGCCCGACCTCATCCCCGACGAGGGCGGCGAGTGGATCGCGGCGAGTGACGAGACCGGGCTCGACCGGGTCTTCCTCGTCGCCCCGAGCTCGACGGAGCAGCGCATCGCCGCCGTGACCGCCCAGTGCCGTGGCTTCGTGTATGCCGTGTCGCACATGGGCGTGACCGGGGCCCGCACGTCGATGGGCGACGCCGCGGCGGTGATCGTCAACCGGACCAAGGCGGTCACCGACAAGCCCGTCTGCGTGGGGCTCGGCGTGTCCGTCGGCGCGCAGGCGGCCGAGGTCGCGGCGTACGCCGACGGGGTGATCGTCGGCTCGGCGCTGGTGCGCTGTCTCACCGAGGCGGACGACCCCGCCTCGGGCATCTCCGCGCTCCGCGACCTGGTCGGTGAGCTGGCCGAGGGCGTCCGGAGCGGGCGCTGACGTGAGCCTGCTGTCCGCCCCGCGGTCCCGCGACGTCATCGGGCTGCTCGCGCGGCTCGTCCTGGGCGGGGTGGTGCTGGTCGCCGGACTGCTCAAGGTGGGTCACCTCGAGACCTCGGCGAGGTCGGTGCGCGCCTACCAGCTGCTTCCCTACGACATCGCCGGCTACCTCGGCTACGGCCTCCCGATCCTCGAGGTCGCCATCGGGGTGCTGCTCGTGCTGGGCCTCTTCACCCGCTTCAGCGCCGCGGTGGCCGGCTTCCTGATGGTGGTCTTCATCGTCGGGATCGCCTCGGCGTGGGCACGGGGCCTGTCCATCGACTGCGGCTGCTTCGGCAACGGGGGAACCATTGCGGCCTCCCAGACGCAGTATCCGCAGGAGATCGCCCGCGACGTCGGGCTGTTCGCCTGCGCCCTGTGGCTGACGGTGCGACCCCGGTCGGCCCTCAGCCTGGAGCGGCTCCTGTTCGGCGACCAGCACGGCTCGGACGACCCCGACAGCGACAGCGACACCGACAGCAACACCGACACGGACAGCAACACCGACACGGACAGCGCCAACCACCCGGACCCCCGGGACCACGAGAGGCACCACGCATGACCAGCAGCAGCGCCAGCCGCAAGGCGAAGATCCAGGCAGCAGCCCCGAAGGGCGGGATCCGCAACGGCAAGAGCGGCGGCAAGGGCGGGGGCAACGGGGGAGCCAACCGCATCGTCGTGGCCACCGTGGTGGTGGTCGTGGTGCTCGCGGCAGTCATCACCGCCGTCATCCTGGGCAGCCAGGACAAGAAGGTGGCCACCACGTCAGGCGGGTCGACCCTCCCCAAGAACGTCGCCGCCATGGGGGCCGGCATCGTCGTGAACCCGGGCGCCCCCGCGAACGTGCCCACCCTCGACCTGTACGAGGACTTCCAGTGCCCGGTGTGCGCACGGTTCGAGGAGATCTTCGGGCTCCAGATCGTCGACCTGGTCAAGGCCAACGAGGTGAAGCTGGTCGCCCACCCGCTGTCCTTCCTCGACGACAACCTCCGCAACGACTCCTCCAACCGCTCGGCGAACGCCGCCGCCTGCGCTGCCGACGCCGACAAGTTCCTCCAGTACCACGCGGCCAACTTCCAGGGTCAGCCCAAGGACGAGGGCACCGGCTACACCGACGCCCAGCTCAAGACGTTCGCGGTCCAGGCGGGGCTGGCCGGCGCGACCCTGACGACCTGGGAGCAGTGCTACAACACCAAGGCGCACAACCAGTGGGTCGAGTCGGTGCAGACCCAGTCCGAGAAGGACGGGGTCAACGGCACGCCGACCGTCAAGCTCAACGGCAAGGTCCTCGACCTCGGCGGCCTCACCCGCGACAAGCTCGCCGCCGCCATCAAGGCCGCGACCAAGTGACCTCGCTGGCGGCCCTCCCGGGTGCTCTCCCGGGGGCGATCCCCAGCCCGACTTCCGGTGTCTGGTACCTGGGGCCGTTCCCGCTGCGCGGCTACGCGCTGTGCATCCTCGCCGGCATCGTGGTGGCCGTCTGGATCACCGGCCGCCGGCTCGTCGACCGGGGCCACGTCAAGGAGAAGGCGGTCGACATCTCCGCCTGGGCGGTGCCGTTCGGCATCGTCGGCGGTCGGATCTACCACGTCATCACCACCCCTGAGCCGTACTTCGGTGCGGGCGGGCACCCGCTCAAGGCGTTCTACATCTGGCAGGGCGGTCTGGGCATCTGGGGTGCCATCTCGCTGGGCGCCGTCGGGGCCTGGATCGGCGCGCGCCGGCACGGTGTGCCCTTCCTCGACTACATCGACGCCGCTGCGCCCGGAGTGGCCGTGGCCCAGGCCCTCGGTCGCTGGGGCAACTGGTTCAACAACGAGCTCTACGGCCGCAAGACCGACGTGCCGTGGGGCCTGACCATCCACCAGTGGGACCAGTCGGCCGGCCACGCCGTGCGTGACGCGAACGGCAAGGCCATCGTGCTCGGCACGTTCCAGCCGACCTTCCTCTACGAGTCCCTCTGGTGCCTCCTGCTGGCCCTCTTCCTCGTGCTGGCCGACCGGCGGTGGGCCCTGCGCAAGGGGCAGCTCTTCGGCCTCTACGTGGTCGGCTACCCGATGGGCCGGATCGTCTTCGAGCTGATGCGCAGTGACACGGCCAACCGGATCTTCAACGTGCGCGTCAACGTGTGGACGAGCATTCTGGTCTTCCTGCTCGGCATCGCCATCGTCTGGTTCGGGAGGCGCCGTGAGGTGGCTGTCCCCCGAGAGGCCACGTCTCAACATACGGAATAGCGCGGCTCACATGGCGGGACAATCGGCCCACCGGCTATCCTTCCTGCAGCCGTGGCCAAGGCCGTCCACGCGCGTGAAATGGTGTGCCCAACTTGGGTTCCACAACGCACTTGACTCCCCCCCAAGGACGGTGACCCGAACGTGACTCCTGCGCGCTTCTCCGCCCAGCCCGCCGACACGGGCCTCTACCGCCGCGAGCACGAGCACGACGCCTGCGGCGTGGCCCTCGTGGCGACGATGCGGGGAAGCGCAGGTCACGACATCGTCGACCACGCGCTGACCGCCCTGCGCAACCTCGACCACCGTGGTGCCACCGGCGCCGACCCGCTCGTGGGCGACGGCGCGGGCATCCTCACCCAGATCCCGGACGCCTTCTTCCGCCAGGTCGTCGACTTCGACCTGCCCGTCAACGGCGCGTATGCCGTGGGCACCGCCTTCCTGCCGATGGACGAGACCGAGCGTGCCGAGGTCGTGGCCCGGATCGAGGAGCTCGCCGCCGAGGAGGGTCTCACCGTCCTGGGCTGGCGTGACGTGCCCGTCGCAGCCGAGCTCGTGGGGCAGGCGGCCCGCGACTGCATGCCGTTCTTCCGCCAGCTCTTCGTGTCGGCCGCGGTCGGCCGGATGGTCGGGCTGGGGCTGGACCGGCTGGCCTTCTGCCTGCGCAAGCGCGCCGAGCGCGAGACCGAGGTCTACTTCCCGTCGCTCTCGTGTCGCACGCTCGTCTACAAGGGCATGCTCACCACCGGGCAGCTGGAGCCGTTCTTCCCCGACCTGTCCGACCGGCGGTTCGAGACCCAGCTGGCGCTCGTGCACTCCCGCTTCTCCACCAACACCTTCCCGAGCTGGCCGCTCGCGCACCCCTACCGGCTGATCGCCCACAACGGCGAGATCAACACCGTCAAGGGCAACCGCAACTGGATGAGTGCCCGAGAGAGCCAGCTGGTCTCCGACGTCATCCCCGGTGACCTCAACCGGCTGTTCCCGATCTGCACCCCCGGGGCGTCCGACTCGGCCTCCTTCGACGAGGCGCTCGAGCTGCTCCACCTCGGTGGCCGACCGCTGCCGCACGCCGTCCTCATGATGATCCCCGAGGCCTGGGAGAACAACGAGGAGATGGACCCCGCCCGGCGGGCCTTCTACGAGTTCCACTCGACCTTCATGGAGCCCTGGGACGGTCCGGCCTGCGTGACGTTCACCGACGGTTCCCTGATCGGGGCGGTCCTGGACCGCAACGGCCTGCGCCCCGGTCGCTACTCCGTCACCGACGACGGCTTGGTCGTGCTCGCCTCCGAGTCGGGGGTCCTCGACCTCGACCCCACGCGGGTCGTGCGCAAGGGCCGGCTCCAGCCGGGTCGGATGTTCCTCGTCGACACCGAGCACGGTCGCATCGTGTCCGACGACGAGGTGAAGTCGTCGCTGGCCGCGCAGCACCCCTACGACGAGTGGCTGCACGCCGGACTCATCCACCTCGACGACCTGCCCGAGCGAGAGCACATCGTGCACACGGCGGCCTCGGTCGCACGCCGGCAGCAGACCTTCGGCTACACCCAGGAGGAGCTCAGGATCCTCCTCACCCCGATGGCCAAGACCGGGGGAGAGGCGCTGGGCTCGATGGGCACCGACACGCCCATCGCCGTGCTGTCGGACCGCCCACGGCTCGTCTTCGACTACTTCACCCAGCTGTTCGCGCAGGTGACCAACCCGCCGCTCGACGCGATCCGCGAGGAGCTCGTGACGTCGCTGGGCACCGTCATCGGTCCGGAGGGCAACGCCCTCACGGCCACCCCGGCCCACGCCCGCCAGGTGGTGCTGCCGTTCCCGGTCATCGACAACGACCAGCTCGCCAAGATCGTGCACGTCAACGCCGACGGCGACCTGCCCGGCTACGCGACGCACGTGGTGCGCGGCCTCTACGACGTGACGGGCGGGGCAGCCGCCATGACGGCTCGCCTCGAGGAGATCTTCACCGAGGTCTCCGCGGCGATCGCCGAGGGTGCGCGCTTCGTCGTGCTCTCCGACCGTGACTCCGGACGCGACTACGCCCCGATCCCGTCGCTGCTGCTGACCTCCGCGGTCCACCACCACCTCATCCGCGAGAAGACCCGCACCCTCGTGGGACTGGTCGTCGAGGCCGGCGACGTCCGCGAGGTCCACCACGTTGCCCTGCTCATCGGGTATGGCGCGGCGGCCGTGAACCCCTATCTCGCGATGGAGTCGGTCGAGGACCTGGTCCGCTCGGGTGCCATCGAGGGCGTCACCGCCGAGAAGGCGGTCGCGAACCTCATCAAGGCGCTCGGCAAGGGTGTCCTCAAGGTGATGTCCAAGATGGGCATCTCGACCGTGGCGTCCTACCGCGGCGCCCAGGTCTTCGAGGCACTCGGCCTCTCGCAGGAGCTCGTCGACCGCTACTTCACCGGCACCGTGAGCCAGCTCGGCGGGGTGGGGCTCGACGTCCTCGCCGCGGAGACCGCGGCCCGGCACGCCGCGGCATACCCGCCGGACGGGGTGCGGCTCCCGCACCGCAAGCTCGGTGTGGGCGGGGAGTACCAGTGGCGCCGCGAAGGCGAGCCGCACCTGTTCGACCCCGACACCGTCTTCCGCCTGCAGCACTCGACGCGGCAGCGGCGCTACGACATCTTCAAGCAGTACACCTCCCGCATCGACGAGCAGTCCGAGCGCCTGATGACCTTGCGCGGCCTGTTCACCCTCGGTGGCTCGTCGCCGCGGCAGCCGATCCCGATCGACGAGGTCGAGCCGATCAGCGAGATCGTCAAGCGGTTCAACACCGGGGCGATGTCCTACGGCTCGATCAGCAAGGAAGCCCACGAGACCCTGGCCATCGCCATGAACCGCCTCGGCGGTCGCTCGAACACCGGCGAGGGCGGCGAGGACGTCGACCGCTTGATGGACCCCGAGCGGCGCTCGACGATCAAGCAGGTCGCGTCCGGACGGTTCGGCGTCACCTCGCTCTACCTCACGAAGTCCGGCGACATCCAGATCAAGATGGCCCAGGGCGCCAAGCCCGGTGAGGGCGGCCAGCTGCCGGGTCACAAGGTCTACCCGTGGATCGCCACCACCCGGCACTCCACGCCGGGGGTCGGCCTGATCAGCCCGCCGCCGCACCACGACATCTACTCGATCGAGGACCTCGCCCAGCTGATCCACGACCTCAAGAACGCGAACCCCGAGGCCCGGATCCACGTCAAGCTGGTCTCCGAGATCGGGGTGGGCACGGTCGCCGCAGGCGTCTCCAAGGCGCACTCCGACGTCGTCCTCATCTCCGGCCACGACGGTGGGACCGGCGCGTCACCGCTGACCTCGCTCAAGCACGCGGGTGGGCCATGGGAGATCGGCCTCGCCGAGACGCAGCAGACCTTGGTGCTCAACGGGTTGCGCGACCGCATCGTCGTGCAGTGCGACGGGCAGCTGAAGACCGGTCGTGACGTCGTCATCGCCGCGCTGCTCGGCGCCGAGGAGTTCGGGTTCGCCACGGCTCCGCTCGTCGTCAGCGGCTGCATCATGATGCGCGTCTGCCACCTCGACACGTGTCCGGTGGGTATCGCCACCCAGAACCCCGAGCTGCGCGCACGGTTCTCGGGCAAGCCGGAGTTCGTCGAGACCTTCTTCGAGTACATCGCCGAGGAGGTCCGCGAGCACCTGGCCGCCCTGGGGTTCCGCAGCATCGAGGAGGCCATCGGCCAGGTGTCGGCGATCGACGCCACCCGGGCCGTCAACCACTGGAAGGCTGCCGGGCTCGACCTGACGCCGATCTTCACCGACGTCGAGAGCCCTGACGGCTCGGCCCGCCGGAACACGACCTCCCAGGACCACGGGCTCGAGAAGGCCCTCGACCACCACCTCATCACCATCGCGCGGGAGGCCATCAACGACGGCACCCCCGTGGTCGGCGAGGTGGCAGTGCGCAACGTCAACCGCACCATCGGCACGCTGCTCGGCCACGAGGTCACCAAGGCCCACCCGGACGGCCTGCCCGACAACACGATCGACCTGACCCTCACCGGGTCGGCCGGCCAGTCGCTCGGGGCGTTCCTCCCACGCGGCATCACGCTGAGGCTGGTGGGCGACGCCAACGACTACGTGGGCAAGGGCCTCTCGGGCGGCCGCGTCGTCGTGCGCCCCGACCGCGCCGCCCCGCTCCAGGCGGAGGCGAACGTCATCGCGGGCAACGTGATCGGCTACGGCGCCACCACGGGCCAGCTGTTCCTGCGCGGGCTGGTGGGCGAGCGGTTCTGCGTCCGCAACTCGGGCGCGACCGCCGTCGTCGAGGGCGTCGGCGACCACGGGTGTGAGTACATGACCGGCGGCACCGTCCTGGTGCTCGGCCCGACCGGGCGCAACTTCGCGGCCGGCATGTCCGGGGGAGTGGCCTACGTCCTCGACCTCGACCACAACCGTGTCAACACCGAGCTCGTCGACGTCTCCGGGCTGCGCCCCGACGACGAGACGGTCGTGCGCCAGCTGCTCGCCCAGCACGTCGAGGAGACGGAGTCGCCCATCGCGGCCCGGCTGCTCGAGGAGTGGGAGTCGGCCAAGGCGCGGTTCACCCTGGTCCTCCCGCGGGACTACCAGCGCGTCCTCGACGTGCGCGCCGCCGCTGAGGCGGAAGGACTCGACGTCAACGGCTCCGAGGTGTGGGAGCGGATCATGGAGGCCTCCCGTGGCTGACCCCCAAGGTTTTCTGAAGACGCGGGAGCGCGAGCTGCCCGCCCGACGCCCCGTGCCGGTGCGCATCAAGGACTGGAAAGAGGTCTACGAGGAGCAGGAGCTGGGTCAGCTGCAGCGCCAGGCCGGGCGCTGCATGGACTGCGGCATCCCGTTCTGCCACAGCGGTTGTCCGCTCGGCAACCTCATCCCCGAGTGGAACGACCTGGCGTGGAAGGGCGACTGGCGCGAGGCCATCGAGCGTCTCCACGCCACGAACAACTTCCCGGAGTTCACCGGTCGGCTCTGCCCCGCACCGTGCGAGACCGCGTGTGTCCTCGGCATCAACCAGCCCGCGGTGACGATCAAGCAGATCGAGGTCACGACGATCGACCGCGCCTTCGACGCCGGTTACGTGCAGCCGCAGGCGCCGGAGCGGCTCTCCGGCAAGACGGTCGCCGTCGTCGGCTCTGGTCCGGCCGGCCTGGCCGCGGCCCAGCAGCTCACCCGAGCGGGACACACGGTGGCGGTCTACGAGCGCGCCGACAAGCCCGGCGGCCTGCTGCGCTACGGCATCCCCGAGTTCAAGATGGAGAAGTCGGTCCTCGACCGTCGCATCGCCCAGATGGAGGCCGAGGGCACCCGCTTCCGCAGTGGGGTCGACGTCGGTGGCGACGTCACCGGCAAGCAGCTGCGCGACCGCTACGACGCCGTGGTCCTCGCCATCGGTGCGACCGTGCCGCGCGACCTGCCCGTTCCGGGCCGCGAGCTCGACGGCGTCATGCAGGCGATGGACTTCCTCCCGCCGGCCAACCGCGTCGCGCTCGGCGAGAGGGTGGAGGGGCAGGTCACCGCGGAGGGCAAGGACGTCATCGTCATCGGCGGTGGCGACACCGGCGCCGACTGCATCGGCACCTCGCACCGCCAGGGCGCCCGCTCGGTCACCAGCCTCGAGATCATGCCGCAGCCGGGCGAGGAGCGGGCCGCGGGTCAGCCGTGGCCCACCTACCCGATGCTCTTCCGCGTCGCGTCGGCCCACGAGGAGGGTGGTGAGCGCGTGTATGCCGCCTCCACCAAGGAGATCCTCGGCGAGGACGGCAAGGTCTCGGGCATCCGCGTCGTCGACGTGCGCCTGGGCGACAAGGGGGTCGAGGAGGTCGAGGGCACCGAGCGCGTGCTACCGGCCCAGCTGATCCTGCTCGCCATGGGCTTCCTGGGTCCGCAGGGGCCCGGGGTCGTGGAGCAGCTCGAGGTGGAGCTCGACGAGCGGTCCAACGTCAAGCGCGACAAGGACTACATGTCGTCGGTGCCGGGCGTCTTCGTGGCCGGCGACGCAGGTCGTGGACAGTCCCTCATCGTGTGGGCCATTGCCGAAGGCCGTTCCGCGGCAGCCGGCGTGGACCGTTTCCTCACCGGTGCCACGGCGCTGCCGCGACCCATCAACCCGACCGACCGCCCGCTCGTCGTCTGACCGAGACCTGAGCACCCGGCATACCGGGATCTCGGGTGTCCGCAGGGTGACCGGGGTCACGTTCTGCGCAGGTCGACCGATAAGGTCGATCCCATGCGTCGCGCCAAGATCGTCTGCACCCTGGGCCCGGCAGTGTCCACCCCCGAGGGCATCCGCCAGCTCGTCGATGCGGGGATGGATGTGGCTCGCCTCAACCTCTCCCACGGTGAGTACTCCGACCACGAGAAGATCTATCAGGAGATCCGTCGAGCCAGCGACGAGACCGGCCATGCCGTCGGCGTGCTGGTCGACCTGCAGGGCCCCAAGATCCGCACCGCGCGGTTCAAGGACGGTCCGGTCACGCTCGCGAACGGCGCGGAGTTCACCATCACCACCCGCGACGTCGACGGATCGGTGACCGAGGTCGGCACCACCTACAAGGGCCTGCCCGGCGACGTCCGCCCGGGTGACCTCCTCCTCATCGACGACGGCAAGGTCTGCCTGCAGGCGACCGAGGTCACCGAGACCGACGTGCGGTGCGTGGTCACCGTCGGTGGCACGGTCTCCAACAACAAGGGCATCAACCTCCCCGGCGTCGCGGTGTCGGTGCCAGCGCTGTCCGAGAAGGACAAGGAGGACCTGCGCTGGGCCCTCGGGCTGCGCGCCGACATGATCGCGCTCTCGTTCGTGCGCTCGGCCGCCGACCTCGACGACGTGCACGCGGTGATGGACGAGGTCGGGGTGCGGCTGCCCGTCATCGCCAAGATCGAGAAGCCGCAGGCCGTCGACAACCTCGTCGAGATCATCGAGGCCTTCGACGGCGTCATGGTCGCGCGGGGTGACCTCGGGGTCGAGCTGCCGCTCGAGGAGGTGCCGATCGTCCAGAAGGAAGCCATCGAGATCGCGCGCCGCAACGCCAAGCCCGTCATCGTCGCCACCCAGGTGCTCGAGTCGATGATCGAGAACCCTCGCCCCACCCGCGCCGAGGCGTCCGACGCCGCGAACGCCGTCCTCGACGGTGCCGACGCCTTGATGCTCTCGGGTGAGACCAGCGTGGGCGCCCACCCGATCCTCGCCGTGCAGACCATGGCCCGCATCATCGAGAGCACCGAGGAGCACGGCCTCGAACGGATCCGCCCGCTCGGCACCAAGCCCCACACCATGGGCGGTGCCGTGTCGGCGGCGGCCGTCGAGATCGGGGAGCTGCTCGGCGCGAAGTTCCTCATCACCTTCACGCAGTCCGGTGACACCGCCAAGCGGATGTCGCGCATCCGCCCCCGCATCCCCATGCTCGCCTTCACGCCGGAGCCGCACACCCGCTCGCGCCTCGCGCTGGCCTGGGGCATCGAGACCTACCTCGTGCCCATGGCCCGGCACACCGACCAGATGGCCCAGCAGGTCGACAAGTCGCTGCTGGCCACCGGCCGTGCGGTGGAGGGCGACCTCGTGGTCATCGTGGCCGGCTCGCCCCCCGGCATCCCGGGATCCACGAACGCGCTGCGCGTGCACAAGATGGGTGACGCCATCAACAAGGTGGCACCCGCGTACGAGGACCTCGACGACTGATCTCGTCGCTCCCGGTAACGCCTTCTCGTCGAAGGCTGTGGAAGAAACCTAGCCAGTTCTAGCCGGTTGTGGTTGTATGGCCGCGTTCGAACGGGGCGGGCCTCAAGGGTGAGCGGAGCCGTCCGCGGGTGCTGGACATCGGCTCCCGCGGGGTGGTTTCTGCTGGGCACCGCCTGGCCGGTGGGGCGTTTCCGCCTCCCCGGTGGGCACTTCCAGTAGAGGGGAAACTCATGACATCCATCAAGCGCTGGGCGACCGTCCCAGTGGTGTGCGGTCTCGGCCTGACGGTGCTGGCGGCACCGGCCTTCGCCAACTACTACAACTGGGGCGTCGTCAACGCCTACGAGGGCTCGACCCTGGTGGCGAAGGGCAAGGGGACCGTCGGGGTCGACTACGGGCTCGACGTGATCGGCGGCCACGCCACGTCCTATGACCCGCGCCCCGGCGGCAGTCCCGCCTACGCCAAGATCCACTACAACTACACGGTGCCGCAGTTCGACGGCCCCCATGACGCACGCGCGGGCAACAACTACACGGCCACGTGGATCGACAAGTTCGTCAACGGCAACCTCAACACCGTGTACTCCGCCGCGGAGCTGCGTGGCGAGGCCTGTCAGGACGACAACCTCGGCCCAGATGCGTGCAAGGGCAGTGCGTGGACCAACCAGAAGTGGTGACTGACGACCACCAGCTCGCAGCCGAGGGCGCCGAGGGTGACCTCCGCCCTCGGCTGCGGGAGGTCACCGTTCGTCGCGGCTCCTTCGTCCTTGCCTGCCCTGAGTGGCGCACCCGGCCGGGACTGACCGCGGTCGTGGGCCTCAACGGTGCGGGCAAGTCAACGCTCCTGCAGGTGCTGTCCGGGCGGCTCAGCCCCACCCGGGGCGAGGTGGAGCTCGCCGACCGGGCCACCGTGCTGCCCCAGGTCGCGCGCCTGGCCAACGCGTCGACCGTGGTCGACCTCTACCGCTACCTCGCCGCCCTTCGTGGCGTCCGGCGCGACGAGCGCGAGCCCGAGGTGCAGTCGGCCCTGGAGCGGGCCGGGCTCCTCGAGCGCGCCGTCATCCCGATGCGGCAGCTCAGTGGCGGCTGGCAGCAGCGGGCCCTGGTCGGTCAGTGCCTACTCGGCTCGCCGACGGTGCTGCTGCTCGACGAGCCGACTGCCTCCCTCGACGTCGGTGCGGCGCGCAGCATCTGGGAACTGATGCGCGAGCTCGCGGGGCGGCTGCCGGTCGTCGTCGCCACCCACGAGGCGTCGGCCTCGGTCGAGTTCTGCGACCAGATGGTCACCGTCCAGGCTGGGATGGTCGGTCCGGCTCTCGAGGGTGACCTGCTGCGCGCCGAACTGAGCCGAGTCTCCGGGTCGGCCGAGAGCTTCCTCCTCGGCCTGATCGAGCCCGAGGAGCGCAGCGCGTGAAGCCGCAGCTGGGTCGACCGATGCCGTGGCTGGTGGCAGGCCTGATGCTGCTGGCGATCGCGACGGCGCTGTCGCTGCGCGACGCCGGCTGGGTGGGTGACCCGCTCTGGGGTCAGGAGACGATCGGGGTCGGCCAGGTGCTGGCCCTGCCCCTGCTGGCCGGGGCGGGGGCGATCGTCGGCTGGCGCGACGTCGAGGGGATCCTCACGTTGATCCCGGATGGCCGGCTCCGCTGGCGGCACCTCTGCGCGACTCTCGCCGCGTGGGCCATCCCCGTGGTGGCGGGGTATGTCGTGGCCAACCTCGTCGTGGTGGTGGCGTCCCGGCTCAGCGAGCCGTCGATCCCCGACGCGACGCCGTGGCCGGTGTTCACCCAGACCGGCGGTGCCCTGCTGACGTTCCTGGTCGGTTACGCCTTGGGCATCGTGTTGAGGTCGTGGTTGGGGTCGGTGGTCGCTGCCCTGCTCGTGGCCGGCGTGCTCATCCTCGACCGGATGGGCGTGATCGCGACCGGTCTGGCCGAGTACACCGCCAGCGGAACTATGTTGGGGACCACGGCCAGACCCTCCTACTTCGTGCTGCGGCTTCTCTGGATGGCGCTCGTCGGCGCCGTTGTCGTCGCGCTCGTGGTGACTGGCCCGCGGCTTCGGGTCCGGCTCTTCGCCGCACTCGGGGTGGCCCTGGTGGCCGGCCAGCTCACCTTTGCGACCAACGACAGCTACCGTGTCCGACCGGAGCGCGCAGACACCTGCACCTCCACGCCCGTCGTCGTCTGCTCGCCTCCGGAGTTTCGCGCCCGCGCCGAACGCGCCGCGCAGATGGCCGGTGCGGCCGGCGCGGTGCTGGGGGAGCTCGGGGTGACCTCACCGAGCCGCTTCGTCATGTGGCAACCCGGCCGCGACCACCTGGACAACCTGATGCTGGTCGACCCCGGCAAGCTCCGCGCGCCACTGGCGCAGCATGCCGTGGTGTCCGGAGTGGTGGCCCCACTCTCGTGTCGGCTCTGGTCCGGCCCGGAGCCGCCGCCCAACTCGTGGTTCTACAGCGAGGCCTTGGTCGAGTCCTACGTCATGACCGAGCTCACCGGCAGGCGTGAGGAGCCCTACGGTCGCCTCTTGGCGAATCAAGGCGCCGAGGAGTCGCGGGCGCTGGTCACGCAGGCGGCCACGGCCCTTCAGGAGTGCGACCTGGCCAAGGTGCCACCATCCTTCAGCAACCAGTAGGGGCACCGTGATCCGCGGCTGGCTCGCCGACCACGACTGGCGCCTGGCGGTGGTGTCCAYGGGCCTCGCAGGGGCCGCCCTCGTGACCGGTCAGCCGATCCTCGCCAGTCCGCTGGGGGAGTCGTACCAGGGGATCACGGTGGGCCTGCTCGCGATGGTGTGCAGCAGTGTCGGCTTCGCACTGGGTCTGCGGTCCCGCGCCGCAGCGGCGTTGGGGGTCCGGTCGGGCGCGCGGTATCGCCTGCTCTGGATCGCGCTCCAGCTGCTGCTCGTGGTCGCCGTCGCAGAGTCGGTGTCGGGGTTCGACCTCGCGCCCCGTCGACTCGTCTTCGTGATCGGCTGGGGCGCAGGGGTTTCCGGTCTCCTCGCGCTCGCCTCGGAGGGCGCGTCGGTCCTCTACGGCTTCCTGTTGTTCGCCACCTGTCTCCTGACCCCGCGCGGCGAGCCTGCTCGGTGGTGGGCTCCGCTGGCGCACGCCCCGCAGGGTGACGCGGGCGTCGTGGCGGCGGCGGTCCTGGTGCTGACGTGCGTCGTCGTCTACGTCACCAACCCCGGCCGCGGCGCAGGCTTCTGACCGGCTGCCGCCCGACGACCTTCCACCGCCAGCCTCGGTATGCCGCGTGCTCACCACAGCGCCGCGCGCCTCCACCTGGTCGTCCGGCGGTCGACGGCTGTGCCGTTGTGCGGTCCGGGCGCACCGCACCGCTATCCTTGCCGAGGCCGCTGACGCGACCCAGCCGCTGAGCTCAGGTTCAGCAAGCCGAAGTGGTGGAATGGCAGACACGGAGCACTCAAAATGCTCTGCTCGAAAGGGCGTGCGGGTTCAAGTCCCGCCTTCGGCACCAGCTTGATCTGCGGAAACGCGCCCCGCTGAGGGGTCGTGTCCACACCGTGTCCACACCAGGGATGGGGCCGGCTCCCACCGTTGCTTGGATCCGCAGCACAGCTGCCGACCGTGGGGGGACGGAAGGCACGGTGCCCCATGGCAAGCATTCGAGTACGAAACGGCCGTTTTCAGGTCCGGTGGCGGCAGGATGGATGCGCGCTGGCGGAGACGTTCGCCGACCGAGCGCAGGCCCGCCGGTTCCAAGGACTGGTCATCGCGGCGGGGGAGCGCTACCCCTTGGGCTGGGTCCCCGGCCGTGGCTTCGTCGCGGCAAGCAAGGCCGCGGCATCTCCGGGTAGCGCTGCCGGGGCCGCGGGCACTGCTGGGGACGGTCCGACCCTTGCTGAGTGGTTCGAGCGTGCCGTGGTCGCCAGGACCACCGCCAACGACCGGAGCAAGCAGGACATGCGCCGCGACTTCGCCCGGCACGTCCCGGACTGGCTCGCCGACACGTCAGTGGATCGGATCACGCGCGAGCAGGCCGGGTTGTGGGTCAATCAGCTGCGCACCCAGCCGCGAGGTAGGACCGGTCGGTACGCGGACCAGCCGGTGTCGACCAAGACCATCCACAACGTCCACGGCCACCTCTCGGGGGCGATGAACGACGCCGTCCGGGACGGGCTTGCCGCTCGGAACCCGTTCGCTGGGCTCCTTTGCGGCATGCCACGCACGCCGGCGCAGGAGATGGTCTGCCTCACCCCGGACGAGTTCGTCGTCCTCCGTGAGGCGTTCATCGGGCACTACCAGCCGTTCCTGACGTTCCTGTACGCCACCGGGCTGCGGTTCGGCGAGATCACCGCCCTGGGGCCGGAGTCCTTCGACCTGGTCCACCGCACCGTTCGGGTCGAGCCGGCGTGGAAGTACGACTCCGTCCGGCACACCTACCTCGGCCCGCCCAAGACAGCTCGAGCAGGCACCGCGTCCGGCCGGGTTCAAGGCGAAATCCGTTCGGACTTACGTCGACAGATCGCGGTTGTCCCTACCTCGCAACACCCGGTGCTCCGTCGGCCACCACCCGGATTGCAACGACACAGGCTGAAGCAGCACTCACGTCGGAGCTGGCATGGCATGGCGTCGCCTATCCGTGACACACCAATCGACCGGCCCGAGTCCGAGAAGCTCGTCCAGGCGCGGCTGGAGGTCGGTCGCATCGACGCGCTCGGGCGCTCCGCGGACAAGGCCATGGACGAAGGCGATGCTCCAGGCGCCGCGAAGTTTCGGATCATCTCCTAGGGCCTAAGCGCATGGAAATCCCCTTGAGTCACTCTTCTGGCGGAGGCACGCGCCGCACTACGGCAATAGCCTCCATCGGGAGCAAAGCACGGCTCCCGGGAAGACACCGGCGGGCTACTTGGCTCGTCGATGCCGGGCCCCCATCGATCAGAAGGGGTTTTGGCATGCTCTCCAGTTCACGGGTTCGACTCGCACGCCTCTGCGCGGTGACCCTCCCCCTCGCCGCTGCAGCCGCAGTGGCTATCCCCATCACAGGCGCCAGCGCCGCCGCCCAGTCCATCAGGCTGGTCGGCACCGCCAACCCGATCACCGGCGCCTTCAGCCCCAGTGGTGACGGCTCACCGGAGTTCCCCGAACAGGAGGAGGAAGGCTCTCCCGACGCCTTCACCGGGATCATCACCGACCGCAGCCTGTCGACCGGACACGGGCACGGTGCCACGGTGGGCAGCAGCAGCAAGGCCAAGTCCAACCCGACCATGGGAGCCAGCTTCGACGGCCTGAACCTGTACCAGCAGCGATATGCACGCGGCGGCAACCAGTTCACCCTGGAACCGCCGGACCAGGGTCTGTGCGTCGGCAACGGCAAGGTCGTCGAAGCCGTCAATGACGTCTTCAACGTCTACGACACCTCGGGCCACTCGCTGCTGCCGGACAACACCGCGACCAACATCGTGGGTGGGTTCCCGCGTGACGTCGGCCACGCCGTGGACCTCAACTCGTTCTACGGGTACGCCCCGGCGGTCAACCGCAGCACCGGTGTGCGCGCCCAGACCATCACCGACCCGACGTGCATCTTCGACGCTGCCACCCAGCGGTTCTTCCTGGTCGTGCTCACCCTAGAGTCCACCCCCAACGGGACCCTGACCCTGGTCAACCACCTCGACCTCGCCGTGAGCCAGTCGCCCGACCCCACCGGGGCCTGGAACGTCTACAAGATCGATGTGACCAACGACGGCACGAACACCGGTGGAGCCAACGCAGGGCCGTACCTCGGCGACTACCCGCACATCGGCGCCGACGCCAACGGAATCTACCTGACGACCAACGCCTACCCGTGGCTGCACAACGGCTTCGCCGGCGCCCAGATCTACGCCCTCTCCAAGGCACAGCTGGCCGCCGGTGCGGCGAACGTCAACCTCGTCCACATCGACACCTCGGGCATGGTGGCCGCCCCCAGCGACGCCGGCCCGACGCAGCCCGGCTTCACCGTGTGGCCGGCGCAGTCACCGGGGACGACGTCCTTCCAGACCCTGGGCAACGGCACGGAGTACTTCATGTCCTCCAATGCGGCTGACGAGGCGACCCACCCGGTCGCCGGAACCGGCGGCAGCTACGTCTCCAACCAAGTCGTCGTCTGGGCCCTGTCCAACACGGCATCACTCGATAGCGCCTCGCCGAACCTGGCCCTCACCAACCAGATCCTGCCCGCAAACACGTACGCCATCCCCCCGAAGCAGCACCAGCCGGGCTCCGGTTCGGCACCGACGACGGGTACGCCACAGGGCTACTGCCTCAACGACACCACCACGAGCACGATCGCCGGAGTGGGCTGCTACCGTCTGTTGGTCGGCACTCCCAGCCACGAGGTCGTGTCCACGCCGGACGCCAATGACACCCGCATGCAGCAGGTCACCTACGCCAACGGCAAGCTGTGGGGTGCACTGGACACCGCCCTGAACCCCGGTGGCGGCGGGCAGCGGGCCGGAATCGCCTGGTACATGGTCAAGCCCGGCGGTTCGTCGGGAGCCTTCGCGCCCAAGATGGGCCTGCAGGGCTACCTCGGCGCGACCGGCATGGACATGAGCTACCCGGCGATCGGGGTCACCCAGAACGGGCGCGGCGTGATGGCGTTCACCCTGACCGGTGACAGCACCTACCCCAGCGCCGCCTACGCACCGATCGACGCCGTTGCCGGCGTCGGCTCGTATGCCGTGGCGGCCGCCGGCCAGGCCACCGACGACGGGTTCACCAGCTACGCCGCTCAGGTGGGTGCCCCGCCGCGGACCCGTTGGGGCGACTACGGCGCCGCCTCCGCCGACGGCAACTCGGTCTGGATCGCCAGCGAGTACGTCGCACACGCGTGCGACTACGCGACCTGGCTCGGGCCCTTCGCGACTGGCGGATCAGGCGACAACCTGCTCGGCACCTGCGCTGGGGCCGGCCACGGCCCGGGCCTGCGGACCGCGCTGGGCAACTGGGCGACCCGGGTCAGCCAAGTCACCCCGTAGCCGAAGGTCAGCGGGGCGGCATACGAACTAGCCCTTCGTATGCCGCCCTGCTCACCGGTACGACCAGGCCGACGGCGTCCCTCGACGACATCGTCTTGGCTCGTCGCCGATTCAGATGTCCGCGTCAGGTCATCGCTGCGTTGTACTTTGAATAGCGTCCGCGTCCAAAATGAGCCACAGCACGGCGTCCAAGGCGGCCGTCTTGGGGTCGAACCCGTCCGCCCACACCGCTTGCTGGCCTCTTCGAGTCCCATGGTCGCGCCCCATTGCGCCAGCTGTACGAGCAGTGCGGCATCTTCGCGACTCGCCATGTCACTTTTTCCTATGCCTGTCCCGGTCCGGTCAGCGTTCCACGGGAGGCGTTGCTGCATATCCGCTTGCTCCTGCGAGGTAAGCGCCTTCAGGGCCCCAGTCCGATTTTGGATTTCGCGACGCGATGACCCTTGGTGGACGCGGGCGGTCTTTGCCGGCTCGTCAGTGGTGGGGCTGCGCGGGGGTCCCGGGGCGGCGCCCGAGCGTGTGCAACCTCAAAGCGGTGAGGACGAACCAGGTCGGCAAGAGCAGCCCGTAGAGCAAGTAGCCGTATTCGATCACGGGGCGCAGTGTCTCAGCGACGATGCCCACTGCCCCGGTGAGGACGCCGAATGCCGCCGTCGGCGCGGGCACGGGGCCGCGCCACGCGACCAAGGAGAGAGCAAGGATGCCGGCCGCGGTCAGGACCCCGGCCCAAGGCATCGCGTTCGTCGTGGCGATGATCGCCTCTGCGGCACTGGACAGACTGGCTCGTTGGTCGGCCGAGGATGCTGACTCGTAGGCAGTGCTCAACGCGACCAAGCCGCCGTTAAGCGACTGTGGGCTGCTGCCGACGGCCAGGGCGGTGACCTCGGAGGCCACGCCGAACAGCCCCCCGATCAGCACCACTGACTTGTCCACGTGCCTGAGCGCCATGGCCCAGGCCGTGAACACGACCATGGCTGGGACGCTGAGCCCGACGAAGCAGACCAGTTCGATGAGGTAGACCACGCGGTGGGAGTCGATGTACTCCAGCACCGCGGCACCCGATGACGGAGGGACGGGTGCGGTGGCGAGCAGCACCAGCGGAATGAGCACCATGACCACATACGCTGCGGCTGCCCAAGCACCGGCCCGGTACAGACCTTGCCAGGACGGGTCGGGCGGTGTGCGGTGCCCGCGCGGCTGCGGCGCGACGGGAGTGCGCGGTGTTCGCCCTGCTCCTGTTGTCGTCATGCCAGCCCCTCCCTCGGAGGTCGTGCCGCACGGTGTTCGAGGAAGTGCTTGAGGCCCCCCCAGATGGCGCGCTCCTGACGACGGCCAATCACGGAGACCAACGGGCCAAGGACACGGGCACCAGTACCGACCTGGACATCCCAGTCCCAGCTGAATCTCGTACCGGATCCAACGGGGTCGAACCGGACTCGTCCCGACACCGTGCTCCGCCCCAACATGCTCCGGGAGGAGATCCACGTGGGGCGCTCGAAACCCGTGACCTCGATCTCGACCTCTTGTGGCTTGCCGCGAGTTAGAACGGTAGCCAGGAAGCGCGTCCCCACTCCGATCGGCCCGTCGTCGAGACGGCGCGCAGACGTAATCGCGGGGTTGTAGAGGGGTTCGTTGGTCTGGTCGGCCACGACATCGAACACCTCATCGACCGGGCGCTCGATATCGATACTGCCTCGGACGCGTGCCATCAGCTGTTCAACCCCATCGGGCCCGGGGCGCCTCGGCGTCCCTGAAGTCGCGCCCAGCTGCGGGTGAGGCCTGACGGATGTCGTTAGGCATGGTGACCTCCTCCGGACCCGGGAGTGTCCCGGCACATTCACCGTCCTCGCTGGTGACTGCCCCCGACCAGAGCCCATGGTCCTGAAGGCGCTGCGAGCCGTCGAGAAGCTTCGGTCGGGGCCTTGGCGGCGGAAAGCCGCGCGGCGGGTGGACATGTCCACGCCTTCGCCGTTGCTGGCCCACATTGAGCCATACTGAGTGTCGCTGGTCAGACCTCTGGGCAGTATTCGAACTGGTTCAAGTCCCGCCTTCGGCACCGATGCACCTCAGGGTGAAATCCGTCCGGCTGCTCTGCCAGCCAGTTGTTGAGGGGCCGGATTGCCCATGACAGCCCTTCGTCGGGAATCTCGATGGGGAGTTGTACGCGTTCCTTCACTCATCGCTTCCCCTTCTCGCCCTTCACGGCGTCGTGAAGACCTGGAGCTGAGACTCAGACCCGCTTGGGCTGCTTGAGGAGGGYCCAAGCGGAGGGGCGACGCACGCAACCCCAGCGGTAGCCACGCGCCGCTGCCTACCTACCTAGAGGCGAGCCCGCCCAGCAATGACACTAGGCCTCCTGGCGGCCAGCCAGCTTCGCCGCGCGTTCCTCGCGGCGAGCGACGAACCGAGCGGCCTCCTCATCGAGGGACCCGACGGCGGCCGCGAGCTCCTCCCGGGCCTTCTCGCCCTCGGCGTCCAAACCTTCGAGATCCCAGACGCCCCACTTGTGCAGCAATGGTGTGACGATGTCGTCGTGGTGGATGCGCAGGTCGTAGATGCCAGCCATAGCCATCTGCACGGCCTTGCGTCCGAACCCCGGGATGATCGCACCGGGCATCTGGAACGACACCACCTCGTCGGTGATCGCCCGCATCGTCTGGCTCGGAGTCAGCTCCAGCGCAGACTGGACGAGGTTCCGGTAGAAGATCATGTGGAGGTTCTCGTCCTTCGCGACCCGCGTGAGCAGCTTCTCGGCAATCGGTTCCTCGGTGTAGCGGCCCGTGTTCCGGTGCGACACGCGGGTGGCCAGCTCCTGGAAGGAGACATAGGCGCAGACGTTGAGCAGCGGCTTGTCACCCGGGTCGTAACCGGTCTCCATCGTGTCCATGCGCGCCCGCTCCAGCTCGTCAGGGTCAACGCCGCGAGTGACGAGCAGGTAGTCACGGATGCAGAACGCATGTCGCCCTTCCTCGGCGGTCCAGCGGTTGACCCACGTTCCCCAGGCGCTGTCCCGTCCGAATGCCTGATCGATCACGCGGTGGTAGCTCGGCAGGTTGTCCTCGGTGAGGAGGTTGACCTCCAGCGCCGTCCGGGCGATCGGTGAGAGCTGCGACTGATCTGGCGACCACGCCTCGCCCCCCAGCTCGGCAAAGTCGCGGCCCAGCGACCAGGGGACGTACTCGTGCGGCATCCACTCCTGGGCRGYCGCCAAATGACGATTGAGGTTCTCCTCGACCGTCGGCTCGAGGRCGGCGAGCAACTGGGCGTTGTCGAGTGTGGCCATGGGATCCTCCTGGCTGACGAACGCGCAGGTCGCGCCCACCCCCTGCCTACACCCTCAGAGCTCGCCGACCTACGGTTGTGAGCCGGGGCGCTGGTCGAACGCATGAATTCGTCAGTCGGTGGAGGGCGGGCCGAGCGCCGGAGCAGTGTTCGATGAATGCCGCCGAAGTCGACGTCCGTGGCGTTGGCGGAGGCCCTACGGGCATGCCGCCCGTCAACGCCAACGTCGCCTCCCCACGGACGGCCGCACGCGGCCAAGTCACGCGCTTCTCGAGCAGCGGGTACGCCTTTGGAAGGAACGCTGCGAGCTCGTGGTCGTTTGTTGCGCAGAGCTGTTCGTGATGGCTCAGGTGGGGGGCGCGGTCAGCCGCCCGCGCAGGGAGCTGCCGAGGGAGGATCCCACCAGCAGGCCGAGAGAGATGGCGATGACGACCCCGAGCACGCCCAGGGCGACGTCGGTGGCCGACTCGCGACCCGCCGCGAGCTCGGTCACACCCACGAGGCCCAGGCTTCCGGGCACGAGCAGCCAGAACGCCGGCAGGAAGAGCACGAGCCGTGCCAGCTGCGGTCGTCGGAGCTCTACCACGCTCGCCCCGAGGCTGGCCGCGATCGCACCGAGGAAGCCACCAAGGCCGTTCGAGCCGAGCTGTTGCCCGGCGACCTGGGCGCCGAAGGCCAGGCTCAGCACCAGCAGGACCCAGCCCTGCATCCGCAGCGGCACGCCCTCCATCAGGCAGATGCTCAACCCGATGAGCAGCAGGCCGACAGGCGCACCGATCCACCCGATCTCGTCGACCCGGAGATTGGTCAGGGTCGCGGACGGCACCCGCAGCAGGGCCGTAGCCATGAGCAGTCCCAGCGCGAACAACCCAAGCTGCACCAGGCCGTAGGTGAGCCTGGCCGACCCAGCCTGCATGTGTCCGGCCGCGAGCTCTGACATGCCGTTGACGACCAGCGCTCCGGGGAGCAGAACCGCCAGTGGCGGCAGGACGGTGCGCAAGGGACCCTCCAGCAGTCCCGCGTTGGCGGCGCCGAAGACGGCCAAGGAGACCACGAACGCGGCAAGCGTCGGCAACAGCGCCTTCACCAATTGGTACCGCTCCGCCAGCTGGACGAGCACGAACACGATGACTGCCCCCACCGCGGCCGCGGCGACGTTGGCCCAGCCCGGTTGCAGGATCAGCGCAATACCGACAGCGAGCACGGGCCAGGCCAGGGCGACCAACCACAGCGGGTGCCCGACAGGGCGACGGGCAACCGCAGCGAGCTGCTCGAGGGCGGCGCCGGGCGCGAGCACCCCCCGGACCAGTTGGTAGCGGATTCGGCGCACGCTCGCGGACTGGTGGAGGCGCATACCGGGGGGAGCCGACCGATACGTTGAGGGACCCCCGTCAGTGAGGGTGACGACCAGGCCCGTGGGACCGACTGCTGTCTGGACGTCGGGGTAGCCCAGTTGGACGCCGACCTCGGCGAGCTCCTCCTCGATCTCCTGCACCGGTTGTCCCGTCGCGATCATGGCGGTGCCGAGGTGGGCCAGCAGGGCGCGGGTCTCGGTCGCGTGGGCGTCGTCAGCGGCACTGGACGAGGGCATCACGGCTCAGCGCGCGCCGACGAGCGTGACTCGGACGGGCCTTGCCGGTCCTGGTAATACCCGCGCTGCTCGGCACCCGGATTCGGCCGTCTCTACAGGTGCTTGCGTCCGCGCCTTTCCGCCCGAGTCCTCACTGCTATCCGCTGCCAGGTGTCCCGTCATGCTCGTCATCATGTCAAGGCACACGACCACCCAGCATCAACGCGGCGCAAACGGCGGAAAGACGCACCCGGATCCGCACTCTCGTGCGGATGGGCGGGTGAATCGTTCCGCAACCAAGACACGGGAACTAGATCCCGTCGAATCGCTGCACTCGTGTTCGCCGGTTCGAAGGTTCGGCGCAACCGGTCCTTTGGTCGGTGGTGGTGAGGAGGCAGGCGTTGCTCATGGCCACTACCTGAGGCTTATGCCGAGTCGGTCAAATTGGGGGGTGTGTCCGGGTGCGTGCTGACAGGTGACCCTCCGACGGCGTCGCCGCGCCCGCGGCTCACCTAGGGAGATCTTCTCGCGGTCCATAGGCTCGCGCGGTCCCGCAGCCTGCCGGTGCGGTTGCGGTGCCGCCGTTGCGCGCCTGGCTTACCCGGGCGGTCATCCCAGACCAAGAGGCCAAGGCGAGAATCTGCCGGCGTTAAGGTTGCGTTAGGAGCCAACCGATTATTCGCCAGGCCGGGCAGGCTGAGTGCCATGAGCGATGAGTTTCTGCTGGTCGGCGCTCCGATGGCAGCGGCCGGTGGGGCCAGCCGTGCTGTCGCGCTCACGTCGTCGAGGCTTCTGGTCCAGGCCGTGGACGACCACGGCACGGTGTTCTTGGAGGCGCATGATCGTTCGGATTCGACGCGGTCCTTCTTACTCGCTCTAGCCCATCGCCCGGTTATCGAGGCGATCTCCTCCTTCACTCCGCTGGGTAGGATGCACGCGATTTGCTGGGGCCTCGCGTTTGGTGTGGGGAGCCCCTCGCCCGGTGCTCAGGTGCGGTTTGAGTCGGGCACGCTCAGGCACGCGACGATGTCGGTCTGCGTGGTGCGCCCCTTGGCCGACGATTGTTGGGTGGCCGACGCGGAGGGGGTGTTCGGCAGTGCCGTGCTGCTTGAGGACGGACAGGAGCGAGCTCGCACCTGGCTCGCACCCAGGCCGTGACGGCGATGCGGCTGCGGCCCGGATCCATGAGTCCAGATCAGCAACTGGGGCCCATCGACCTGCCAACTCCAGCGCGTCTCCTACAGATCTGAGGGACTTTGTCAGGAACCGCCGAGTCTTTGAAGAGGCTGCTGATCGGCCGAGCGATGGCCAGTCATCGGCTCGGCGAGACGCTGCTGCCCAAGAAGCTCGCTCTGMCAGTCTTCTGCTCTGACCCGATCTCCTCGGTTGCCTACGCGACCGAGCAAATCGTGCTTGTCCTGGGTACGGCGGGCACCGCTGCATTCTTGGGCCTGGCGGCTCCTATCTCGGTTGCCGTGGCCTTGCTGTTGGCGATCGTCGTGGCCTCCTACCGGCAGACGTGCTACGCCTATCCCAGCGGAGGAGGCGCCTATGTGGTGAGCAAGGAGAACCTGGGGCAGACCGCCTCGCTGACTGCCGCGGCCGCCCTATTGGTCGACTACGTGATGACCGTCGCCGTTTCAGTCGTGTCCGGCGTGGTGGCCATCATCTCCGCCCTGCCGTCCCTGGCGCCGTACGCCGTGGAGCTCTCCGTCGGGTTCGTGGCTCTCCTAGCGCTGGTCAACCTGCGCGGTGTGAAGGAGTCGGGCGCAGCGTTCGCTTTCCCCACCTACGCCTTCGTCGGCCTGACGATGCTGCTGCTGGCCAGTGGTGCATACCGCGCCCTCCGAGGCGGAGTCCCGGAGGCATCCAGTGCACACCTACAGCTGCAGCACACCGCTCACGTGGGAGGCATCTTCACCCTTCTGCTATGTCTACGCGCGTTCGCGTCAGGCTGTACCGCGCTGACCGGCGTCGAAGCCATCAGCAACGGCGTCCCAGCGTTCGAAAAGCCCAAAGCCAAGAACGCGGCCACCACCTTGCTCATCATGGGCGCCTTGGCGATCACGATGTTTTCCGGGATCACAGCACTCGCGCTCGCCACCCACGCCCGCGCCTACCACGACGGCAACCCCTCAGTGATCAGTCAGATCGCCGAGGCGATCTGGGGCCGTCACGTCCTGTTCTACGCGTTCCAAACGGCCACCRCGTCGATCCTCGTGCTTGCGGCGAACACTGCGTTCAACGGCTTCCCCACGCTGGCCTCGATCCTCGCGAAGGACCGCTACCTTCCGCACCAGCTGCACAACCGCGGAGACCGCCTCGCGTTCAGCAACGGCATCATCCTGCTGGCCGGGGTCTCGGTGGTCCTGATCATCGGCTTCGACGCCAACATCGACAAGCTCATCCAGCTCTACATCGTCGGCGTCTTCACCTCCTTCACGCTCTCCCAGTTCGGCATGGTCCTGCACTGGCGCAGCGAACTTCGGCGCACCGGTGACCCGACCAGGCGCCGAACCATCCACCGCTCCCAGCTCATCAACGCCACCGGCGCCGTCGTGACGGCCCTGGTCCTGGTGATCGTGGTGCGCTACAAATTTCTCGCAGGGGCCTACCTTGCCATCGCGGCGATGGTGGCGATCTTCCTACTCATGCGGGCGATCCGCCGGCACTACGACGCAGTCGAGCTCGACCTCCTACCCGAACCAGGCGGCGTCACCCTCCCCAGCCGTAACCACGCCATCGTCCTGGTCTCCAAACTGCACGCACCTACTCTGCGAGCCCTCGCCTACGCCAAGGCAACTCGGGCCTCCCACCTGGTCGCACTGACGGTGGCCGTCGATCAAGACGAGGAACGAAAGCTACGAGCTGAATGGGACGCACGCGGGCTGGACATCCCGCTGACGATCATTGCGTCCCCCTTTCGGGAGGTCACCCGTCCGGTCCTTGAGTACATCAGCCACATCCGGACAGAGAGTCCCCGAGACGTAGTCACCGTGTTCATCCCCGAATACGTCGTCGGGCACTGGTGGGAACACCTTCTGCACAACCAAAGCGCGCTCCGCCTCAAAGGGCGGCTGCTGTACCAGCCAGGGGTCATGGTCACCTCCGTTCCCTACCAACTGAGGTCCTCCCGCGAGGTGCGCGCTGGCGCCGACGACATCAGCGACGACCTCCCCGTCGTCGTCGGAGACACGCGATAGCTGAACCCCTCCGGATAGCCGCCGCGGGATCCGTTCCCACCCACGTCGAAATGCTCGGTGCCTTGGAACTGGGCGGAGTCCCCCTGGGCCCTTCTAAGCCGCAAGACGTGACTTCCCACCCTATTAGTGCGCAAGAAAGAGCGACCTACCGCAACCGTCACCTCGCAAAGGGCAGCGACCCTTTCTTCATAACGACCCTCCTCATCGAGGACGTGATCAGCACAGATGGCGCAACCCGAAAGCCACCCAGGCGCGCCCGCACCCTGGGGGGCGACAGTCAACCGTCCTGTGGGCAAGCGCCCGACCTGAGCCGGACGTACACCCTGCGCCGGTTCGGGCAGGGCTAAAGCTCGTCCTAGGTCAAGTTGAACCTCAGCCCCTCATCGCTGCGGATCGTCCCCGAGTCGTGGGGCGGTTCGAGCATGAGTTCGCTCCCAGGACAGGGCGCCGGCCGTACCCCAGGTCGCACACCGTCCACTGGCAAGCCAACGACGGCCTGGCTGACGCACACTGACTGGCTGCCGGATGGCTAGACACCTGCCACGTAGGCGCCGTCCACAACGGTAGAGCTGGGCGGGAGCAGCACATGGATCACGTCATCATCGGGTCGATCCCCACAAGCCGTCGGCGACGGTCGAGGTCGTCGACCAACGCGAACAGCGGCTCGCCTCGGGACGGTTCACCACCGACCGGACCGGCTTCACGACGATGCGCCCGTACGCCAAGGCGTGCCCGGATCGGACCTGGGCGGTCGAGGGCGCGAACGGTGTCGGACGACCGCTGGCACAGCGGCTACTGGCCGCCGGCGAGCACGTCGTTGATGTCCCGGCCAAGCTTGCCGCCCGGGTCCGGCTGTTCGACACCGGTCACAACCGCAAGAACGACGCCCACGATGCGCACGCGATCGCTGTGGTCGCGGTCCGCACGAAGGGCTTGCGGGTGCTGGCGGTCGATGGTGAGCTCGAGGCGCGGCGGATGCTGGTCGAGCGCCGGGAGGCACTGAAACGGCGCCGGGTCCAAACGGTCGATCGGTTACAAGCCCTGCTGGCGGAACTCCTTCCAGGACAAGCCAAACGCGACCCCACCACCAGTCAGGCCAAGGCCATGCTGGCTTCTGTGGGCCCGCGGGACATCGCCGGGAAGACCCGTCGGCGGATCGCGGTCGAGGAGCTGGCCGAGCTGGTCGCGGTCGAGGCGAAGATGAAGATGAAGATGAAGATGAAGAAGGCTACCGACGCCGCGGCCCAACTAGAAGACCTCGAGGCGGGCCCGGGAGGGCACCGCGGGGCGACTCAAGAATCCAGCGCGGCCGGCTCACACCCGCACACCGACACTTCGGATCAGCCACTTCCCGGACCCGCACCAACGACGCTACGCCGCCCCCTCACGGCGCGGAAGAGACAGCTCGACCCGATTAGTTGACAACATAAGGGAGCTGGCATGACGCACCTGACGTGCCGTCGCAGGCCAGCACGACATACGCGACAGGTGCGACTTGGCAGGCTGACGCCAGTTAAGACGAGCTCGGCAATGAGTCTGGGGCGGCGAGTGATTACCGAGCCACCCGTCATTCCCGAGCCAGAGTGACATTGCTGTCGGGGCGGCGGACACTGCGGTCATGGGTGCAGGCTCGAAGGCTCAGCTTGGTCAGGTCGCTGGCCGGGAAGCAGAGAAGCACGTTCTGGCGGGATTGCTGGAGGCTGCGACATCCGGCGAGCCCGGCGCGCTCTTCATCCATGGTGAGGCTGGGATTGGCAAGACCGCCTTAGTCCGGGAGGTCTGCGGACGATTCGCCGGTGAGGTGTTGTGGGGCACGTGTGTGCATTTCGGTGCCGCCTCGGTGCCGTTCGCAGGGCTCGCATCCGCACTGGGCGCATGGCTCGATGGCGCCGACGACACGGCCCGGAATGAGGTGCTTTCCGGATTGGATGGGCTCAGCGTGGTGCTGCCCGGCGTTCGCTCCGGTAGGGCCGGCGACGGAGCGCTGATGCTGCCGCAACTCAATACCGCGATAGTGAGAATCGCCCGCCGCCGCCCGGCGGTCGTGGTCATCGACGACCTTCAGTGGGCGGACACCTCGTCCTTGGATCTGCTTGCGTTTCTCATCAGTGGGTTTCGCAAACTGCAGCTGGCAGTGGTGGCGACGGTGCGGGACGAGGACCGACCCGAGGGGCACCCTCTGAACTCTTGGTTGGCCGAAGTTCGACGAATGCCGGGGGTCGATGACCTGCACTTGGAGCGGCTGGGACCGCAGGGGACAACCGAGCAGGTGGCAGCATTGACCGGCGCGCTGGCACCCAGTGCCGCCCTGGTGGCACGTGTGCACGCACGCTCCGGCGGAAACCCTTACCTGACCGAACTCCTCCTTCGAGCAGACCCCTTCGACACCTCAGAACCAGGGACCTCGGTGTCCGAGGCTCTGCGTGAGGCGCTTTTGTCGCGCTGGCATCGCTTAAGTGGGATGGCGCGCCAGAGCACACGCTTACTCGCCATCGGAGGACGCCCCGTGGACATAGACGTTCTCGAGAGGGTGGCCGCCCTCGTGAAGGCGGACTCTGCCTATGGCTTGAACGTGCGCGAGTCGGTGGCCGAGGCGGTGGCTGCGGGTGTGCTCGAGCGTCCCGTGGGTGGGCGGGTGTGGTTCCGCCATCCGCTCATCGCGGAGGTCCTTAGCGTGGAGATGGCTGCCCCCCACTCCGACCCCGCCGCGGTCCACTCCGCATACGCCAAGGCCCTCGCAGTCCGGCCCTCCACGGAGCCGGGGGATCTGGCGAGCCATTACGAGTTGGCCGGAGAGCTGGCGGAGGCGTTTCGGTGGTCTCTGGCTGCCGCCGACTCGGCGGCCTCGGCCCAGGGGGAGACGGAGCGGCTTGAGCATCTGCAGCGGGCGTGCCGGTTGTGGCCGAAGGTCGTGACCAGCACCGAGCCAGTCGCCAGCCACGTGCGGCTGTTGCTGCGCACGAGCATCAACTGCCTGAACGTCAACCGCCCCCGCGACGGACTCGTCCTGCTCGAGCAGGCACTCTCGCTGACCGACCGCGACGAGAGCCCCGACGTTGCGTGCCGCCTGCTCACCCTTAAGCACAGGATGCTCATGGAAGCAGAGCATCTGTCCTTCAGTGCGGTCACCCCGTCGCTGCATGAGGCCTTCGCCATAGCGAAGTCCCTGCCAGGTACGACCGAACAGGTCATCGTTGACGTCACGTACGCCTGGACCGAGGTATGGTCCGGTAACCCCTACGTCGAGGAACGCGCCGCAGCCGCCTTAAAGACCGCGCGGCAGATCGGATCACCCGAGGCCCTCATCCCGGCTCTGACCCTTACGGCTGCGATCTCACCCAATTCGGTGCACGCCTTGGACTGGGTCACCGAGGCATACCAGCTCGCCGCGGCCGCCGGCGACGCCGTGCAGATGGCGGACTCCGCGGCGGAAATCCACAATCAACTTGAGGTGCGCGGCCAGAATTCCGTCGGCGTCGAGGCCGACGCCACCCACGGACGCGAGATCATCCTCGCGGGCGCCCCGCCACGGGGACGATTCCTGTTCACCTGTGCGGGCATCTTCGCGCTTTCACTCGGCCAGTGGCAGCGCGCTGAGGACTACCTGCGCCCGGCACTGGCGTCCGCAGAGGGCGGAAACCATGAGGCGGTTGCCCACGCCGCCATGGCCATCCTGTGCACCCGCAGGGGTGACCAGACGCTGGCCAAACAACACCTCACCTGGGCGGCCGAACTGTCCTCCACGGACTATCGCGGCAGCTGTTCCTATCCCTACGCGCAGATCGAACTGCTCTTGGCACAGCGACAACCCGCATCGGCGCTGGATGTCGTAGAGGCCCAGATTGCCGCCTCGACCTTAGGGGACCCCCGCGACGCCGACGAATTTCTGGTGCTGGCCGCACGCGCCGCCGCGGACCTGGCCGAGCAGGGCAGGGACAAGCACCGCCAGGGCGCCACCGAGACGGCGGAGGCTGCCCTGCGCCGCGTGATGGACGCGTGGCCTTCCGCCGCGACCGACAGCTTCATCCCGTGGGGCCCCGCAGACGCGATTCAGCCCGCCCGTCAAGCGCTGCACGCGGCCGAACTCGCACGACTTCGGGGACTACCAGACCAGTCACGCCTGTGGGCTCAGGCCAGAGGCGCCTGCCAGCAGGCGGGCATGCTCTGGGAGGAAGCCGTGGCCGCCTCGCGGCAGGGCCAGGCGGCGCTAGCGGAGGGGCTGCCTCGGGCCGTCGCCGCTGAACCATTGCGCGACGCGATGGCGATCGCCGAAAAGCTCGGCGCCCGACCGCTCATACAGAACATCGACATCGCGGCTCGGACCGGCCACATTGCCCTCGATCCCGTCGACGCCAAACCTTCAGACTCGGCGCTCACCAGCAGCAGGCTGACCGAACTGACCCCGCGCGAACGAGAGATCCTTGACCAGGTGATCGCGGGCAGGTCGAACGGAGAGATCGCGAAGGCGCTGTTCATCAGCGACAAGACCGTCAGTTCCCATGTCTCCAACATCCTGCGCAAGTCGGGGACGTCCACACGGGGCGAAGCCGCCGCATGGGCTAGCCGGGTGACGCGCGGAGGGGAGTGACACGTGCGCGCGCCGCAGAGCTTCATCGACGATCGAACGATCCAGACATATGCGGCTCTGGTGTGTAAGGCAGGGCACGGCTCATGCTGGGCGATGCACGAGCAGCGGCCGTTTTCCGCCGCTCCATCTGACGCATTAGCGCACGTCGCCAGCCCGGCCCGCCGGACGGTCCGCCGCCACTGGAAGCGGCTGTCGCGACAGGACGCTGGGCTCATGGCCTTGACCTCACCTCACAGCGGAAACGCGCGTCACATCAGCCGGCTGTACCGCTCGCGGCACTACCCGCCTGTTGTGGTCTCCGAAGGGGCCTGGCATTCGGCCCGGGGTCGAACTACAAGCGCAATCGGTAAGTCACGGGTTGCGATGCGCTCGTCTTCGGGCGCGTTCCAGATGGCGGTGGCTTACTCGGGCGCCGAGTTCCCCTGCCGCCCAAAAGGCCAGCCCGCTGGCGATGATTGCCAGCAGGAGCGACAGCACGTTGTCGGCGATCTCGCCCCCTCCGTCGATCTGGTCGAGGTGAATCCAGTTGTTGAGCAATGTCCCGGCCCAGGCCACTCCAGCAAAGACCGCCACACAACCCACGCCGACGATGACTGCTCCGAGCGGCCCCGCCCGCTCAGCCTCTGGCCGGAGCGATCCGGCGAGTCCGTTCTCATCGTAGGTCAGCAAGCGCTGCAACTCTTCGGGCGTCATCCATCCGTTTGCCTCCGCCGGTGGGTCGGCGCTGTAGGCCGCCGCAAGTGCCTGCTCGGGCGCCGCGAAGTGCCGGTCCTGCACGTCTCGCGGGGTGGAAGGGTCGCCCCCGCTAATGAGCGTTTCGGGGCTGGCAGCAAAGAGGAAGGGGAGACCGCTCTCAATGTCGTCCCCCGTGCATTGCATTCGACGGTGTATGAATTTCCCGTCGTCAGCTGGCAATACGACGGCGACATCTACCAGGGCTGACTCCAACCGGCGGCGGACCAGCCTCACCACCTGCGCCCTTGCGCTCCCCGCCGTTTCGTCGGCGTCAGAGGCGTCATTCCCGCCCGGCATCCTTCAAGGATCGCATGCTGGCATAACGGTGAGGGGGTCGGTCCAACCCCGGTGAAGGGACACCCATGGGCGGAGAACACGTCATGGCTGGTTCATAAGCACGTTCGCTCCGGCCTATGTGGGATGGCTTCGCTCCGCGTCCGTCCTTGGTCCTCGGGTCCTCACCGCGAAAGCCGTGGGCGGCGGATGGGTCATGCGCCCGACCACTCGTTCGCGCATTCGGCAGCCGACTGACCTGGAGAGACAACCGCTGGTGAGGGGCAGTGCCCACATCCTGCGTCCTGCTCCTCAGCCCTCCGCGGTGGCTCGCCCCGCTGCCCATTCGTGCCACGGCGGGCCCGGGACCCGGTCGCCGGTGCGGTGCACGAAGGCGCGGATCAGCAGGTTGACCTTGACCGGGTCGCGCGCCAGCGGGAGGTGGCCGGCACCGTCGATCACCACGCACTCGCCGCCGGTCAGCTCGGCGAGCCGGAGCCCTCGGGACACAGGACTGATCATGTCGTTGCTGCCGTGGATCGCGAGCACCGGACAGGTGACCGCTCGGCACCACGCCTCGCTGGTCTCCCGGCTCGGTCGCGCCCCTCTTGCCTCTACTGCGAGCACGTCCGGCGTGGTCTCGAGACCCCACGCGACGCAGTCCTCGACCTGCTTGGTCGAGTGAGGCTCGGGGAAGCACATGCCGAAGAAGAACCACAGGAAGTCCTCGTGGTGGTCCTGCCAGTAGGTCGGGTCGTACTTCGCCCAGTGCTCCAACGGATCTCGCTCGATCAACGGCACCCGCGAGGGGGCCAGGTCCGCCGGGTCGCGCTGCGGGGCGCGCGCGGTGTGGCCCGGCGTGATGGCGAGGGAGGGGCCGATGAAGACCGCCCCGAGCACTCGGTGGGGGTGCTCGGCCGCGAGCTGTAGCGCCCAGGCGGCACCCTGGGAGAGGCTGACGACGACCGCCCGCACCGCGCCCCCACCCCGGGGCCCGGCGCTGGGTAGCTGGTCGTCCACCACTGTCGATTGGGGACCTGCCCGAACGTCATCTGGTTGGAGGCCACGTCCGGTGGCCCGCAGAACCGGAGGTCATCATGAGCCATCCCATCGTGCACGCCGAGATCCGTTCGAGCGACCCCGACGCAACGAGGGCCTTCTTCGGGGAGCTGTTCGGCTGGACCTACCCCACCGAAGGCGCCCTCCCCGGCTACACCTTTGTCGAGACAGGGGTACCGGATGCGCTGTACACCGCGATCAGCCCGCTCCAGGGCGACGGCGACCTGGTCACGTTCTTCGTCGGTGTCGACGACATGGCAGGCGCCATCGCCGCGACGACTCGCCTCGGTGGACGCGTCGTGCAAGACCCGGTCAGCGTTCCGGGAGTGTCGTTCGCGCTGATCGCCGACCCTCAGGGTCACGTTGTCGGCTTGGCCCAGCAGCTCTGACCGGCACCCGGTCGAGTGGTCTGTCCAGCCCGTGCGCCCTCGACAAGCGGTATGGGAGTCATGGTGATGCGACTCTGGCGGGATGACCGGAGATCCGCCGCACCCAGTCGGGAGCGTCCAGGCTCGGCCGGTGTTCGTCCTGCACGAGCACCTCAAGCCGCAGCACCACTTCGACCTGCGCCTCGAGGAGGACGGAGTCCTGCGCTCGTGGGCGGTGCCGCGCGGGCTGCCGACGACCGCGTCAGGGAACCGCCTGGCAGTGCCCGTCGACGACCACGAGCTCGAGCACGCGTCCTACGAGGACGAGACGAAGTCGATCGCCGACACCGGCTGGTGGGAGCTCGAGGACCGCACCGACCGCCGCACCGTCTTCGTCCTGCACGGGCGTCGGGGAGCGCATCGCTACGCCCTCGTCACCACCGACCGGGGGGCGCTGCTCCACCTCCTGAAGGACCAGCCTCGGCCGTGACTCGTGGTGCGGGCTCACCGCGGTCGAGAGCGGCTCTTCGCGGCGCGCTCCGAGGGTAAGGAGCTGGTCAGGATTTCTTCAGGTTTTTCCAGTCATACCTAGTCACTACGGCGACGTGTCGCGCGCGGCTACCTTTCCCCGGGCCGGTCCACCAGGGACCGGCGGAGATGGGGGAGCGATGCTGAAGAAGTTGATCGGGGGAGCCGCGGCGCTGGCCGCGGCCATGCTGTCACCTGCGGGGATCGACTGGGCGGACGAACCGGCGTGCGACGCCTGACTGACCCGGTCGCGGCGAGGAACGAGGACTCTCGACGCCGACGGCGCGGCAAGCCTTCGCGGGTGGTGAGCTCGCGGCATACCTCGTGAGGGGCGCGGCAGCGCCCTTGGCCGGGTGGCGGCGCTGTCCACGCCGGGACCGCCGCAACCTGCCGTTAACGCACGTCCCCTAGGCTCTTTTCCGTGAGTGACACCCGCGACACCAAGACGCCCACCGCGAGCCCTGCGCCGACCACGCCCACGCGGATCCTGGTGGCCGAGGACGAAGCGCTGATCCGCCTCGACCTCGCCGAGATGCTCGTCGAGGCCGGCTACGACGTGGTGGGCCAGGCCAGCAACGGCGAGCAGGCCGTCGAGATGGCGACCGAGCTCGCCCCTGACCTGGTGATCATGGACGTCAAGATGCCGGTCATGGACGGCATCACCGCCGCCGAGCAGATCGGCGCGGCCCGGATCTGCCCCGTCGTGATGCTCACGGCGTTCAGCCAGACCGAGCTGGTCGAGCGCGCCCGTGACGCGGGTGTGATGGCCTACATCGTCAAGCCGTTCACGGCCTCAGACCTCACCCCGGCCATCGACATCGCGCGGCACCGCTGGACCGAGGTCAAGGCGCTGGAGCAGGAGATCAGCGACCTGGGCGAGCGGCTCGAGACCCGCAAGTCGGTCGACCGCGCCAAGGGCGTGTTGATGAAGAAGCTCAAGATCTCCGAGGCGGAGGCCTTCCGCTGGATCCAGAAAACCGCGATGGACCGTCGCCTCGGCATGCGTGAGGTGGCCGACGCGGTCGTTGCCGGGATGGACAAGGCCTGACGGTGGAGGTCGTGGTGCGCGCCGCGGGTGCGGCCGACGCCAGCGTGCTCGCGGAGGTGGCGGCGGCGACGTTCGCCCTCGCGTGCCCTCCCCACACCACGCGGGAGGCGATCGACACGTTCATCGCCGAGGTGCTGTCGAAGGAGCGCTTCGACCAGTACCTCGCCGACCCCGACCGCGAGCTGTTCGTCGCGGTGGCGCAGGACGTCGTCACCGGTTACGCCATGGTCGTGCACGGGGAGCCTGCCGACCCTGATGTGCAGGCCGCCCTCACCCTCCGGCC